>DASXZC010000439.1:0-8534 GCA_036502165.1 Bryobacteraceae bacterium
AAATGCCTACGCTTGAGAATTTGAAAGTTGTAGTTTAGAATTCTCATATGCGCATCTTTCGACGGACACTCGAGAAGGCCGTCCTGAATGCCGCCCGGCATTTCCCGGCTGTCGTTCTCACCGGCCCGCGCAGAGCCGGCAAGACGACGCTGTTGCGTCAGCTCTTTCGAAAAGCCACCTATGTGATTCTCGAGGATCCCGACATACTGGCGCGCGTCCGCGCCGATCCTCGTGGACTGATCGATTCACTGACGCCTCCAGTTCTGTTCGATGAGATCCAGAATGCCCCCGAGTTGTTCGCTTACGTCAGAACAAGAATCGATGCGAAACCCCGATCTATGGGTGATTGGTTCTTCACTGGCTCGCAAGAGGCTCCTCTGATGCAAGGCGTCAGCGAGTCGATGGCGGGCCGCGCAGCCGTATTGCAACTACTCCCGCTAAGCGTCGCCGAGTCTCCCAAAGTAAATCTTTTGTATGGCGGCTATCCCGAGGTTCTCGCACGTCCTAAATCGCGCGGACTCTGGTTCAGTTCCTACATACAGACCTATCTGGAGCGCGACCTGCGCGCGATCACCAACGTGCGGGACCTCGCTACGTACCGGAGATTCCTGTCGCTGGTTGCGAGCCGTCATGGACAGATGCTCAACCGCAGCGACCTGGCGGCATCGCTCGGCGTGTCCGGGCCGACGATCGGCGAGTGGCTGCGCGTGCTCGAGATCACGGGGCAGATCATGATCGTGCCACCGTATTACGAGAACTTCGGCAAGCGCCTCGTCAAGACGCCAAAAATTTACATTGGAGACTCAGGGATGGCCTGCCACCTTCTCGGCATCCACACCGCAAGCGAGCTCGAGCGTTCCCCTTTCCTCGGCGCGCTGTTCGAGGGATTCGTTGCGTCGGAGATCCTGAAGGCGCAGATCAACCGGGGCGCGCGCAAGGAACTCTATTACTTCCGCGATCAACAAGGGCTCGAGGTGGACTTCCTCTTTCCCGCCCGATCCGGCAGCGGCTTGTGGATGGTCGAGTGCAAAGCTTCGAAGACGGTTCTGCCGTCGATGGCGCGGCCGCTTGCGTCGTTGCGGGCCGCGATGCCGTCGAAGGACAACGTTCGAATGTCGATCGTTCACCGCGAGTCGAAGACCGAGCCGTTGATGCGGTCCGTCGTTCCGGGAGTCGACGCAATGGGCGTCCCTGGTCTCGCCGAGTTGCTGGGCTGAACTTCTTATTCGCTTCCTATTCGCTGAAGTGCGAAAATGGAAAGGTCTACTCCACTCCTAATGGTCATCACAGGCATTTACTACGCCCTCGGTCTCATCGCCGGTGGACTCGCAGCCGGGTACTTTATCAAGCCCGCCTGGGGGATCCCGTTTTACATTCTGGCGGCGTTTTGCCTCAATTTCTTTCGTGATCCGGATCGCGCGGTTCCGGGGGGGCCGGTGGCGGTTTCACCGGCCGATGGGAAAATTGTGTCCGTCAAGGAAATGGACCCTACACACACGCGCGTCAGCATTTTCATGAACGTGTTCGACGTCCATGTGAACCGGTCGCCGATCGCTGGAGTGATTCGCGAAATCCAGTACAAACCGGGCAAATTCCTGAATGCCGCGGTCGATGAGGCTGCCACGGATAATGAGCAAAACGTTTTAACCGTCGACGGCGAAGATGGGGCGAAAGTAGTGTTCACACAGATCGCCGGATTGATCGCCCGGCGCATCATCTGTTATAAACACCCCGGCGATCGAGTGAAGGCGGGCGAGCGGATCGGACTGATCAAATTCGGGTCGCGCGTCGATGTATTCTTTGGCCCCGAATGGAATGTCGACGTGAAACCGGGCGAAACGGTCTCGGCGGGATTGTCGATTCTAGCGAGGCGAAAGTGAATACATGCCTTCAATGAACATACGCGACCGGCTGGTGGATCCGAAATCCCCAGACCGCCGGCCCAGGCGAGCCGCTTACGCTCTGCCGACCTTTTTCACGGCGGGGAACATTTTCCTCGGCTTTTACTCCATCGTGCAGTCCTTCCAGGGCGCCATGGCGTATTCGGGCGGAAACCTGCACGCCGCTCTCGACCATTTTTCAGAAGCGGCGCAAATGATTGGATGGGCGATCGTCGCCGACGGACTCGATGGCCGCATCGCGCGGATGACGAATACCACGTCGGAGTTCGGCAAAGAGATGGACTCGCTCGCCGACGTCATCACGTTCGGATTCGCGCCTGCAGTGCTGGCGTTCGCATGGGGCGTGCAGTTCACGGGCGATCCGCCGGTCGGATTTATGCGCGACCATCTGCACCGGCTCGGATACTTCGTCGCCTTCATGTTCCTGCTATGCGGATCGCTGCGTCTCGCGCGATTCAACGTGCAGAAGAATCCGGTTCCTTCGAACCCCGGGAGGCCAGACAGGAAGTATTTTGTCGGCATGCCGATTCCGGCGGGCGCGGGACTGGTGGCCTCGATCATTTACCTGCTGGGCGGCCAACCGCTGCAGTGGTGGGTGGCATCGGTCGTGTGGCTGGGACTCTTGGGATTGACGGCGTTCCTGATGGTGAGCACTTGGAGATACCCGAGTTTCAAGGACATGAGTCTGCTGCGTCCGCGGTCGACGATTTTTCTGCTCGGCGCAGGCGGGTTCATCTATTTGTTGTGGAATTTCCCGCAGCCGGTGCTGTTCCTCATGATGACGAGCTACGCGCTGAGCGGCATTCTCATCCGGCTATTTGGAACCATCCGCAGGCGCGTGCGGCGGCGGGGCGCGGCTCATCCAACGCAACCGGAGCATCAGATTGGCTAACAAAAAGCTGTCCGTAGTGAAGGCCGTGGCTGCGATCGCAGGCGGCAATACGCTTATCGGACGCGAGATTCAGGAATTAGTGGAAGATCAGAAGCTGCCGCTGCGGCTCGAGTTGCTGGATGGCGAGATGACTGGTGGCACGCTCGCGGTTCGCGAGGATGAGGCGCTCTACCTTCCGCCGATGACGAAGCAGACGCTCGAGGGAACGCGCGTCGTGTTCCTCGCGGGGACTCCATCATCCCATCAGGAGGCGCAACGAACGGCGCCCAAGGATGCCGTACTGATCGATTTAACGGGCGCGCTCGAGGCGGATCCTGAGGCGCGACTGCGGGCTCCGGGAATGGAAGCGGCAGGTGCTAAGACGAGATTGAACGTGATGGCGCATCCCGCGGCGATCGCATTGCGGCAGTTGCTGCAACTGCTCTCAGTGTCAGGCAACATCGAACGCAGCGTCATCGTTATATATGAGCCGGCGAGCGAACTCGGGCATCCTGGAATTGGAGAACTCGATAAACAGACGCGCGCACTGCTCGCGTTGCAGACGGTGCCGCAAACGGTTTACGACGCGCAGTTGGCGTTCAACATGCTTCCCGCTTATGGATCGGAAGCGCGCGCGAAGCTTGCGGATATTGAAGCACGCATCGCACGACATCTCGAGAAACTGCTGAGCGGATCGTCGATCGCGATGCCGTCGCTGCGCCTCGTGCAGGCTCCGGTATTTCACGGGTACAGTTTTTCGATTTGGGCGGAGTTCGCGGAGGACGCGGATCCCAAGAAAATCGAAACCGTCCTTCGTGCCGCGAAAGTGGACGTCCGTGACGGCGAGACCGCGCCTGCGAGCAACGTGGGCACGGCGCAACAAAGCGGGCTGACAGTGGGTTCTATCGTGCGGGACCGCAACCATCCGAAAGCAATATGGCTCTGGATGGTGTGCGACAATCTGCGCGTGCTCGGCGAGGGCGCGCTCAAAGTGGCGCAGGAGGCGCTCTGATGAAGGTTCTTGCGCTCGGCGGACTGGCGGTGTTAACTCTCGTATCCGGCGGTTGCGGCTATCATGTCGAGGGCCACGACAGCGTTCTGCCTACAACCCTCAAGACCATCTACATTCCGGCGTGGACGAATGCGTCGGTGAAATTCAAGCTGACCGATTCCCTGCCCCAGGACATCACGCGCGAATTCATCGCGCGCACCAAATACAAGATCGTCACCAAGCCCGAGGGAGCCGACGCCGTGCTGACGGGGACTGTGCTGAAGTACCGCGCGAGTCCCGCGATTTTCGATCCCTCGACTTCGCGCGCCTCGGTGGTCGAGTGCGAGGTAACGCTGTCGGCTAAGCTCGTCGATCGCGCGACGGGCAAGACTCTGTGGGAGAACGGCTACTTCACGTTCCATCAGCGCTATGAAATCAGTTCCGACCCGACGACGTATTTCGAAGAGAGCGACCCCGCAATGGCGCGATTGAGCAAAGAAGCGGCGCGGGCGCTGGTGAGCGGGATCCTTTCGAACTTCTAATGACTCCTGAGCAGTTCCGCCGCGATCTGACGAAAAATCCGCCTGCGCCACTGTATTTGTTCGTGGGCTCAGAAGGCTACGAACGGGGCCGCTGCCGCAAGGCATTGATCAAAGCTGTGCTGGGAGTCGACTCCTCCGGCGAGGCCGGCGATGCTTTCACGCATCTGGATCTTTCGGAAATCAAGATCGACGAAGCCCTCGACGATGCACGCTCGATGAGCCTGTTCGTGACGCGGCGGTTGATCTGGATTTCCTCGGCCGAGGCCGTGCTGCCGAAGGGCAAGGCAATATCCGACGATCCGGAATCAGGACATACGGCGGGGCTGAACGCGTACGCGAAGAGGCCGTCGCCGGACGTAGTGGTGGTGTTCGAATGCTCGCGTTATGACTACGACAATAGCGATGACAAACCGCGGCTCGAGCGATTGCACAAGTTCTATGCGGCGTTGAAGCAGGTGGTCGAATTCAAGGCGCTCAGTGCGGAGATGGTCCGCGCAATGGCTCAGGATATCGTGCGCAAAACGAATCTGCAGATCGGACTCTCGGAGCTCGGCCAGTTGATCGAGGCCTGCGCGGGCGATGCGTTCAAGGTAACGAATGAACTCGAAAAGCTGAGCCTGTACGCGGGAACCTCGCGCAAGATCACGTCCGACGATTTGGCGGCGATGGTGCCAAACGCTCGCACGAGTACGATCTTCGCGCTGGTCGCCGCACTCGGACGCGGGGATCGAACGAGGTCGCTCGATATCCTCGATTCTCTGATTCGCGAGGGCGAATACCTGCCGCTTGCGTTGACGTTTGTGGCGTCGCAATTCCGCTATGCGCTGGTCGCGCATGAGGCGAAGCTGCGGTCGAGCCAGGCGATCATCGGACATTTCACGAAGCTTGGAATACGGCTCTGGGGCGACCGAGCGGCGCAAGTCTTCGAGACGATGAACGCATTCTCACAAGCGCGCACAGAGAAGGCCATCCGGCTGTTGTTCGAGACCGACCGCGGCTTGCGCGACGCCCGTCCGGATGACCGCAGCGTGTTCGAACATCTGATTCTCGAACTCACCGATTGACATGTTTGCTAGCATGAAATCGTCTCATCCTCCTTCGATTTCATGCACAACGTCATAATTATTGGATCCGGCTGCGCGTGTAACACTGCCGCCGTCTACACTGCCCGCGCGGGTTTGAAACCTCTCGTCCTCACCGGCAAGGACCACGGCGGCCAGCTTTCGATTACCAGCGAAGTCGAAAACTTTCCTGGCTTTCCCGACGGTATCATGGGTCCGGAACTGGTTGCGAACATACGCAAGCAGGCCGAGCGGTTCGGCGCCATTTATCAGGAAGGAACCGTCGATGCGGCGGATTTGAATGCCCGCCCATTCAAGTTGAATGTCGATGGCGTCTGGGTCGAATCGCGAACCGTCATCGTGGCATCTGGAGCGTCGGCGCGCTGGCTAGGCCTGCCCAATGAACAGAAGCTGATCGGCCACGGCGTCAGTTCCTGTGCGACTTGCGACGGATTCTTTTACCGAGGCAAAAAGATCATGGTGATCGGCGGCGGCGACACGGCGATGGAGGAAGCGAATTTCCTCACGCGTTTCGGCAGTGAAGTGGCCGTCGTCCATCGGAAGGATTCGTTCCGCGCATCGAAGATTATGCTCGAGCGGGCGCGTCAGAATCCGAAAATCAAGTTCATTTTGAACACCGTGGTTGCGGACGTCTACGACGTCGGGCAGGGCGAAGTGACGGGCGTGAAGCTGCGTAATCTCGTGACTGGTGAAGAAGTGGATCGTCCTGTGGACGGCTTCTTCGTCGCGATCGGCCACATCCCCAATACGCTACCGTTCACGGGGCAACTCGATCTCGATCCGGACGGCTACATCGTTTCGCACGGTGGCGCGCGGACGAATATCGAAGGTGTGTTCCACGCGGGCGACGTTCAGGATCGCGTGTATCGCCAGGCGATCACGGCATCAGGCGCGGGCTGCATGGCTGCGATCGAAGCGGAGAAGTACCTCGAAGCTCTCGGACACTAGTCGATCGAGCGGCTGTCGCGTTCGAACGGCTCTGATTCCCACTCCTTCGACAACATCCGCGAGTACTCACCCGAGGCGAACAATTCGAAATCGAACTGCGCGGCGGGCAGGCGGCTGAACGAGGACTGGTGCTGTTGAACGGCGAACATCTGGTCGGCGAAACGGTAGTAATTCTTGATGAAGTTCGGCGTCAGCATTTCCTGCGCCGGCGGTTCGACGAAGACGGAATTCAAGCCCAGCGCGCGCGAGAAGATCGACTTGTAATCGGCGACTCCCCACTTCTTGAGCTTCGCCTGCACGGCGGGCGGCGCGTCTTCGACCAGGAACGCGGCGAAGGTCTGGAACTTATAGTTCCGGTCCTGCAACTCGGGCTCATGATCGAGCTGCTCGATGCACTGCTCGATCCACCGAACCAGGTCGCGGCCGACATAGTACAGCATGCGGATCTCGCAGAACCGGCCGTTGACGAGCGTCTGGTCGAGCTCCTCTTTAGACAACGAGCCGGAGGGCAGCAGCCCCTGCAGCATCATGCTCGCCTTCGAACTTTCGACCAGCTTATTAGGCCCGTCGGGATCCGAAAACGGATGCAGGATCAGTGGAGGAAGTGTCCATGTCTTCTTAGGGTTCAAGACCGAATTGCGGTTCATTGCCGAGTCCATCATCACGACCTGAGTATGACAAGTTATTTACGCACAGTGAGCAGTACTTTGGCTTCAATTGTCCCACCAGCCCGTACGACCTTCACAAGTACTTCGTCGCCGGGTTTCTTAGAACGCAGCGCATAGGTGTAATCGTACAAGTTGGCGATGGGTTTGCCATCGAATTCGATCAGAATATCGCCGGGTTTGAGGCCGGCCTTTTCAGCCGGTGAGCCGGCGCGGATGTCCGCAAAACGCACGCCTTTCGGGGTTTCTCCGAAGTCGGGGACGGATCCGAAATAGGGGCCGTAGCCGGAGCCTCCGCCTGAGGACGCACCCTTGGGCATCGCCGGAGGTTCTACGCGAACGTACTGTGGACGGCCTTCGTCACTGTCGAGCTTCACAGCCACGTCGGCGATCAAATCGAGTAGCTTCGCGGCGTCGGGGGCATCGATCTTATCCCAGGTATCGGACGGCTTGTGATAATCGGCGTGCAAGCCAGAGAAGAAGAACAGGATCGGAACCTGCTTGGTGGTGAACGACGTATGATCGCTCGAGCCGTAGCCGGCGGTCTCGGAAAGATCAAGCTGGAAGCCGTATTTAGGCTTGATTGCCGCGATCATGTCCTTGAAATTCGCACCGGTGCCGGAGCCCGCGAGATAAACCTTGCTGTCCCGTATGCGCCCGATCATGTCCATATTAATCATAGCGGCGCATTTCTCGAGCGGAAGTTCGGGATGGCCGACATAGTACGCGGAGCCGAGAAGTCCCAGTTCCTCGCCGGTGAACGCCAGGAACAAAATGCCTCGTTTTTGTTTGGGCTGCTTGGCGAACCAGCGGGCGAGTTCGATGACGCCGGCGGTGCCTGAGGCATTGTCGTCGGCGCCGTGATGGATCTCGCCGACCTTGCCGAGCGAGTGGTTGTCGCCGAGGCCCAGATGATCGTAGTGCGCGCCGATGACGATGTACTCGTCGGTCAAGCCCGGCAGGAGTCCGGTGACGTTCGACGTCTTGTGCTGTTCGCGTACGAGATCGACTGTGGAATCGACGCGCAGCCCGTCGGGGAACGCGAACGAGCGCGGCTGCAAATCCTTATCGATCGCCTCGCCGATTTCCTTCACCGATTTGCCGGCGGCCTTGAACCATGAATCGGCGGCCTCGGCCTTGATCTGCACGAACGGGATCCCCGACAGGCCGGACTGCTGGTTGAACGTGTCGAGCGGATCGTCGGTTCGATTGAAGGAAGGATTCACGAGGATCAACGCTTTCGCGCCATGCATCTTCGCGTTGATTCCCTTGTTGACGAGCTGCGCGTGCGAAGTGTCGTTACGGCCATCGAACTTGCTCTTCGGGTCATCCTGCTGTGGCTCGTAGCGCCAAACGAGGACGACCTTCCCTTTGACGTCGAGCCCCGCGTAGTCGTCGTAGTTGTACTCGGGCGCGGTGATCCCGTAGCCGGCGAAAACTACTGGACCGTCGAAGGGTCCCGATGCGGAAGCGCCGACGACCTGAAAGTCATCCTTCAATTTCAGCGAATGATGAACGCCGTCAGGCATCGTGT
>DASXZC010000440.1:0-5840 GCA_036502165.1 Bryobacteraceae bacterium
TTCGGTGGATTTAGCGCGCCCATTGCGATTTTGTCGTCGGCGCTGCTGTCAACTGCGGGCGTGATCGCGGCGCTCTTTGTGACGCGAACGACGTTCAATATTTCATCCTTCATGGGGTTGATCATGGTGATCGGCATCGTCGCGAAAAACGGAATCCTACTCCTCGACGCGGATCAGAAATTTCGCGCGGAAGGGCGGGATCCATTGGACGCAATGCTGCTCGCAGGCGAGCGGCGTTTGCGGCCGATCCTCATGACCGCGATGGCGACTGTGGCAGGCATGGTGCCGCTAGCGCTCGCGATCGGATCGGGATCGCAGATGCTGCAGCCGTTGGCAATCGCAGTGATTGGTGGGATCCTTGCGTCGATGGTGTTGTCGCTCGTCGTGACTCCGGCAGTTTATTACTATCTCCAGGGCAAGAGCGAGATCACGCAGCCGTCCGCTTGAACGCGAACTTGTTGACGCCGAGCTTGCGGATGCGAAACTCGAGCGTCGACGCCTTCATTCCGAGAAGCTGAGCGGCGCCCGAACGTCCCGCGATCTTTCCGCCGGTTTTCAAAAGAGCGGCTTCAATCGCCTGCCGCTCGCGCGATTCGAGTTCTCCTCGCACGGTGCCGAGTTCGGCTGCTTTCGGAACTTGATGCGGAAGCCTCGCCGGTGGCGCCGAGTCCTTAGGCCGCGCCTCCGCCGCGCGCAGCACACTGTCTGACGCAATGATCACTGCGCGTTCCACTTCATTTTCTAGCTGCCGGATGTTGCCCGGCCACGACGCGCTCTGCCATTGGTCGAGCGCACGTCGGTCGATGCGAGTGATCTGGCGATTGTGGCGCGCCGCATGTTTGGCCGCGAAATGCGCGACCAGCGCTGGGATGTCCTCCGCGCGATCCCGCAGGGGCGGCAAATGTACCGGAAAGACGTTCAGGCGATAGTACAGATCGGCGCGAAAACGTCCGGCTTCGACATCGG
Source organism: Bryobacteraceae bacterium (assembly GCA_036502165.1). GTDB lineage: Bacteria > Acidobacteriota > Terriglobia > Bryobacterales > Bryobacteraceae > F-183. Next base: position 967 of record DASXZC010000440.1, read on the forward strand.
CGGCGAGGTCGCGATTGGTCGCAGCGAGCACGCGGACGTTCACTTGCACCGTGCGCGATCCGCCGACGCGCTCGAATTCGCGTTCCTGCAAAACCCGCAACAGCGTCACTTGCAACTCCGCCGAAAGATCGCCGATTTCATCGAGAAACAGCGTCCCTCCGTCGGCCTGCTCGAAGCGTCCGCGCCGGCGCTCGTGCGCTCCGGTGAACGCGCCGCGCTCGTGGCCGAACAGTTCGCTCGCGATGAGGGACTCCGGCAGCGCTCCGCAATTCACTTCGACGAGAGGTCCGTTCGCGCGCGGACTGCGCCGGTGAATCGCACGCGCGATCAGTTCCTTTCCTGTGCCAGTCTCGCCGGTGATCAGAACGCTAGCCTCAGTGCGGGCCACCATTCCCACGCGGTCGAGCACCTGCCGCAACACGCGCGACGTGCCGATCACGCCGTCGAGCCAAGGCGCGCTCGCGAGTTGATCGCGGAGGTGTATGTTTTCCTCCTCGAGCTTTTCCCGCAGCAGCCGGATTTCGTCGTAAGCGAACGCATTCGCGGCCGCAAAGGCAAGCGGCTTGCCCACCGCTCGCAGAGCGCCGAGCTCCGCCGCTGTGAACGGCCTCGGCTTCAAGCGGGCGAAGACGGCGGCGCCGATGGTCCGTCCGCGCGAATTGAGCGGAACCGAGACGTATGCGCGGACGCCGGCGGCGGCGAGCTTGAACTCGTGCTCGTACCAACCGTCCTTAGCGAGGAGGTCGTTGCAGCACCAGGGTTCCCCGTCGGCGATGGCTCCGAATGCGACGGGCTCATAAGCGATCAGCGGCCGCACGTCCCCGAGCGGTTTCGTCTTACGCGGAGTGCGCGCAATCAAATCCTGAATCGACTCGCCTTCGACGGGCGCGATGCCAGTCAAGTGGATCGCATGCAGAAAATCGTCCCCACGCGCGCCCGCGGATGCCGGGTCTTGAAATCGGATGATCGACACGCTGTCGTAGTGCACGACCGGCACCAACACGCGCGTCAAGTTCGCGAGCACCGAAGGCAGCGGCCGTTCGGAAGTGACCGCTTCCCATGCGTCAATGACCCAGGAGTTGAGGATCGTACTCTTCTTGTTATTGCGTCCCATCGTTCGTTCCAGCATAAACCTGCATTTGCGAATTCGCAAGAACTTGTGACGAGGCTCTTGTGAATTCGCAACGCGAATTTTGAAAGCCTCACATAATAAAGGAACTTCCATTTGGCCATCGCCTTGCCTATGCATCCAATATGAATCCGGCCATTGAAACTCGCGACTTGGTCAAGACCTACAAATCCGCCTATCCGAGAGGAGGCACGCCCGTAAAAGCCCTCGACCGTCTGACCTTCTCGGTCGAAGAAGGGACCATCTTCGGACTCCTCGGGCCCAATGGCGCCGGAAAGTCCACAACCATGAAAATCCTGACGACGTTGTCGCGTCCTGATTCCGGCCAAGCGCTCGTTGCCGGAATCGATGTGCAAGCTCAACCCGACACTGTGCGGCGAATGATCGGATATATCGCGCAGAAGTCCGGCGTGGATCCCGAGTCTACCGGCCGCGAAAACCTGACGCTACAAGGCCAGTTGCACGGCCTGCGCGGCGCGGATCTCTCGAAACGCGTCGACGAATTGCTCGACCGGTTCCAATTGAAAGACTCCGCGGAACGGCCAGCGCGCGGATATTCCGGCGGCATGCAACGTAAGCTTGATATCGCGCTGGGCTTGATCCACCGGCCCAAAGTCCTGTTTCTCGACGAGCCAACAACCGGACTCGACCCGGAAGCACGATCCAACTTGTGGATGCTCATTTCCACTCTGGCCGAATCGGGATTGACGATCCTCTTGACGACGCATTATCTCGAAGAGGCAGACCGGCTCTCAGAACGAATCGCCATTGTTGACCGCGGCCGCGTCGTTGCGGAAGGTGAGCCGGTCTCGCTGAAAGGCGAACTGAAGGGCGACTCGGTGCAAGTCGTATTCGCCGAGATTCAGGACGCCCCGCGCGTGAAAGCCGCACTCGCGCAAGTCGCAGGAATTCGCGACTTGGTCGTCGACGACAAGATCCTACGCGCGCGCGCCGATCAGGCCGCAACGGCCGTCGCTCCGATCCTCGCGGCGCTCGATGCGGGTGGCTTGAAAGTCGTTTCAGTCCATCTCGCGCAACCGTCGCTCGACGACGTCTACCTACATCACACCGGACGCAGCTTCGCCTCCGCCGAAGCACAAGGAGCATCGAAATGACCGCGATCGCACAAACCTGGTTCCTGACGGTACGTTTGTTCCGCCAACTGATGCGGCAGCCGTGGTGGATCGCCATCAGCCTCGCGCAGCCGATCATCTGGCTCGTGCTCTATGGCCAATTATTCAAGCGCGTGGTCGATATTCCAGGATTCGGCCAGCAATCCTACATCACGTTCCTCGCGCCAGGCGTCGTGATTATGTCCGCATTATACGGAGCCGGTTGGAGCGGCATGGGCGTGATCGACGAACTCGATCGCGGCGTTATTGATCGCTTCCTGGTCGCTCCGACGAGCCGCGCCGCGATCATCGGAGGCAGGCTGCTCAGCGGCGCGATCAGCACGACGGTGCAGTGTCTACTGCTGCTCGTATTAGGACTCGTGATGGGCGCGCGCTATCCGGGCGGACTCAACGGCGTCATCGTGATGGCCGTGTCCGCAGTATTGCTGGGCCTGCCCATCGGCGCGCTATCGACCGCACTGGCATTGACGATCCGCCGTCGTGAATCGGTGATCGGCGCGTCGAACTTCCTGCTTCTGCCGATGACGTTCCTCTCGCCGGTCTTCATGGCGAGTTCGCTGATGCCGGATTGGATTCGCAGCGTATCGCGATACAGCCCGGTGACCTGGAGCGTCGAGGCGGCGCGATTCGCACTGCTCAATCCTGAGCCCGAATGGAGCCGCATCGCATTGCGGATCGGTTGCCTGCTGATTTTCTGCGTGTTGAGTTGGGCGCTTGCCGTGCGTGCATTCGGAAGCTATCAGAAGTCCGCGTGACTATCAAGGAGTCGCGGCTGGTCCCGGCGGCTCTTCATGGCGCAGCGATTGTTCGATTTCCAACACCACTTTGCTACGTCCCTCGCCGTTAAGATCGGAGGCGAGACGTCGTAAGGCCACTCCGACAACATCGCGGTGATGCAGCCTCGAGCCCAGCTCTCCGCTGAGATTCAGCCACAACTCGTGCGCCCGTTCGACGTCTTCGGGCCACAGCCGTGGCGGATGCGGTCCAAGGTTCACGAATGCGGACTGGCGCCCCGGCGCAATCACCTCGAGCGAGAAAGGATGTCGAGGCTCTGGCAGCCGTTCCCACGCCCATCCGATCTGCCGCGCGAGTTCTTCCGATGCCATCTTCGCCGATACTCCGGTGACGAGCCGCGACACCTTGAGATTGGCGGCGGTTTGCACTAAAGCGTCGAAAGGATTGACTGCCGGAACGACGAGCAACTCGACAGGCTTGCCCTCTTTTTCCGCGACCTGCACGACGTGCGTGAACAGTTCTTTCTCGTATTCGCTGAAGATTTGTTCGTCCGCAAGATCGTATTCACCGGCGCCCGCGGAGATCTGGCGCACCGTCATAACGATGATGTCATTGCGGCGTAGATTGGTTTTCTGCAGGACTTTCCGCAGATGCTCCATATTGCGATAGTCGCGAACAGCCACGAGGACCGACCCGGGCCGCGTCTTGACGACCTGGCTGTCGACTTGCGGCTGATGATCGAGGTTGAACTCTTCGAGGTGGCTCTTTTGGCCTTTCATCTGGCGCTTCGAGATGCGGTCGGAGATCGAGAAAATGATGAACAGCGTAACCGTAAACGCCACGCCGGATTTCGTCGCGATTTCCTTCGAGAACAGATTGGCCGTCGCCACCAAACCGAGAATCAGCGTCGTCACGAGCAGGCCCACTGGCAACTCTCTGCCTGATGGCAGCTTCAAATTGAACGGGAATTTGTATTCCTGATCGTGCCGCTGGTAGCGCAGCGCGAGCACGCCGAGGGACTTAAGGAAGAAACTCCAGACGACTCCGAAGGCGTAAGCTTCACCGAGCAATCCGACGTCGCCGCGGCTGATGACGATCGTGATCAGTTGTAGCAGAACGACGATATTGATGATCCGATAGGTGGTACCGAATCGCCTATGAAGCCTGCGGAACCACGGCAGCAGAACGTTATCTTCCGCAACGCGATTCAACACGCCATTGGCGCCGATGATCGACGTGTTCACCGCGCCAGAAAGAATCAGCACGCCAACGAGCACGACAAAAATACGGAAGCCCAGACGCAGTACATAGGGGCCGCTGAGGTTCATCGCCAGCACGCCGATCAGATTGTCGACGTATTCTTTTCCGGCGGGTGTGGCCATATCGCGGATATTTTCCGGAATGATCATCGCGGCCATCATCGTGATCACGCCCGTACAGACGACCGCGTATCCGCAGACGATATTGGCCGTGATCTTCAGATTCTTGAGCTTCGGATAGGCGATCTCGCGGTAGACCTGCGCAAGCGTTTCAAAGCCGCTCATCGAGAGCAGTGAGTGCCCGAACGCGATGGTCAGCGCGATGAACGGAATGGTCGGATAAACCGTGCCGCGGAACCAGCCGAGCGACTCATTGGTGAAGTGCAGGTTCGACGGAATCGGCGGCGGAGGAAGCGTCGCGTTGCCGCGGATCAACATCGTGAGCGGACACCAGATGAGCAAAATCCCCAGCATAACCGTGGTAATTTGCATGATCCGAAGAGCTTGTCCGCTCGACTCGTGGATGCCCTTGATGTTGCTCCACCAGAAGTACAGAGTGACCAGAACGCCAAAGCCCACGGCAAAAAATCCGGCGTCGATTCTCTGCGGTTGATGCAT
>DASXZC010000441.1:0-2817 GCA_036502165.1 Bryobacteraceae bacterium
AGGATGCTCTCGACGCAATCGAACGCTATCGTGCCTCCGTGTTGATGTGGGTCCCCACCATGTACATCATCGCTTCCGAATACGCGGAAGCCAATGGCACCGACCTATCATCGCTACGGGTCTGCATATCCGGCGGTGCCCCGCTGCCTTGGGCTGTGGCGGAGCGATTCCACAAGATTTCAGGCGCCCATATCCTCAGTGGCTGGGGAATGTCCGAAGGAACACCGATCACCGGGTTCGATCCGTCGAGACCTGGCCGTCCGGAATCCATCGGAAAAGAACTTGCAGAATGCGCGGTCCGGGTGCTCGACGAGACCGGGCGGGAAGTGCCCACGCGAGAAGTCGGGGAACTCGTCTACCTGAGCCCGCGCAATATGACGGGATATTTGAATAGACCGACCGATACCGCCGAAACGCTGCGGAACGGGTGGATCTATAGCGGCGACCTGGGATGGCGCGACGAAGAGGGTTACTTCTATATTGCCGGCCGAAAGAAGGACATGATCATTCGCGGTGGCGCGAAGATCTATCCGGCGGAAGTCGAGGAAGTCGTCACCTCCAGTGACGATGTCGCTGAGGCAGCAGTTGTCGGCGCGCCTGACGATCGCTACGGCGAACGCATCGTCGCGTTCGTGATCCCGCGCGAGGGCCGTTTACCCACACCGGAGTCTTTGCGGCTTCACTGCGAACGCAGTTTGGCAGTGTACAAAATTCCACAGGAATTCGTCGTAATCGCGGAGTTTCCGCGAGGCCCGACGGGAAAAGTCCTCAAGCGCGTCCTGCGCGACCAATTCGGCACGGAGCCGCTCGAGACCGCCACGGGCTCGTGACCCCGGTCACCCATAGGAACTCAAGGCAATTGGACAGGGATTGAAATGCTCGCAAAGTCAGTGGAAACGATTTCGACCGGTCACGGACTCCTGGAAGGTCCACTTTGGAACCAAAAGCTCGGTTTGATAGTGGCTGATGCAACGGTTGGTGGCGTCTGGCGTATCGGGCACGGTGCGGCGCCTGAGGTTATTATAGCCCACCGTCGCGGTATTGGCGGACTAGCCTTTCATGCGAACGGCAGTGTAGTAATCGGCGGACGAAACCTCGCGCTGAAATGGCCAGTTTCGGACGGAAAGGACGATACAATCGTTCTGCTCGAGAGTAATCCAGCAGCAGATATCGTCGGCTTCAACGACTTTACCACCGATGCGGTCGGCCGAATTTATGTCGGATCGCTCGCATTCGTGGCGATGGGCGCCGACCGCGGCGGCAAAGCTGGCAAGCTGCACGTCATCGACCTCGACGGTAGCACGCGGGTTGTTGCCGATGACGTCCTGTTGACAAACGGTCTCGGATTTTCGCCGGACGGAAAGCTGCTTTATCATTCGGATTCGCTTCGCCATGCTGTGTACGCCTACGACGTAGACGAAAACGGAGATGTTCACAACCGCCGCACGTTCACCGAAACCGGCGAGGACTTTCCGGACGGACTGGCCGTCGATTCTGCAGGTAATGTATGGATTGCGACGCCCCACAGCGGTCTCGTAAAGGGCTTTTCGCCTGTTGGTGCCGGGATCGGAAGCATCCGTATCCCCGTCCCGATGGTGACAAGCCTCTGTTTTGGCGGAGCGGATCTGCAAGACATGTACATCGTTTCGGGATCCGAAGGTCTTGACACGCCAAACGGTGCAGGGATCTACCGGGTGCGCATGGATACACCAGGGCTCGAACGTCCGCTAGCACGCGTTGCAAATCCCAAGTGAGTATCACGGCTATGCCTTCAACGCGCTTCAAATCGGCCGCGTATCAGCCTTCCCATTGCACTTTGGAATCTTTGAATGACCGAACGAGCCGTTGTCACCAAGATCGAAGACCGCCTGATGATCATTACAATCAACCGGCCAGAGGCGAAGAACGCCATTAATGCAGCCGTCGCTCAAGGGTTGGCTGACGCGCTGATCGGACTCGACGCCGACCCCGATGTTGGGTTGGGTATCCTCAACGGAGCGCGGAACACATTTTGCGCCGGTATGGATCTGAAAGCCTTTGTACGAGGCGAAAGCGCGGCCGTCACCGGGCGCGGATTCGGCGGCATGGCCGAAGCGCCGCCGCGAAAGCCCCTGATCGCCGCCGTCGAAGGCTATGCTCTGGCCGGAGGCTTCGAGCTGGCGTTGGTGTGCGACCTGATCATTGCCGCGGATGGTGCGAAATTTGGCATTCCCGAGGTCACGCGGGGCCTGGCCGCAGGCGGTGGCGGCCTGCTCCGGCTTCCCCGTCAAATGCCCTACCGGATAGCGATGGAGCTCGCGCTCACCGGCGGCATTGTATCGGCCGAGAGGCTGCTCGGGCTCGGCCTGGTTAACAAGGTGGTTCCGGATGGCACGGCACTGCATGAAGCCATTGCTATGGCACGCTTGATCCTGGGAAATGGTCCACTGGGCGTCGAGGTCAGCAAGACGATCATTAGTCAATCCGGCGATTGGACGTTAGAGGAAATGTTCCGTCGACAGGATGCGATGATAGACAGGATCACCAATTCCGAGGACGCTCGCGAAGGCGCCACCGCGTTCGCTGAAAAGCGGAAGCCGATTTGGCGCGGTAAGTGAATTCTAGCGAACTCAACGCCGCGGCGCGTCAATCGATATTGACGACAACCTTTCCAAGCGCTTTCCTCGCGGCTAAATGGGCGATCGCGTCGCCGGCCCTCTCAAACGGAAATTGGGCCGAGATATGCGGACGTAGTTTACCGCTCCGATACCATTCCAGCAGGTCAGTGGCGCGTTCCCCAAAGCGATCTATGTTCCGATCGAGCCACGCTCCCCAGAA
>DASXZC010000442.1:0-8519 GCA_036502165.1 Bryobacteraceae bacterium
TGCAAAGTGGCTGGCGTTTGACTCCGACCGCGGCGATGGCGGACAGCTCTACTTGATATCGCCATATGGGGGTGAAGCGCGCAAGATCAGCGAAGGTACGGGTACTGTTGGTACCTTCTCATTCAGTCCGGATGGAAAGCGGATTGCGTATGCGCAAGGCCAAGACGAAAATCGGCAGCTATTTCTATATGAAGTCGCGCTGAAGAAAATCACTCCGCTAGCGAAGCATTCGACGGGAGTGCTCGCGTTCGCATGGTCGCCGGATTCGTCGACCCTTTATTTCACGTCGCCGGACACAGTCGATTCGAACGAGCGCAAGCGGATGGAAGTCCACTTCGATGTTCACATCTCGAATCCGGTGCCGGTGCCGCACCATCTGTGGGAAGTCAGCGCGAACTCGAGCGGCTCGACGCCTGCGCACCGTCTGACGTTCGGAGACGATGTCAGCGTCAGTGCCTTTCAAGTTTCCAAAAACGGCGAGTGGATCACCTTCACGGGGGACTCTCTCGACCGCTACGCCGATCCGCTCGATCGCCGCGATTCAGAAGCGTATATCCTCCACGTCGCGACGGCGAAGGTCGAACGATTGACCAACAACAAAGCTCCTGAATCGACGCCGCTGGTATCGCCGGATGGTCAATGGGTCGCCATTTCCGCACCCGAGGAGTTCACTTATTTGCGGCGCAACCGCGTGTACGTGCGCCCCGTTTCAGGCGGCAATTGGCGCATGATCGCGGCCGCGTGGCCCGGGGATGTCTCAACGATTGAATGGTCCGCCGATTCGACGAAGCTCTATTTTTCGGATGGCATCGGAGTCAGTGAGGAACTGATCTCGGTCGATGTTGTCGGAGGACAAGCTGTACAGTTGACGCACAATCAGGGCGCCGCCACCGCTCATTATCAGCCGGATACCAACGAGTTCGTGATCGCCTATGAAAATCCGCGCCGTCCGCGGGATTATTATTTGGTCAAGGCCGATGACCTCGACCGCCGGGATGCCTGGGTGCGGCTCAGCGATTCGAATCCGGAGGTTGAAAATTTCGCGCTCGGCGCGTATGAGACCGTGCAGTGGAAATCCTCAGATGGGACGACCGTTGAAGGAATTCTTGTGAAGCCTGTGGGCTTTGAGCCTTCCAAACGGTATCCTCTCATCGTCCAACTCCATGGAGGCCCGGCGAGCGCGTACATGCTCGGCTTCTCTGCGAACTATGGGACCTACACGCATGTTTATGCCGCGGGCGGATATGCGGTGTTCCAGCCAAACTACCGCGGATCGGCGAACTATGGGGAAAAATTCCGGAATGAAATCGCGGGGGATTATTTTCGCCAGGGCTTTGACGATATTATGACCGGAGTCGATGCACTGATCGCGCGCGGTGTCGCCGATCCGAATCAACTCGGGATGATGGGCTGGAGCGCCGGTGGGCATTGGTGCAACTGGGCGCTCACGCATACTAATCGGTTTAAGGCGATCTCGACCGGCGCGGGAGCATCGAACTGGATTTCGATGTACGCAGAGACCGATGTTCATCCGAATCGCGAGTTCTATATGCAGGGCACGCCGTACGACAATTGGGATCACTACGTTGCGATGTCGCCTTTGCGTTATATCAGGAATGCAAAGACGCCGACGCTGATCCACGTCGGCCAGGATGATCCACGCGTGCCGCGTCCGCAGAGCGAGGAGCTACACACGGCCCTCGAGAAGCTCGGCGTGCCGACGGAGTTCATCGTCTATCCGCGCATGGGCCACGGCTTGAGCGAGCCGCGCTACCAGATGGTCAAAATGATGGCGGAATATAAATGGTTCGAGAAGTGGATTCGCGGTAAGCCGGGGTGGTTGAATTGGAAGGAACTGCTAGACACGCTTCCCAGTGAGGATCCGGCGGCGGCGGTCGAGAAGGAAAGGAAATCCGAATGAGCTTCTTTTTGGCGAAGAGTGAACCAACGGTTTACTCGATCGACCATCTCGAAAAGGATCGCAAGACGGTGTGGGATGGCGTCACGAATGCCCAGGCCGTGCGCGCGATTCTTTCGATGAAGACCGGTGACAAAGTATTCATTTATCATTCCGGCGGCATCTCGGCGATCGTCGGACTGGCGAAGGTCGTCAAGGATGGGCGGCCCGATCCTAAGAATTCGAAGTCGGCGGTGATGGATCTGGAATTCGTCACGAAGCTCGATCCGCCGACGACGCTCGCGGACGTGAAGGCGTCGAAGATGTTCGAGCAATTCGCACTCGTGCGGCAAAGCAGACTTTCGACCATGGCCGTTCCTCAGGAGTTCGTCGAATGGGTACAGGTACGCTATCCAAAATCCAAGTTCTAATGTTGGCTGCCGCGAGCGTGCTTTTGGCTCAAGCGCCGAAGCAGCCGCCCGCCGTCGTTGCGGGGATCCCTGTCAACTATGACGAAGCGAAGACTGGGACGTACACGCTGCCCGATCCTTTGCGCCTCGAGAACGGCAAGCCGGTTCGCGACGCGAAGATGTGGATGGCGGAGCGCCGTCCGCAATTGATCAAGCTGTTCGAGGAAAATCAATTTGGGCGCAGCCCTGCCAAGCCATCCTACTTGAGCTTTGACGTTTTCGAGCGGGAAGCTCCGGCTTTCGATGGAAAGGCTGTGCGGCGCCAGGTGACGATCCATTTCGGAAAAGATCCGGGAAGTTCGAAGGCGGATTTACTTCTCTACTTGCCAGTGACGTCGAAGCCCGTTCCGGTGCTTGTCAACATCAGTTTCGCGCCGAATGCGGGCGTCATCGACGATCCTGGCATCAGGCTCGGCGAGGTCTGGAACAAGGATCATGAACATGTCCCCGCAGTGCGCGGCGTTGGGATCGGGAAGCTGAATCCGCTGCCATGGATCAACGACGGCATTGCGTTCGCGACCATCTACTACGGCGACATCGATCCGGATTTCGACGGTGGACTTCCTCATGGGATCCGCAGTCTTTATCTAAAGCCCGGCGAGACGAAACCCGCGCCGGATGAGTGGGGCTCGATTGCGGCCTGGGGCTGGGGATTGAGCCGCGTCGTCGATTACCTCGAGACGGACAAGGACATCGATTCGAAGCGCATCGCGATTGCTGGCGTGTCGCGGCTGGGCAAGACGGTGCTGTGGGCGGGCGCGCGCGATACGCGGATTGCGCTCGTCATCGCGAGCTGTTCTGGCGAAGGCGGAGCCGCGCTGAGCCGCCGCAATTATGGGGAGACGATCAAGCATCTGGCCGTCCGCTACGGTTATCAATTCGCAGGCAATTACGCTAAATGGGGCGACCGGGTCAATGAATTTCCAGTCGACGCGAATCTGCTGGTTTCGCTGATCGCGCCGCGTCCGCTGTTGTTGCAGACCGGTGATCAGGATATGTGGTCGGACCCGAAAGGCGAATATCTTTCAGCCGTCGCCGCCGCGCCCGTGTACCGGTTGCTGGGGCAGACCGTCGATCTTCCGCCATCGATGCCTGCGCCCGGCCAGGAGTTTCTGGGGCAACTCGGATACTTTATGCATGCGGGAGGCCACGGGACACTGCCGGCCGATTGGGACGTATTCCGGAAATTCTTGGAGGTCCACTTTCATTTGAAGCAATGATGCGACGATCGAAGAATTGTAGTGGAGGGCCCAATCAACCGAAGAGAGTGTATGGCGAATGTGTCGCTAACCGGATTTTTATTCTCGAAGCTGTCGCCGCGTACGATCGCGGCGGCGGGCCTCGTTTGGCTCACATTCGGAACGGCATGGGCGATCGAGCCGAAAGTGACGCGCGCGGCTTACAACTTGTTCACCGACCAGGAAGAACAAGTCCTCGGTAAGAAATTCGCTGCGGAAACCGACAAGCGCATCGTTGTGCTTCACAATCCCGCGCTCGTCAACTATCTCGAGGGCATCGTCAAAAAGCTCGGAGCAAAAACCCAAAGGCCGAACCTCGTCTACCACGTCACGATCGTCGATTCGCCGCAGATTAACGCATTCTCGCAGCCGGGCGGATACATTTACGTCTATCGCGGACTGCTCGAGTTCGCGTGGGATGAAAGCGAACTGGCCGGAATGCTGGCCCACGAGATTTCGCACGTGGTCGCGCGGCACAATCTGAATCGGCTGTCGCGTTTTGAAGTCGCCGAAGAACTGGCGCGGCGCGCGCGTACGCAGGGTCCGAAGATGCAGCTCACACCTGCGGAGGTGACCGCGTGGGAAGGTGCGTTCAGCCGCTCAGAGGAGACCGAGGCCGATTTGCTTGGCTTTTATACGATGCTCCGCGCGGGTTGGGATCCGACGGGATTGATTAGCGCGTTTGAAGGAATCCGAGCATTCACCGGTGAGCAGGACTTGGTTGCGCAGATGCTCACGACGCATCCGCCGAGTGCGGAACGCTCGCGATACCTGACTGCGGAATTGAAGATCGCGGATCCGCCGCCGAACCTCATTCACGACACGGCGGCGTTCCAGGTGATGAAGAAGCTCTTGAGGACTTTGCCTCCTCCGCGCGGGAAATAAGCGCTATCGGCGCAGCGCTTTTCCGGCAAGGGTTCCTGTCAACTTGCCATCCTCGATCGCGGCGCGTCCATTGACGAAAACGAATTTCATGCCGGTCGCGAGGCGCTCCGGCTCTTCATAGGTCGCAACGTCCGCGACTGTCTTCGGATCGAACACAATCACGTCCGCGAAATATCCGGTGCGCAGATATCCGCGATCCTTCAGCTTGAACGTGTCGGCCGTCAGCGCGGCGCTGTGCCGCACCATGAACTCGAGCGTAATCGTCTTGCGCTCGTATACATAGCGCCGTAATTTTCTGGGAAACGTCCCATATTTCCTCGGATGCCCAGTCGATCCGTCGGAGCACGTCATGACCCAATCCTGCTTCATGAACGCCTCGATATCGGGCTCGGTCATGTTGAATGACGCGACACCAGATCCGCCATTGCGGATGATGTCGATGGCTGCTTCGATCGCCGATTTCTTCCACATCTTTGCAACCGCACCCAGCCGCTTGCCCTTCAAGGCTGCGTCGCGCGGAGTCAGCAAGAGGAACGAATCCTCACCGCCGCGCCGCTGCATGTTCCGCGTCATCTCAGTGCGGATGCGGTCGTGCGTTTTCGGATCATCGAAGCGCGCAATCATTGCCTTAGTCCCGCCATCCTGCGCCCACGCCGGTATCAGCGACGCCGTCAGACTCGACCCGGATGCCGAGTACGGATACTGATCCGCAGTGACGTGCAGTCCTTGAGCGCGCGCCTTGTTGATCATCGCGATGGCGTCTTTGCTCTGTCCCCAGACGTCGACGCCCAAAGCCTTGATGTGCGAAATATTCACAGGAATGTGCGCCTCGCGCGCGATTTGGATGGTCTCCGCAATCGAGCCCAAGAGGCCGATCGAATACGAACTTTCGTCGCGCATGTGCGAGTCGTACACGCCGCCCAACGCCGCGGCGGCCTTCGCCACCTCGATCACTTCAGGAGTCTTCGAGAAATTCTGCGGCGAGTAAAACAGGCCGGTCGAAAGTCCGAGGGCGCCTTCCTCCATCGACTTCTTCACCATGCCGCGCATGCGCTCGAGTTGCTCCGGATTGGGCGCGACATCGGCATTGCCGAGGACTTCGGTGCGTACTGATCCGAAGCCGACATAGAGCGCGGCGTTCGTGCCGATGCCCTGGTCCGTCCACTTCGTGAGAATCGCGCCCGTGTTCAGCGGACCCCCGCCGTCATTGCCTGTGAGCACGGTTGTCACGCCCTGGAACAGGTAGTTCTCATTCGCGTGGTGCTGGGCGCTCGACAGATCGCCGAGCGTATGCGTATGCGGATCGATGAAGCCCGGCGCGACGATCAAACCAATAGCGCCGATCGTTCGCGAGGCTTTCAGGTGAGCGGTTGCGGCGTTCCCGATGAAGACGATCCGATCGCCCCTTAGTCCGACGTCCGCGATGCGTCCAGGCGCGCCCGTTCCATCGACGACGGTCCCGCCGCGCACGAGAACATCGACGTGCTCTTGCGCACAGATGCTCAGCGCGAAGGCGGCGAGTCCGAGAGCGATCGCCCGTTTCATATGACGCTGAGCAGCGCGTCGCTGAGGCGCTTCAAGCCGGACTCCAAATCAGCCGGCAGATGCACTCGCAACGCACGCCGGTGGCGTTCTGCGAGCACTGCGAAGTCGCCACGCGCCTGCGCCGCTTTGACGATCCCGAACGTATATTTCTGGCCCGGAACCTGGACGTCAACGGCATCGTCGCACGTCAACTGAAGGAACACGCCGGAGTTCGGGCCGCCCTTATACGCTTGCCCGGTCGAGTGCAGGAAGCGCGGCCCGAATCCGAGGCAGGTCGCGACCTTCTTCTTGTCGCGCAGCGCCATGCGCATCTTCTGCAACACCTCTTCGTGCTCGTCGGTCATTTGGATGTAGGCGAGCAATCCGAAGTAGTCGCCGGCACCGATGCGATCGAGATGGGCTTTCAAATATCCTTCGAGCGATTGCGTCGCGGGGGTCAACGTCCCAGCGGGAAACAGCTTGATTCCGCCGGTCTCGAATACGGGAGCCTCGGCCGGAAGGGAACCCGTCTCCTCGTACTGAGTCGTGAGTTTCTTGGTCTCGATCTTACTGGCCTCGACGTCCGGCTGATCAAACGTATTGATACCGAGGATCGTGCCGGCGACTGCGGTCGCAATCTCCCAGCGGAAGAACTCCGCGCCGAGGTCGTACTTCGCGGGCATCGTCATGCGCACCACGATTTTTCCAGCCGCTTCGAGCGCGTCGAGTGCGGCCACCTGCGCCGGATCCTCCGCGCCTTCGAGCCTCACATAAGCGAACACGCGATCGTCGCCGTAGACATCAGGCGCGCCCAGGCCTTCACGATCGACGGGGATGAGTCCCTTGCCGATTTTGCCTGTCGATTCCGCGAGCAATTGCTCGAGCCACGCGCCCAGATTGTGAATCGCCGGGGACGCAACGATCGTGATTTTGTCGTGGCCGTGCGTGCCCGCGACTCCGAGAATCGTGCCTAGCATCACTCCCGGATTTTCCACGGCTGTTGAATTCTTACAAGCCTGCACCATCGACTGCGCGCTCTCGAGGAAGCGGTCGATATCAATCCCCATCGCAGCCGCCGGCGCCATTCCAAAATTCGATAAGGCAGAGTACCGGCCGCCAATACTCGGCACGCCGTAGAAGATCTTCCAGAATCCGTCGTCTTTCGCGACCTTCTCCATGTGCGACCCAGGATCGGTCACCGCGACGAAGTTGCCCGGCTTCTTCGAACGATCGAAGAAATATTGCTTGAAGATGTTGGGCTCGAGCGTCGAGCCTGACTTCGAAGACACAAAGAACAGCGTGTTTTCGAGGTCGACCTTATTAGCGAATGCGGTGACCTGCGCAGGATCGGTGGAGTCGAGAACATAAAAGCCCGGCGCGCCGAACGTCTTCTCGAGCACTTCCGGACACAGGCTCGATCCGCCCATGCCGAGCAGCAGGATGTTCGCAAATCCGCGAGCTTTCACTTCGGCTTGAAAGTCGTTCAACGACTGCTTGGCCGCGACCTGCTCGTCGACAACGTCGAGCCAGCCCAACCACTTTTCCTCGCCCGCATTCGTCCACAACAGCGGATCTTTGTTCCACAGCCGCGACACTTTACCGTTCGCCGTCCAATCGGCCAGCGTGCTTTCCACCAGCGCGTTCAGCGCGCCGGGCAATGAATAAGTGATGCTCATTTGAGTTGATATCCTTCCGCTACTATCGCAAATTCCTTGATCTGCGCGTCTCGCCATGCGTCGTCGCGCCCCAGTTCGCGCGCCAGAATCGCCGCCGCTCGCGGAGCCATCCGCAGCGCCGCGCCAGAATTCAAAATCAGTGCCCGCATGCGCCGCGACAACACGTCGTCGAGCGTCCGCGCCATTTCGTGGCGCGCGGCCCACGCCACTTGCGCTGCGACGTAAGGCAATTCCGCGTCGAGCGGTTCCGCGAGTTCAGGCTCGGAACGCATTAACGCTTCGATTGCCGGCGCATCGGCTCCATACATTTCAAGATCGCCGAATTTTGTGGCGTTTTGATGAAAGCCGTGGACGTTCAAGGTCCGCGTTACGCACGGCCGCTCGTCGAGCTTGCCCAGCATTGCGGCCTGGTTGACGCAATCCTCCGCCATGTGACGGTAGGTGGTCCACTTGCCGCCTGTGATGGTGATGAAGCCCGATGACTCGATGCGGATCGTGTGATCGCGAGAGAGCGCGGCAGTGCTCTCGCCTTCGTTCGCTTTCACCAACGGCCGGATCCCTGTGTACACACTGAGTACATCTTTCCTCGACGGCGGTTTGTCGAGATATTGCGCGGCTGTCTGCAGAATGAACTCGACCTCTTCATCGAACGGCCGCGGCTCGAGCGTCGGCGTCTCGATTGGAGTGTCAGTCGTTCCGACCAGCGTGTGCCCGTGCCAGGGGATCGCGAACATCACGCGGCCGTCGCTGGTGTGCGGCACCATGATGGCGCTGTCTCCTTCAAGAAAGCTGCGGTCGAAAACCAGATGGACGCCCTGACTCAAAGCCA
>DASXZC010000443.1:0-6316 GCA_036502165.1 Bryobacteraceae bacterium
ACCTGGTTTCGTTTGTCGTCGTTCAAGACATTGCTCACTTGCGGAGCCTAACCGCTCCGCCGGTTTCAATGTCCTGCTGGGGCTATTTAATGGCCGGTTTTGAGGTGACCACAAATGGCCGGTTTTGGGTGACCGCCGAGGGTCCAGTCGTCGCCGAGGAACATTTCGACGACATCGCGATCCCACAGCTTGTCGCGCGCTTTGTCGTTGGCTGCAGGTAGGAAGAGATTGAGGTCACGATAAGGACAGCGGAACAGGAGGTACAGATCCGTATCAGTCCAGAATCCCTGCACGGTAGTCTCGATGGTCGAGTAGCTGAGGGAGTGTGAGCAGTCCTTGACGATGGTGGCGACGGCGGGTTTGGAGGAAGTCCACGGTGAAGCGGCGGGATCGAGCGTCAGTGGAAAGGTGCCCCCGCGGACGTGCGCGATGGTCCACTCGGCGAAGGGTACTTCGCCCGTGCAAGCTGGCGGTGACTGGGCGAATGCGACGGTGGCCAGCAACGATGCGATAATGTGAAGTCTTCCGATGATCGCGATGCTATCACAGCGCTGCGAACGTGATCTCGCTCTCGGATCGCTGCGCGCGATGTTTAAGCCCAGAACGGCAGATAACGCGCGAATTTTCGAGAACTGCCGACCTTTTCATCGGGCTTGATCTGGCCGACCTCAATCGTGGCTGCGATCACTTGGGAGACGATTGCGCTCTTGTTTTCGGGCAGGTGAAACCGTTCACGAAGCGACTGATTCGTCATCTTTTCGGACATAATCCACTTGAGTGCGCTGTGTTGATATGTAGCGCGAATTCGATCTTCGCGGTCCATATCGTCGAAGGCACGCGGACCATAAATCGTGACGTTCGTACGGCGATGTCCTGCACGGAAGTCTGGAGCGGGCAACTGCAACATCTCCACAGCGTGGACTACCCGATCGATGCCGCTGCCCTTTTCCTCGCAGATTCCCATCCGCCGCATCAGGGTGGCAAGCCGTTCATTGCGCGATTGATAGCCATCAATGAACCGTTCCACTGGGACAATGGGCTCGCCCGGATTCGAAATCTCTACCCGATCCAGATAGATTTCGATCATTACAGACGAACCACCGATGGTAAGATCCTGGTGAATCAGCGCATTCGCAACCAGTTCGCGAATCATAACCTCGGGCACGAGTTTCACTTCTTTGCGAAGAGCATCCTCGATCACTTCATTCTGTGGTAGTTGGGCTGAGATGAATGCAACAAGCCCCTGAAATCCAACGGCATATCCTTTAGCTCCGATCTGATCGAGTCGAGTCTCCAATTTCGACATTCCGGTATAGACGACGACACGAGGAGCTTTTCGGGCGACATCGGTGAAATCGGTGAGCCTTTTAGCTAATAGCAGAGCTCCGAGCCGTCTGATCGCAAATGCGTTGCCGACTTCATCGATGAGCCGCTCTCCTACCAGGCGCTCGATCACGCCGGCTCGCTTTGTAGGATACGGTGTACCGAGGAGGTCGAAAAAAGCTTGCGTGTCAAGCAAGCCCACGACCTGCTGCGCCGTCATTCCGGTAGTCGAGTGATCTTCCAGCCAATGGGGTTCACCCTCGGCAAAAATTGCGCGCAGTTTGTCTTCGCTCATTGGTACCAGCGCTTCACCGGATCGCATCAGATATTTTCCATCGAGGTGGTATGCGGTTCCACGAGGACGCGAAGGGATATCGAAGACGACAACTCTTCCGGCCGGATGGGTGACCTCCTCAACGTCGACGCGGAATCCGATCGCAGAAAAGAGTCGCTCCGCAAGGGCGATGACGTCGGGAAACGCCTTGCTTCCCACGACGGGTCTGGGGGGCTTGTCGACGACCCCAAGCAGCATCGTGCCACCACCTTCGTTAGCGAGAGCTACGCAGTACTCGCAGAGCTTTGTGTAGTCGTACTGGCTCTTTGCTTCCTTGAATTCAAGTCGCTGTGTCTCAGACGCTGCGCTGCGCCAGAAGTCGATTTGTTCAGAAGTCGTACTCATCGCTACATAGATTGTAGTGACCTGTCCGGGCTGCGGCAAACGCTTAAATAAGCAAGTCGTTCTTCTTCATCGCTTTGCGCGTTTTGGCATCTGGTCCGAGGGGCCGGCGCTTAAATGAAGCTTATGGCGATTTAGACAAACGCTTAAATAAACAAGCCCCGTCTTCTCATAGCGTTGCACGCCGACCGGCCCAAACCACGGTTAAGCACTTTAAAAGGAGGGGCACCGGAATCACTCCGCGCGCAACGCTTCCACCGGATTGACCGCAGCGGCACGACGCGCTGGGATGAAGCTTGCAATCAGCGCCGAGACGCTCAATATGGCGGCGATCGCGAGGAGCGTGGTCACATCCCAGGGATCCACTCCGAACAAGAGTCCGCGGGCCATGACGGCGGCGCCTACTGAGCACAGGAGTCCAATCACTACACCAATCAGCGTGAGCCATCCCGCTTCCCTGAGGATTAGTTGATACACCGCTCCCGGCACCGCGCCGAGCGCCATGCGGACTCCGATTTCGCGCGTCCGCTGGCTGACTGAGTACGCGATGACGCCATAGAGTCCGACGAGGCCCATGATGAGAGCGAGTGCGGCGAATCCGCCGACGATCGAGGCGGTCGCGCGATGGATGTAGGCGGATGGGGAGTCCTCGATGAGCTCGTTCATCGGCTTGACGCTGATCACGATCAGTTCCGGATCGATGGCCTGCAGCGCGGCCGTGACCGATTTCATGAGCGAGATCTCATCTTGCGACGTTCTCACGATGACATTCAAAAACGTGTCGGTGTTCTGGTAGAACGGCCGATATAGGACAGGAGGAATCTTTTCATCGAGGGGTCCTTCGCGGATGTCTTCGACGATGCCGACGATTTCAATGGGAATCGGCGGCGTCGAGAGGCCTGAGAGCTGCTTGCCGATGGGATCCTCATTCGGAAAGTGAACCCGCGCAAACGCCTCGTTGATGATGGCCACCTGCGGCTTCGTGCTGTCTTCGGATTCCATGAAATAGCGCCCGCGCAGCAGTTTCGCACCGAGCGTGTTGAAATAGCCGGGCGTGATATCGCGTTCCGGCATTTCCAGATGCTCGCCGTGCCACGGGCGCCCGAGGACGCGGACCCAGGTCGTGTTGCCGTTGCCTTCGAGTGGAAGGCCGTTCTCGATCACAGCAGTGGACTTCACTCCGGGCACGTGTTCGATCTCGCCGATAACCTGGCGCACCAACACGACCGATTGAGGAGCTTTGCCGTATCGCCCGTTCGGAGCCGCAACCTGCATCGTAATCAGCCGCCCGGAGGCGAAGCCGAGATCGACAGTCAGCAGCCGATGGAGGCTCTTGCCTAGAAGTCCGGCACCGACCAGTAGGACCATTGCGGTCGCGAGTTCGAGCACCACCAGTTTCGAGCCGAGCTTGCGCCACACGGTGCCCGCGGAGCCGCGCGATCCTTCCGCGAGACCATCGCGAATCTCAGGCGCAAAGATCCGCAGGCTGGGCGCGATCGCAAACAGAATGGCCGCGAAAATCGCGATCAGACAGGCGAACGCCATGACGCGGTAGTTGAGGCCGATGCCGTCGAGGAAGGGGGTTCGATCGGCGATTTGCTGGGAACGGAAACGTACGAGGATCCGCATCAGCCAACTGGCGGAGAGTACGCCGAGCGTGCCACCGGCCGCGATCAGTAGAAATGCCTCGGTGGTGAACTGGCCGAAGAGGCGCCCCGTGGATGCGCCCAAAGCAGTGCGGACGGCCATCTCGCGGCGGCGGCTTTCGGATCGTACGAGCAGAAGTCCGGTGACGTTCACGCAGGCGATGAGCAGCAGGAGTCCGGCGCCGCCAAGCAGTACGAGAAGGATCGGGCGCACGGGTCCGACGATCACTTCACTGAGCAGCGCGACGGCCGCGCCCTGGTTGCGATTCGAATCCGGATGCTCCTTCTCGAGTTGCTGTGCGATCGAAACGAAGTTCGCTTCGGCGGCTTGCGGCGAGACGCCATCCTTGAGGCGGCCTACGCCATAAAGGCCGTGGCAACTGCGCCGGAGATCGCATTCGCTCGAGGGATGAAAGGCGCTCCAGATCTCGCGCGCTCCGGTGGGGGCGAACTGAAAGCTCGAGGGAAGCACGCCAACGATGACGTTGGGAATGGCATTGAGGATGATGGTGCGTCCCACGACGTTCGGATCTCCGCCGAAACGCTTCTGCCAGGATTCGTAGCTGAGAATGACTGTGCGCGCGGCTGAGGCCTGATCTTCACCGGAATAAAAATCGCGACCCATCAGCGGCGTGACGCCGAGCGTGCGGAAGAATCCATCGCTGACACGCGCGCCGGTGACGGGCTTCAGACCCGACGGCGTGGTCATGGCGTACCCGTTCGAAGTGTAAATATCGAGCGTAGCCATCGTCGAGTTCTGTTTCTTCCAGTCGAGATAGTCGGGCCACGACAGATTGCATCGCGGGCACCAGGGATCGATCTTTTCGTACACGCCGAGAAGGCGCGAGGGGTCTTTGTAGGGCAGAGGTTTTAGCAGCGCTCCGTCGACGAAGGCGAAGATGGCGACGCTCGCGCAGATGCCGAGGGCGAGGATCACGATGGCGGTCGACGTGAACTCCAGATCCTTTCGCAGTTGGCGGAGGGCGAAGCGAATGTCGTTGGTGAGATTGTCAAACATATCCAATTTCCGCTGGTCGCGGCATTCCTCTTTTCTCTGTTCGTAGCCATCAATCGAGCGCAGAGCGGCCCAGCGGGCTTCTCGTGGATCCATTCCTGCGGCGATGTTCTCGTCGATCTGGCGCTCGAGGTGATAACGCAGTTCCTCGTCCAGCTCGTCTTCTACGCGATAGCGTTTGAAGAGGGATCGAAGGCGTAAGCGAAAGATACTCGGGAGGCGCATGAAAGTTACTCCGACCGCAATGCCTCCACTGGATTCACTGACGCGGCGCGGCGCGCGGGGATGTAGCTCGCGCAGATTGCACTGACGCCGAGCACGGTGCCGATCGCGAGCAGCGTCGGCAAGTCCCACGGCGTGACTCCGAACAACAATCCGCGCATCAGGTTCGCAGTCGCAACTGCGCAGATGAGGCCGATTGTAAGGCCTGCGGCGGTCAAGAGTCCGGCCTCTTTGAGGATCTGTTGACGCACGATGTGGGGCTCGGCGCCGAGCGCCATCCGGATTCCGATTTCGCGAGTCCGCTGACTGACGGAATAAGCGACGACGCCGTAAAGTCCGATGACAGCGAGTAGGAGCGCCAACAGAGCGAAGCCGCCGGCGAGCCATGACGAGGACCGATGCAGATACTCGGATGACGACAGAGCGAGTGCGTCGGACATCGATTGGCCGCCCTTCGTAGCGATCTCGGGATTGATCTGATGTAGAGCGGAAGTCATCGCCGCGACCATGGGCTGCTCGGGGAACGAGGTGCGGACGACGACGCTGAAATACGTTCCCACGTAGTGGACGAAGGGGACGTACATGCCCGCTTCGGTGATCGAATCGAGTTGGCTTTCCTTGATATCGTTCACGACTCCGATCACTTCGATCGGCGACGGGGGCCGTCCGACGTCATAGGTGATGTGTTCGCCAATGGGATCCTCACCGGGGAAATATTTCTTCGCGAACGCCTCGTTGATGATGACCACCGGCGGTTTTGTGACGTCTTCGGTTCTCGTGAAATAACGTCCACGAATCAGCTTCGCACCGAGCACCGTGAAGTAAGCGGAGCTGACCTCGCGCTCGACAGTGGCGTTTTGTTCGCCATTCCAGGGATGGCCCAGCACGCGGATGAGAGTGCCTCCGCCATTGCTCACGACGGGAATGTCGCTGGTCACCGCGGCCGATGTGACGCCGGGTAAAGACTCGATTTTCGCGACAATTTCCTGCTCGACGGCGATCGCTTTGGCGTCGGTTGCATACGACTGAGGAGCGGCCATCCGCAGGGTCACAATGTGTTCCGGCTCAAATCCGAGATTGACGCGGAGCAGTTCGTAGAGGCTCTTGCCGAGAAGTCCGGCGCCGGTTAGCAGGACGACGGCGGTCGCGAGTTCGATGACGACGAGCTTCGCGCCGATGCCTCGCCAGACGTTCACTGAGGAACGAGCAGCGAGTGTGCGACCGTGCGTTGTTGTGCGCAGCGCGGGCGTCAGTGAAAACAGTATCGACGCGGCCAGCGTGAGGATCGCGGCAAACGCGGCCATGCGGCCATCCCAACCGAGATCGTTGAAGAACGGCCACCATTGCAGCATGTCGGGCGGAATCAACTTCACGAGGATTTGCATGACCCACGATGCCGAGGCCATGCCGAGCGCGCCGCCGAGTACGGAGAGG
>DASXZC010000444.1:0-2678 GCA_036502165.1 Bryobacteraceae bacterium
GCCGGAGGAAGTTCAGAGGGCGCGGGAATTCCTTGAGCCGCACTTCGAAGAGATCGAAATACTCTGCGGCCTCCGTCCGCAGATCGATCTTGCAGTATCCCACATCTCAAATGTCGCCAGGGCGAGTAGTCGGATTACGAAGTCCTGTTTTGACGAGATCGGGCCGGATTCCACATATTACAATTACAAGACATTCGTTGAAAGATGGTCCGCCGTGTTCGGCGCGGAAAGGTTGCGATTGGTGCCCATTCGCCGCACGCTGGACGTCACCGCGGTCGTTGCCATGTGCGCCGGGATCGATACCGCGGATTTGCTGCCCCCCGTCCGCTCCAACGAAGCGCTCGATATCCGGGTAATCGCGATGACAAATGCGATGAAAGCCAGGCCCATGGCCGAGAGCCGGCGGGTCGAACCGTTCGCATACATCCCGCGCGAAGTGCTGAAGCTGCTGCCGTGCGAAGAACGACTGCAACCCGGCCTCGAAGTCGCGCGGTCCGTTCAGGCGCGGTTTGAAGAGACCAACCGGGGTGTGACAAACGGGCGGACCGACATCGAAGTGGCGGATCTTGAGCCGGATTGGCGCCGCTACGAGGGTGCCGGCAATCTCGACCTGCTCGAACAACCTTGCGTGTTTTCGGGCGAGCTCGCAACTTTGGTTCAACTGTTTAATCAGAACATCGCGCTTGCGGAGGCGCACAACGAGATTATCGAATCCGAGCGGCACCTGGAGTCCGGCCGTCCCGTGCTCGCGCGGCGGCGCCTGAACGCAGCACTGCGCCTTCTTGCGCTCCTGAAAGAGGCCGGAATGTCCGGTCGACAGTTTCGCAGGCTCCAGGCTCGCACCGATTTGCTTGAAAAAGAACTCGATGGCAGCCGCCGCGAAGCTCCTTCGGGCGAGGAGCGCCGGGCCGGAAAACCGCGGCGCGAGAAGAAACGCTCGTCACGGTCTCAGCAGCGAGCCGATGTCGTGTAATCCGTTCCGATCCAATACGGCAATGGCTCACGATATTGGCGTGGCCTGCGGCCAGCTTACGACGGGATCGCTTGGCGCTCTGCATTCCGCTGCGCCATCGCGCGCAGATCGGTGATCGTGAGCCGTGTAGCGGCACCGTTTGCCGAACCGTTCCTATGCGCCTGTTTGGCGGGCGCGTTCTGCGGATTGGCTGTTTCAGCCGGCGCGTCGCCAGCCGGGTTGGGCATGGCTGTCTCAGCCTGAGTGTCAGCGTCTGGTGCGGCAGACTTGGCGCGCTCTTCCAGCACCTTGCGGGCTTTGGGCGCTTCTTCCAGTTCAATCTGATGATAGACGTCCTCTCGGCCCGAATTTTCCTCGACGATCTTTATGTTCTTGGACGGAATGCCGTTATCGACAAAATACCGCCTGAAGAACTGTACGTGGTGCCTGATCGCCGGCAGGCTCACGAATTTCAGAACGTAATTGGCCTTGGGCGCCTCCTGAAGAACCTCCACCATTCGCCACGGCGTGAAGTTCTTGTCGCGGATGTGACAACCGATGTGCAGATGCAGTTTGTCGTCCCAGTCCCAGTTCAGCACCTCCTTGTGCTTTGCCTGGTACGACAGGTTTGTCCGAATCTCGATGTCCGAGAAGCGGTCGAGATTGTCGTGAAACAGACGCATCAAGTCCACGTAGCGGCGCCGGGACGAGGGCTCGCCACCGGTGAGGCGCATGGATATGGCGTCAAACTGGCTGACCATCCTTCCGGCCGCCGCCATCATCTCGTCGTCTGTAGCTTCCATGCCCTTCGCGTTCACCGTGCGCCAATCGCAACAATACGCACAGGTATAGTTGCAAACATCCGTCACTTTCCAACGAATGAATATGTTTGAATGGTAGCCACGCTGTGATGGGTTGTAGTTGCCGCGTAACCCCTCTTGGTCCATTTTGTCCGCGAAGTCGGCATCGTCGGTTCCACGAATGACGTTGTTCCTGAAGCACATCATCTTCTTGCAGGGAATCGTGCAGGTCAGGTCGTCCCGCTCCGGATCAAAGACTTTGAGCGGTCCTTCGTCGCGGATGTCGCCCATATACTCGCGCTTCGCGCCCGTTTTCGGACACCGCCCGTAAAAACCGTTGGGCGATATTTCGAGCGATGTGGCCCCCCCAGTGCAGAGGGTCCAGCGCGGCGTGTGCTCGTCGGCATAGACGCGAACACGTTGCAGCACTGCCGAGTACAACAATTCTTTTTCGTCGAGAGGCTCGCGCGCCACAGCGAGCACGCCCGGCGCGGAAATGACACGAGCCATGTAGTTCAGCTTGGTCATGAAATCTTTGGGTGATCGGCCACCGGAGCGACTAGCCATGCGAACAGCCAGATCACGCACCATCGGGTCTTCTCCGACGGATTCCCAAGATTCGACGCTGTCTGCCAGCATTGCGCGAGATCCCCGCTCGGTCTGCAGCCTCAGACTACGAACATGGGGCAGCAAATTCAAGTAGAGACCTTGATTTTACTGCATCTCAATCCCGGTAAGGTCTCATGGGGCGACAGGAGGAACTTAAAATTCGATAGTCGGCTCAAAAGGTTATAGCGAAAATCCTCGCGGCTTATGGAGGCGGTGGTGGAGTCGAGACCGGACATTAACTCCAATATCTGGCGAGGCGGGCGCTCGCGTCGCGACGCCTAGACCAGAACGAGACCGGTCATGGCGGACGGGTTCGG
>DASXZC010000445.1:0-13714 GCA_036502165.1 Bryobacteraceae bacterium
CACGGAACGCTCGTCTGGCGCCGCTGGACGGTTCCGCTTGCGGGCGAGCACGGCATCGAAACATGGAAAGGGAAGGAGCCGCTCACCGGCGGAGGATCCACGTGGCTGACCGGTTCCTATGACGCTGGCACTGACACGCTATATTGGGCCACTGGAAATCCATGGCCGGATACCGACGAAATAGGACGTCCTGGGGATAATTTATACACGGATTGCGTCCTCGCTTTAAACGCAAAGACGGGAGAACTGAAGTGGCATTATCAGTTCACTCCCCATGATCAGGAGGATCGCGACGCCACTGAACCGAATGTCCTGGTCGACACCGTCTATAACGGAACGCCCTCGAAACTGCTGCTGCACGCCGATCGGAATGGGTTCTTTTATGTGCTCGATCGCACGAATGGGAAGGTCCTGCTGGCGAAGCCGTTCCTGCGCCGCGTGGATTGGGCGACCGGTATCGGACCCGATGGCCGTCCGGCCGTCAAGAATCCCAACGGGTGCCCCAGTGACGCCGCTAACTGGGAATCGACCGCGTTTTCTCCTCTCACTCATTTATATTATTTCCTGGCTCTCGAAGAATGCGTGGGCGATAAACCCGGCGGATATCCGGAACAATCCGGCCAGCGATTCTTACGGGCCCTCAACATCGAAACCGGCGAGATCGCCTGGGAAGTTCCGCAATCCGGCCCCGCACACGCGAAGACCTGGAGCGGAGTCCTGGCCACCGCGGGAGGACTGCTGTTCTACGGACATCCGAACGGCGGCTTCGCGGCCGCCGATCAGCAGGACGGCAAGACGCTCTGGGAATTTCCGACTAACGTTCGCATGAAAGCTTCGCCGATGACATTCACGTTCCGCGGAAACCAGTACGTCGCGGTTGCCGCGGGCCCGAACATCCTCTGCTTCGGACTGTAGACTAACGAAGATCGTCGAGCGTGAGGCCTTTGACACTGCCTCCGAATCCGAACGGGTGTGGATGATAGTTGCCAACCAGCGACACGTTCGACTTCGGATTGATTTTGCCCTCGAGGCCTAGCGCCCAGTAGACGGCATTCACGAACAACCGGCGGTCCGCTTCGCCCAGCAGATCTTCGGATGTGCCCAGCGTAGTCGTGAAAATCCGCGCGCCTCGATAGGTTTTCACCCACGCGATGGGCATCATCGGATCGTTCAGAGCTTTCGCACTCGCCGGAGGATCCTTGGGATTCATTCCGGAAAGCACCTGTCCATACACGAGTACACGGCTGTCACCGGGCAAAGGCAGGTGCGTTTGATAGACATCTGTCTTGCTCCACAACTCGCCGTCGCGGATCCCCGTCAGGATCGGATGCCTCGCTTCCGCGGGATTGAAGATGCCCCGCGTGCTCTGCTCCCCATGCTCACCGTGATGCGCGATCCAGGTTTCGCCAAGCACGCGGCGGCCGAATCCTCCGTCGGGTGCGTTCCAAGTGTAGTTCGCGTACGTCTTGCTCGATTTGAGTTGGAACGCATGTGTCGCGGTGCGGAGTCCGACGATGGGTTTGCCGGATTCGACGTAGTCGACGATGTGCTTCATCTGGGCATCGGGCAAGTCGCGAAACCGCGTGAGGATCACCATCAGATCCGCGGAGTCGAGCGCCTCGAGGCCTGGGATGTTTGAGACCTCATCGGGGTTGATCGTTCCATTCTTCTTGTCGATCGCAAACAGGACGGTGCAGCGGAACCCATGGTGGGTAGCGAGAATCTTCGCGAGTTCCGGCAGCAGTTCCTCTGAGCGATACTCCTCGTCGCCGCTGATCAGTACGATGTTCTTCGGGTGGTGCGGCGCGTGCGGCTCGAAGACCAGGAACTGATCCGCGGCCAGCGGCGTCGACGCCGCAACGATCGCGAGCGTCGCCCACATTGTTCCCACTCGACGAGTTTTCATCCTCTTCAATCTACTCGATGTTCACGGTCAGCGGTACTTTGGTACTGCTAAAGCATACGCAAAGCGCTACCCTGAAATAGAGATGAGATCTGTTGTCGTTGCAGGGATCGGCAAGACGGCTTTTGGTGTGCTCGCCGATCGGGATCTGCGATCCCTCGCCGTGGAGGCCGGCGAAAAATGCCTCGAAAATGCCCACGCTCTCAATTCCCAGGTGGAAGCGTTTTACCTGGGCAATTTCGCGGGACCGTCCTTCGTCGGGCAAAACCATCTGGCGCCGTACGTCGCGGGCGCGATGGGAATCACGGGCATTCCGGCGACGCGTTTCGAAGCGGCGTGCGCGAGTTCAGGCGCGGCTTTCTATCAGGCAGTTATGGCAGTTGCCGCTGGCATTCATGACGTGGTGTTGGTCGTGGGCGTAGAGAAGATGACGTCGCAAACGACCCCGAAGGTCGCCGAGATCCTCGCCGGTGCGGGGGATTCGACGGGCGAGGTCCGCGCGGGGGCGACATTTCCCGCTTTATTCGCCATGATCGCGCGCCGGCATATGTATCAATACGGAACGACGAGGGAAATGCTGGCGGCCGTCGCGGTGAAGAACCACGCGAATGGGGCGAAAAATCCACAGGCGCACATGCGCAAGGTCATTACGCTCGAGCAGGCTATGAACGGTAAACCGATTGCCGAGCCGCTAACTGTTTATGATTGTTCGCTGGTCAGCGACGGCGCCGCCGCAGTGCTGGTGACGACTGCGGAGCGTGCCGAGGAATTCACCAGTAAGCCCGTCCGCGTGCTGGGAATTTCCCAGACTTCCGATTACGTGGCGCTCGAGACCAAGGCCGATATCACGCGATTCGATGCCGTCCAATGCGCCGCCAAGAAGGCATATCAGATGGCGGGGCTCGAGCCGCAACATATTGATCTGGCGGAAGTTCATGACTGCTTTACGATCGCCGAGATCATCGCGACCGAGGATCTAGGATTCGTCGCGAAAGGCAAAGGCGGCCCCTACGTATTGCAGGGGAAAACCGCGCTCAATGGCGAGCGACCTGTTAACACGAGCGGCGGCCTGAAGTCCAAAGGCCATCCGGTCGGCGCCACCGGAGTCGGGCAAATCTGCGACCTGGTGATGCAGATGCGCGGCGAGGCGGGCGAGCGCCAAGTCGAACGGGCTCGCACGGGCTTGGCCCAGAATTTAGGCGGCTCGGGAGCGACCGCGGTGGTGACGATTTTGGGGGTTCAATAAACGATGTCGGGCGGGACTATTTATACGGAAACGCTGGTCCACTCGGCTCCGGAACAATTTGTGAGCGAGGCGCCATATCAATTGATAATTGTTACCTTGGATGAGGGCGCGCACCGCGTAACAGGCCGAATGGCGCCGCACGGCGACCGCGTCGCCATCGGCGACCACGTCGACTTCGATTACGACCGAAACGGGATTCCTTATTTCAGAAAGCCGGCGCAATGAAACCGGCTTCGAGTATCAGCCGCCTCGGTGTCGAAGGAGCGTTTGACGTCCTCAGCCGAGCCCGGGCGCTTGAGGCTAAGGGCCAGAAAATCATCCACTTGGAGATCGGCGAGCCGGATTTCCCCACTCCTCCGCACATTGTCGAGGCCGCGAAACGGGCGCTCGACGAAGGGTACACCCACTACGGCCCGACGATGGGGCTGCCGGTCCTGCGCGAGGCGATTGCGAAGCAGGTCACTTCGACGCGCGCGATGGCGTTGGTCGATCCTTCGCAAGTTGGCATTACGCCGGGGGCGAAGCCGGCATTATTTTTTGCTATGTTAGCGACTCTCGAGCCCGGCGATGAAGTATTACTGCCGGATCCGGGATTTCCGATTTACGCCTCCTTGGCGCGCTATCTCGGAGCTGTGCCCGTGCCCGTTCCGCTGGTCGAGTCGAGGCAATTCTCCTTTGATTTGAACTTCGTAGAGGACCATCTGACGCCTCGCACGAAGATGCTGATCCTCAACTCGCCGCACAATCCGACGGGCGGCGTGATTGCGGAAGCAGACATCCGGGAGCTCGCGCGTTTGTTGATAGACCGGGATATCGTCGTCATTTCAGACGAGATTTACCGGAGGATTTCTTTTGAGGACGAGCCGCCCTTTTCGATCGCTTCGATCCCCGGAATGGAAACGAAAACGATCATCATCGACGGCTTTTCAAAGTCGCATGCGATGACCGGGTGGAGGCTAGGTTACGGAATTTATCCAACCTGGCTTACAGACGCGGTTTCAAAACTGGTGGTGAATTCTAACTCCTGCACCGCGACTTTCGTGCAAATGGCAGGACTTGCGGCCGTCGAAGGACCGCAGACGGATTGCGAGCGGATGGTCGCCGAGTTCCGAAAACGCCGGGACGCGTTTGTAAGCTTGCTTACTGGTATCGCCGGTTTCAATTGTACAGTACCCCACGGGGCGTTCTACGCCTATCCCTCCGTAGCAGGTATCGGTACGAACTCAAAAGAATTGGAAGATGCCCTGCTAACCCAGGCGGGAGTAGCCTGTTTATCCGGCTCCGCATTCGGTTTACAGGGCTCGCACCACCTCCGCTTCAGCATGGCTAACTCCTTACCTAACTTACAGTTAGCAGCTCACAGAATCTCCGAGTGGAGCAAGACCTCCTCAGTACGTTCCTAGGCCATGCTCCCGTACGTTCCACTTAGTACAATCTACCCGAAGTTGTACAAGCTATTCCTTTAGATATCCCTTGCCTTGAGGACTAGGACGGTGTATGATTGAGTCTCAGAGTGCCCGAAGAGGCTCTCGAGAATGGGTTCTCAACTCTCATCGGAGGAGAGTAATGAAGCACACGACACAACTATTACTGCTGGGCGCGTTTGCCGGGGCAGTGTTTGCGGGTGATATCAACATCTGCAGCACTGGCTTTAATACCGCGACCGTTTCAGGCTGTGGTCCCGCCATCAATAGCCCTGCTGCGAACAATCTGACGGCCGACGGCAATTGGTATCAGGCATCGAATTCGAGCGGAACGATGATGGGCCAAGCGTACGTGACCGTCAACAACGCATTTCCGGTACAGAATTCGGGTCCCTGGCTGGCCAACAATACGAACGACATCAACGGCGTCGGAGCGGGGTCCTCGTGGATCGTTCCGAGCCAATCACAATCGAACCAGGGAACAAGCTACATCAACGGCGCCTACTACTTTGCCACTCAGTTCAATCTGAATGCTTCGCAGGTCGCGACAGCATCGATCAACGGATATTGGCTTGCGGACGATTACGGCGGCGGTATCTATTTAAATGGTGCAAACGTCGGCCAGAGCAGTATGCCAGCTTACGGTGGACTGGGCGGCCCGATGGTTCCTTTCAACATTTCGCAGGGAGTCGGTGGAGCATCCTATCAAATGGGAACGAACGTGCTGACTTTCGGAGTCACGAACGACAACACGAACCTTCCCGGTGGTGGTGGCGATCCTTCCCCGACCGGTGTTCGCGTCCTCTTTACGAACGCGTCTTCGGTTCCGGAACCGGGCACGCTGTTCCTGATGGGAACCGGCCTGATTGGCGCTGGGCTTCTGACCCGCCGCCGTCGCGCCAAGGTCTGAACCAACTTTTGAAACTTCTCTCTTCTATAAAAGGACGCTGCCAAAAGCAGCGTCCTTTTTGCGTTGTGCCGCATGTGCGTTATCCTAACTTCAACCCAGCATGATTCCCGATCAAATCGTAGAAGGTCTCACATTCGATGACGTTCTCCTCGTGCCCGCCCGCTCGACAGTCGTACCGACCACGGTAGACACGAAAACCAGATTTTCCCGTAACATTCCGCTGAATATTCCCGTGTCCAGCTCGCCCATGGACACCGTCACGGAGTCCCACCTGGCGATCGCGCTCGCGCAGCAGGGCGGCATTGGCATTATCCACAGGAACATGTCGATCGAACGCCAGGCCGAGGAAGTCGATCGCGTCAAGCGCAGTGAAAGCGGCATGATCGTCGACCCGATCACCATGGCGCCGAATCAGAAGATTTCCGAAGCCCTCGAAGTGATGAAGCGCTACCGGATCTCCGGCGTCCCGATCGTCGAGGGCGGCAAGCTGGTCGGCATCCTGACGAATCGCGACCTGCGATTCGAGACCCGCTTCGACCAGCCCATCTCGACCCGCATGACGAAGGAGAACCTCATCACGGTTCCGGTTGGAACCACGCTGCATCAGGCCGAGGCGATTCTCCACAAAAACCGCGTCGAGAAACTGCTCGTGGTCGATGACAATTACATCCTCAAGGGCCTGATCACGGTCAAGGACATTCAAAAGAAATTGAAGTATCCGCACGCCGCGAAGGATTCCCAAGGGCGCCTGCGCGTCGGCGCGGCCGTCGGATCCACCGGGGACTTTCTCGAGCGCGCCGCCGAATTCGCCGGCCGCAAAGTCGACGTCATCGTCGTCGATTCCGCCCACGGCCACCAGGAGCGCGTGCTCGATGCGGTGAAGAGGATCAAGCAGCGATTCCCCGACATCGATCTGGTCGCCGGCAATGTCGCCACAGCCGAAGGCGCGCGCGATCTGGTCGCACTCGGCGTCGACGGAGTGAAAGTCGGCATCGGCCCCGGCTCAATCTGCACGACGCGCATCGTCAGCGGCGCGGGCGTCCCGCAGATCACGGCGATTTCGGAATGCGCCAAAGCGCTGCGCGGCACGGGCGTTCCGATGATCGCCGATGGTGGCATCAAATACTCAGGCGACGTCACCAAGGCCATCGCGGCCGGCGGCGACTGCGTCATGATCGGCAGCCTGTTCGCCGGTACCGATGAGAGCCCCGGCGAGACGATCCTTTATCAGGGCCGCACTTTCAAGAGCTACCGCGGCATGGGATCGATGGGCGCGATGTCGCAAGGTTCCGGCGAGCGTTATTCCCAGGATTCCTCGAGCGGCAAACTGGTGCCCGAAGGAATCGAGGGCCGCGTACCTTATAAAGGTCCGCTCTCCGATCTGGTCTTCCAGCTTGTGGGCGGATTGCGCGCCGGTATGGGATACACAGGCGCGGCGACGATCGACGATCTGCAAACGAAGTCCAGGTTCCTGCGGGTTTCAAGCGCGGGGTTGCGCGAGAGTCATGTCCACGACGTGATCATTACGAAGGAAGCGCCGAACTACCGGCTCGAGTAGGCGGGCGGTCTTGGTACCCCGGCCCCCGCCAGCAAGCGGATGAGCAGATCGCTCGAGACGTTGTCGAGATTCCCGTTGAGGATGGCCGTGACGCGGGTCCGCGAAGAACCGCCGCGGCGTGCAACCTCTGCATCAGTGAGGTCCTGATCCTGGACGGCTTTCCTCAGACGCTTGAGTAGCGCGTATTGCACACGCCATTCCTGGGAATCGACGGGATCGAGTCCGATTGTGCGGGCGAGTTCCTCGGGACTTTGGGCGATGACGGTCTTCGGCTTAGTCAATTTGCGATCCTTCTCAGCCCCACCACACCTCGCCCGGCGCGAGGTGCTTCTTCACTATATCCGGATTCAGCTCAATCCCCAATCCCGGCTTGTCCCGGATCGTGTGATACCCGTGCTCAATGATCGGACCGTCGTGCAGCACAATATCCTGCCAATAGTCGATGTACTTCGCCAGTTCATGGATGCGGAACGTACGCATTGCGGACGCCGCGTGGCACGACGCGATCGTTCCCACCGGACTCGCTGGATTGTGCGCGGCCGCCCAGATGTAGTAGAGATCCGCCATGTCGGCGATCCGCTTCGATTCGATTAATCCGCCCGATTTCGGCATGTCGAGATGCACGCCGTCGCAGGCCTGCAGTTCGATCAGACGCCGGAACTGGCCTCGTCCATATAGGTTCTCGCCGGTACAGATTGGGATGTTGATCGCATGCCGCACCGTTGCCATCGCCTCCGGATTATCCGGCGGCACTGGATCCTCGAGCCACATGGGCTGCACCGGTTCAAGCGCGCGGCCGAGCGTGATCGCGTCCCGCACATCGTAACGCCAGTGGGCCTCTACCGCGAAGTCGCCATCAGGCCCGAGCTCATCGCGGACGATCTCCATTCCCTTCACGATCCTGCGGATGTCGCGGTGCGTCAAAGCGCGGCCATAAGGATCATGGCCGGGTTCCTCAAACTTTGGATCGGCCCGCGTCGGCACGCCGTCGCCTTGGAATTTGAACGCCGTCCATCCGAACTTCTCGGCTCGCGCCTTCTGCACTTGCTCCCGCCACGATGCCGGATCTTCAACCCGATCGACGATCTGCATCGTGCGATAGAACCGGATCTTGTCGCGGAATCGTCCGCCCAGCAGGTTGCACACCGGCGTCTCGAGCAAGCGGCCCACAAGATCAAGTAGCGCGATCTCGATGCCGCTCGCCGCGGTCACGGTGACTCCTGCGATCGCGCCCGCGCCCGCGCTGTCCTTGAGCATCTTCGTGTAGAGCTTGTCGACGTTCATCGGATCCTCGCCGACGATGATGCCCTTCATCTTGTTGACGACCAGATCCTTGACGCCCCAGCCCCAATACGCCTCGCCGATTCCGTACACGCCCGCGTCGGTTTCGACCTTGATCAGGTTCCAATCCCACGTGCCCTGGACGATCATGCACTTCACATCGGTGATCTTCACTTTGCCGCGCACGCCGGCGGCGGATCTTTCAATCGCGGGAGGGAACAAAGAGATGCCGGCCGCGGCTCCAGCGGCGGATTTGAGAAAGTCGCGTCGATGCAACATAACGGTTACCAGTCTATACCGGGGCGCCGCGAGTTACGGTACAGTGACGGACGGGCCTCAAGAATGCACAAATCCATCCTCTTCCTTGCTGTCGTTTCAGCCATGTTCGCGCAACGTGCGCCGGAGAAACCGGAGATCAACGGTGAGGACATTCGATGGCTGCGCCAGGCGCAGAACGTCACCATCATCCGCGACGACTGGGGCATTGCGCACGTCTACGGCAAGAGCGACGCCGACGCGGTTTTCGGAATGATCTATGCCCAGGCCGAAGACGATTTCAATCGCATCGAAACGAACTACCTGACGCAATTGGGCCGCATGGCGGAAGCCGAGGGCGAATCGAAAATCTATCAGGATCTGCGGATGAAGATGTTCGTCTCGCCTGAGCTGCTCAAGAAGCAATTCCTCCAAAGCCCCGCCTGGTTGAAGAATCTGATGATTTCCTGGTCATCCGGACTGAATTATTTCCTCGCGCGGCACCCTGAAGTGAAGCCGCGCGTGATCCATCGTTTCGAGCCTTGGATGGCGCTCGCCTTCAGCGAAGGCAGCATCGGCGGCGACATTGAACGCATTAATCTGACGCGGCTCGAGGAGTTCTACGGCAAGCATCCCATCGCGGCGAACCGTCTGCGTGAAGAAGAAAATGCTCCTGAGCCCGAGCCTTCCGGATCGAACGGCATCGCCATTGCGCCTTCGAATACCGTCAACAAACACGCGCTGCTACTGATCAATCCGCACACTTCATTCTTCTTCCGCTCGGAGTTGCAGATGGCAAGCAATGAAGGCCTCAACGCCTATGGAGCCGTCACTTGGGGCCAGCTTTTCATCTATCAAGGCTTCAGCGACAAGGCCGGTTGGATGCACACCTCGAGCGGAGTCGACGCCATCGACGAGTACCTCGAAACCGTGACGAAGAAGGGCGCCGGCTACGTCTACAAATTCGGCAATGAGGAGCGTCCGGTCCTCGCGACCGAAATCACCGTTCCCTACAAGAACGGCGACTCGCTCGCCGAAAAGAAGTTCACGGTCTACCGAACGCAGCATGGCCCCGTGATCCGCGAGGAGAACGGCAAGTGGGTGAGCATCCACCTGATGCAGGAGAACGTCAAGGCGCTAGAACAATCGTTTTTGCGAACGAAATCGCAGAATTACAAGGCGTATCGCGATACGATGCAGTTGCAGGCGAACTCTTCGAACAACACCATCTACGCCGACGCCGACGGAACCATCGCCTATTTCCAAGGCAACTTCATTCCCAAGCGCGACACCCGATTCGATTTCACCAAGCCCGTCGACGGCAGCGATCCGGCGACCGAGTGGAAGGGTCTCATGAGCGTCGACGAAATTCCGCAGTTGCACAATCCGGCGTCCGGATGGCTGTACAACGTCAACAACTGGCCGTGGTCCTCGGCGGGTGCGAGCAGTCCGAAGCGTGCGGATTTTCCTGCGTACGTCGAGATGGGACGCTTTGAATCCGCGCGAGGCATGCATGCGATGCGGCTGCTCGAGCACACGAAGGATTTCACGCTCGAGTCGCTCATGAAGGCTGCCTACGACAGCTATCTGCCATGGTTCGCCGAGACGATCCCAGTGCTCGTTAAAGCGTGGGATCAAGCGGCGGCAAGCGATCCGAACAAGGCGAAGCTAGCCGAGCAGATCCGCGTGCTGCGCGCGTGGGACTATCGCTGGGGAGCCAAATCCGTCCCGACCTCTCTGGCCGTTTTTTGGGGTGAAGAAATCCAACGCCGCACCCGTGATGAGGCCCGTAAAGCAGTCCTATCCTCGAACGATTATGTCGTGAAGCATGCGACTCCGGCTATGCTGCTCGAGTCCTTGGCAGCCGGATCGGCGCGCCTCGAAAAGGATTTCGGAACCTGGAAAACGCCGTGGGGCGACATCAACCGGTTCGAGCGTTTGAACGACGACATCGTTCAAACATTCACGGACGCGGGTCCGAGCATACCGGTGCCGTTCACGTCATCCAACTGGGGATCGCTGGCATCCTTTGGCGCGCGTCAGTATCCAGGAACGAAGAAATGGTACGGCACCAGCGGCAACAGCTTTGTGGCTGTAGTCGAATTCGTCCCCGGCCACGTCCGCGCGGTTGCGGTGACTGCCGGCGGCGAGAGCGGATCGCCGGCGTCCAAACACTTCGACGATGAGGCCGAGCGGTATGCGTCCGGCAGCCTGCGCGACGTCTATTATTATCGCGATCAATTGAAGGGGCACACGGAGAAGGAGTATCATCCGGGGTTGAACGCTGTGACTCAATAGTCGCTCTGCGTTACGAACGGCCAGATTTTTTGTAAGGAATGTCCACCTCGGCATAGCTGCCGGGTGTCGCGGCGTCAACGGCCTCAACGACGCACTGAACGTGCGGCTGAAGCGCAGGCCATCGCGAGTGGCCGATGACCACGATAGCGATGGCGCGGTCTTTGAGACTCTGCTGGTAGCGAAGATTCTTGTCCGTGGTGAGAAGAACTTCAAAGCCTTCCTTCTCAGCGGCGGAAAGCAAATCACCGTTTCTTAAGCGGTCCCATCCAAGTTCGGCGGAAAGGCTAACTTTGTGCGCAGTCAAATAGCGCCTGATGGGAACCGGAGTACCCTGATCGAACAAAACGCGCATTTAAAGGCCGTAACTCGGGGGCTTGTCGAGGCTGCGCGCGGCGAACTCGATCACGGCTTCAACCTGGTCGCGGTCGAGTCCTGCGAACCATTCCATGATGTCGTCGATGTTCGCCCCGGCTTCCAGATTCTCGAAGATGGCGGAAACTGGCATGCGCGTCCCTTTTAAAACCCACGCACCGCTCACCTTACCGGGAACGCTTTCAACGGCCGGGCATTGTGACCAATCAATCACGCCCGTCGGGCCTCCGACGGACTCGGGAGCGGCGGCGACGAGCTTCTGAATCCATGATTCCAGCACGAGGCCCTGCGCCGCGGCCCGCGCGGCGAGCGACGCGGCTTGCTGATCGGAAAGATCAATTTTGATCGTCGTCATAAAGGCTCTTCGTGGGTTCTCTTTTCAGATTAGAGGATCTGGAGGCCTCTGTCACGAAGTTCCCGGCTTGGGAAGTTCACCGGTCGGCGATCATGGCTTCGAGCAATCAACGTGTCGTCGCTCGCGGTTCTTGGGGCAAACGGCGAAGCCCGATCGCCGGTCTGCGTGTCCTCGTCCTAGTCTTCGGTCGAAACGCGCGCGTGGCCATATTCATTGCTTCCACTTTGCACGTGACACTTCCAACATTCAAGACCCAAGTTTCCCAACGAATCCATATGGGTTCCGCTCGGCAAACGCGATAATAAGTCTATGGACGACTTCGATGCCGACCGCCTGAGGTCCACGCTTGATCTTTTTATCCTCAAACGATTCAGCGACGACGGCCCGTTGTCAGCTTTTGAAATTCAAGAGCGCGCCAAGCCGATACATGCTTTGCTGGATTTGTTTGCCACCCGCCGAGGCAAGCAAAGCCTCGGCTCGTTGTTGACGGCTCTGCAGCGGTTGCAACGGGACGGCTGGCTCAGAGCCGAACCGACTTCCGATGACGGGGCGGTGTCAGGGTTGCGTTACTCCCTCACCGCCGACGGTGAGCAGCGGATCGAAGAGGGAAAGGCTCGACTCGAATCGATGCTTTCCCAATTCGTCGAACATGGCGACATGGACAAATCCTTCCAACACTTTCTGGATCTGAAAAGGCAAGTCAACGGCAACTAGCTGCGTTGCAAGACCTACCCTTTTCGCAACGCGACAGAAGCGGTCGATTGTTCCATGCCGGTGTCCACCCCTCGCTGATACACTCGACAGTGGACTACTCGAACTCAAATGAAGACAATCCGCAGAGTCGCCGTCCTCGGCGCCGGTACCATGGGCTCCCGCATCGCAGCCCACTTCGCGAACGCCGGAATTCCCTCGCATTTGCTCGATATCGTCATTCCGAATCAGCCGAACCGCAGCGCCGCGGCGATCAAGGGAATC
Organism: Bryobacteraceae bacterium; assembly: GCA_036502165.1. Classification (GTDB taxonomy): domain Bacteria; phylum Acidobacteriota; class Terriglobia; order Bryobacterales; family Bryobacteraceae; genus F-183. The sequence continues at coordinate 12,578 of DASXZC010000445.1, forward strand.
GAGAACGCCGCCAAGCTCCGGCCCGCCGGATTCTTCGTCGACACCGGTGCCGCGCTCGTCACGCCCGGCAACTTTGAAGACGATCTTGCGCAAGTGGCGCACGCCGATTGGATCATCGAAGCCGTCACCGAGAATCTCGAAATCAAGCGCGACCTGTGGGGACGCGTCTTGAAACTCGCGAAACCCGGCGCGATCCTCTCGACCAATACGAGCGGCATTCCGCTCGCGCAGATTTCGGAGGGCTGGCCCGACGACGCGCAGGCGCACTTCTGCGGCACTCATTTCTTCAATCCGCCGCGGTATTTGCATCTGCTCGAAGTGATTCCCGGCGCAAAGACGTCGAAGGCCGTGCTCGACTTCGTCTCCGACTTCGGGGACCGGCATCTCGGCAAGGGCATCGTGCCATGCAAGGACACGCCGAACTTCATCGCGAATCGCATCGGCAGTTTCTGGGGCGGCACCGTCGGCAAAATCATGATGGAGGACGATTATTCAGTCGAGGAAGTCGATGTCATCACCGGTCCCCTCATCGGACTCCCCGGCACAGCCAGCTTCCGTCTGCTCGATCTCGTCGGACTCGACATATGGAAGCACGTCGGTGAGAATCTTTATCACGCCGTTCCCTATGACAAGTGGCGCGATCGCTTCCTGCCTCCCGAATCACACGCGAAAATGCTCGAGAAAGGCTGGCTCGGCGACAAGAGCGGCCAAGGATATTACAAGAAAGTCGGCAAGGAAAAGGCGATCCACGTCATCGACTGGAAGACGCTCGAGTATGCTCCGCTCGCGAAGGTCAAGTTCCCGAGCGCCGAGCAGGCGAAACAGATCGACGACCTCGGCGCGCGGCTGAGGCTGCTGGTCGCGGGCACCGATCGCGTTGGCTCCTTCCTGTGGAAGCTCTATTCCGACCTCTTCATTTATTGCGCCGAACGCATTCCCGAGATCTCCGATCGCGTGATCGAAATCGATCGCGGAATGAAGTGGGGTTACGCGCACAAGCTGGGGCCATTCGAACTGTGGGATGCTCTCGGAGTCGAAGCCGTATGCAAGCGCCTCGATGCAGAGAAGCGCGAACTTCCCGCCTCGATTGAAGCCATGCGCAAGGCCGGGGCGACGTCCTTCTATGAAACCGCCGAT
>DASXZC010000446.1:0-8776 GCA_036502165.1 Bryobacteraceae bacterium
TTGGACGAATTCGTTCTTGTCCTCGGAAGCCGTCAAAACAATGACGCGAGTCCGCTTGTTGGTTTGCTGCAAGGCCTGCAAGGCCGATAATCCGTCCAGGTTGGGCATGCGGAGGTCGAGCAGCACCACATCCGGTTCGACGTCCTGTATGACTTCGAGCATCTCCCTTCCATCGCCGGCCTCACCAACGACCTCGATGTCCGTTTCGATATTCAATAGCTTCTTCAAACCGTCCCGGACGATCGGGTGGTCGTCCGCCAAAACAACCCGAATCATCGGTTTGCGGCGGTCGGTCGTCTCCGTCTCCTCGATATGTTCGATAGGCTCGATGGTCGCTACCGCATTGTCCATGTCCATGTTCGGATCCTCAACTTTCCTTACTTCTTGGCCCCAACGTGCATCCTTAAATCGGGGGTCGAAGGGCAGACATTCGATCTCCGGCTTCGATGCACTTACATCATGGTTCGAGTATGTGGCAGTTCTAGTACTCGCGCAATTGAAGGAGCACTTAATCAAACCCTGAGATTACACCTAGAACTCTGATCGGGTTTGATCAGGGAAGCGTTAAGGGAACCCGTAGCCGAAACGCTAGGGTAAGTCCCGGAGGAGAGGTACTTTACTCAGGCAACGGCTTACAATGAAGACGTGACAGCAGTTGTGCGCGCACAGAGTCCACCGCCGGCGGGCGGCCGGTCGGCGCCGCTCGCGGCCGTCGAGCATCACTACCAGATTGCGCTGCTGGGTTTGGTCGCTAGCGGCTATCTGGCGATCGTCACCGGCGGACTGCTCGACTTCTACGCGACCATTCTCACGGGAACGGCGCTGGTCGCACGCCTGTTGATCGTGATGGGAGTTCTGCGCTGGACTCCGCCCGATCGATTCGAGGCGCGCGCGGGGCTGTGCTATCTGGCGTTCTATCCAATCGACTGGTATTTTCTCTCGAAGGATTCAGTGGCGGCGACGGTGCACCTGTTGCTGTTCCTCGGCGTGGTGCGTTTGTTCACCGCGAAGACGCCGCGGGATTTTCGCTTCGTACAGACGCTCGCGCTGTTGCAGATCCTGGCTGCGACGCTGTCGGCGAGCGTCTACTTCCTGATCTTCCTGACCTGCTTCCTGATGTTTGGAATCGCGACGCTGGCGGGGGCGGAAGTGCTGCGCTCCGGATCCGGAGCGGCATCAACAGGCGTGAAACTGCCGCTGGTCGCGCAGTCCGGCTTACACGGGTTCGGATGGCGATTGACAGGCCTGACCTTCTTTATCGCCTCGACGATCGTGCTGATCGGGGGCGGATTGTTCTTCACGCTGCCGCGATCGGCGCATGCGGCGTTTCAGCATCTGGCGCCGCTGCGGACGAAGTTCCCCGGACTTTCGAATGTCGTGTCGCTAGGCGAGATCGGCGAGATTGAACAGAGCGAGTCCGCGCTGCTGCATGTGCGGATGACGAGCCGGTTCGCGCCGACGCATCTCAAGTGGCGCGGCATGGTATTGAGTCAATTCGACGGCCGCAGTTGGCGGCAGGGGAACAAGGAAATCCCGATGATCCGCGTCGACAAAGGATTTGCGAGGCTCAGCGACCGGCCATCGCACGCGTTGGCATTCCAATATGAAGTCCGGATGGGGGACCTCGATTCCGACATCCTGTTTCTCGCAGGACGTCCGCAGATGGCGTCGCTTGCGGTGCCGGCAATTTATGGAACCAGCGACACCGGCTATCGTGTGCCGGGCAGGCCGATCGGACCGTTCACCTATTCAGGCTATAGCGTCCTCGAGGAGCCGGGCTCGAACGTCGCGGCGCTGCGGCGCGAGGAGCGCGCGGAATATCTCGAGCTTCCCTACACCGATCCGCGAATCGGCGACCTCGCGCGGAGTTGGGTCGGCGGTGGATCGGGCCCCTTGTATGAGGCGCGTGCGATCGAGCGGCACTTGCGGAACGACTTCGGATACACTCTCCAACTGCCGTCGAAAGAGGTTTCGGATCCATTGGCGCACTTTCTGTTCGAGCGCAAAAAGGGTCATTGCGAATTCTTCGCCTCCGCAATGGCCGTGATGTTGCGCGAGCGCGGGATTCCGTCGCGCGTGGTGACGGGCTTCCAATCGGGCGTGTTGAATCCTCTGAACGGATGGCTGATCCTGCGGGCATCGGATGCGCATAGCTGGGTCGAGGGGTGGATCGAAGGCACAGGATGGATCACCTTCGATCCCACTCCGTTTTCGACCGCGCCGCCGAAGTCGCAGTTGATGCAGCAGGCGCGGTTTTACCTCGATGCGTTTGAAGTTTTCTGGGGCGAATGGGTGGTCGGCTATGACTTCGACCGGCAGCTGCGCCTCGCGACCGACTTGCACGATTCGAGCCGCGCGGCGAGCGGGAGCTGGCTCGACTGGATGGCTGCGGGGGCGACTTGGCTGAACCAGGACTTCCCTAGATACGCGAGGAAGTGGGCCGCTCCGGTTGCGGGTTCGCTCGTAGGGGCGCTCACCTTGATCTTCGGATTGGGTTGGATTTGGAAATTGATGTCGGGGCGTGGACGCTTGGCGCGCCTCAAGAGCGGCGGCGGCCAGCGGAGCGATGCGACCCTCTTATATCAGCGCGCCTTGAAGGCACTCACGCGGCGCGGCATCGAGAAGCAGGGATGCGATACGGCGGGCGAATTTGCGCGATCGCTCGAGCCGTCTGAACTCGGACGGCTGATGGGCGAAATTACCGGTCTCTACAATCGACTTCGTTTTGGAGGCGACGCCGGGGCGGCGGCTCGCATGTTCGAACTGGTGGCCCGGCTCGAGAAGCTCCCCTAAATCAGGCGTGAGCGGCGCTTGCCGATCGCTCGGCCTCGTTCCTCAGATCCTTGGCGTAACTTTCGAAAATCGGGCGGAAGTCCGGCAGTGCGCGCTTCATCAGAGGCAGCATCAGGCCCGAGAAGCTCTCCCGCATCGCGAAGTCCGTCGAGCCATCACTGCGGGGCGTCAACTCGAAGATCCGGATCCCCTTGAATAGGGGCGCGAAGCCCCCCGTCCAGGTCATACGCTGTTCGGGCGCGACGCCCGAGACTCGCGGAGTGAACGTGCGGTCCGACCCCGGAACCCGCAGCCGGAGGCGTTCGCCCTCGCCGATGTGACCCTCGATACTGGCGACCGTCGAATTCCAACGCGGGAAGCCGGCGGCGTCGGTGAGGATGTTCCAAATGGTCCGGGTGGTGGCCCGGATGTTGATTTCGACGCTATAGACCAAGCCAAAGGCGGTATGGGTCTGCGTGACAGTCAGTTCGCTCATTGCGCGCCTCCCTTCGAAGGGCATCTATCCCAATCGTCGCACGATTGCTCTTCGACGGATAACACCTTGCGCCGGTGGCCCATTCCGGTCATTCCAACTGTCGGTAAACACGCTCTGTCCAGAACGGACGCCGTAGGACTCCGCCGATAATCTTGTCAGGAAAGGCGCAGTTAGCCATCAAGACTGCGTGGAATGATCACGATACATCCCGGAATCGGGCACTTGCGCATTTTTACACTAGTCCAAAACGGACCATCGTCCAGCGATGAGCGCTTATCGGACGATAGCTTGACAGGAATCGCAAGGGCAGCATACCATTCTGTACTATTGCTCACTCCAGGAGGTGAACAAACGTAATGAGGAACCTTGTAGTTCTCGCCGCCCGCCTAGCCGCGTCGGCCTTGTTGGCCAGCGCGCTGGCCTTTGGTCAGGCTCAGACTGGATCGTTATCCGGATCCGTAATCGATGCGAACGGAGCCGCTATTCCCGGTGCTGGAGTGGAGGTCCGGGAGAACCGGACCGGTGTAACCGCCAGGACCGTTAGCTCCGACGTCGGCGTCTATGTTTTCCCCAACCTGCCACCCGGCATCTGGACGGTTACAGCCGAAAAAGAAGGATTTAAAAAGCTCGTCCGCAACGACATCGAAATCTTCATTGCGCAACGCCAGGCGTTGGACCTGCAACTGGAAATCGGCGATGTGAAACAGAGCGTCGAAGTATCGGCAACCCAGTCGTTGCTCGAAACCGAAACCAGTGAACGCGGCCAGGCGCTGACACCCAAAATGTACCGGGCGCTGCCCCTGTGGTCGGGCGGATTGCAGAATCCCTCGGCGTTCCTCGGATTCATGGCAACCGTGAACCAGGGCTCGGAGACCAGCATCGCCGGCGCGACGGGCCGTTCGCGCGAGCAGTTGATCGACGGCACCAGCAACGTCATTCCCGAATCGGGTGGCACGGTGTTCAATCCTCCATCCGCCGAAGCGTTCAGCGAAGTGAAGCTGTTGACCGGCACGTATACGGCCGAGTATGGGCGCACCGGCGGCGGCATCGAAATCTTCACCACCCGCTCGGGCACCAACGATTTTCATGGAACGTGGGCGTACAACATGCGGCGCGACATCTGGGAAGCCGCGGGCTGGGCCGTCAATGCGAATCCCGCCAATAAGCCGGGGTACCGGCCCAAGGATCGGTTGAACGCGACCAGCGGAGGCGTGGGAGGTCCCGTGTGGATCCCCAAAGTCTACGACGGCCGCAACAAGACGTTCTTCTACTTTACAAGCGACAACGATCTGCGCCCGGTGGCGCCGTCCGCGATCGTCAACACGGTGCCGACACAGGCGATGACGCAGGGCAATTTCAGCCAGTTGCCGCAGTTGATCTACGATCCGAACAGCACATCCGGAACGGGGTCGACCGCCACGCGGACGCCGTTCCCGAATAATACGATTCCCTCGACGCGCTTCAGCAAGATCGCGACGAACATCATCCCCTTCATCCCCGCGCCGACCGCCTCGGCGCTGACCAACAACCACTCGTTCGTCAATACTTCGCAGGTCACCGATCACGTTTGGTCGATCAAAGTGGATCAGATATTCAGCGACAAGAATCGCCTGTCGTACTTCTCGTCGATTGACAGCCAACTGACGTATGCGGTTTCGGACTTCAACGGCCCGCTGGGCACTGCGCTTGGCGATCAGTATCAGAAGCCCTGGATCTTCCGCGTCAACCATGACTACACGTTCTCGCCGACGCTTCTGTTGCACAGCACCTACGGATACTCGCGCACGGTGCAGCAGTGGTTCGTTCCGGCGCAGGCGGGTTACGGCTCGAAGTTCGGTTTCCCGGGTTTGACGGGCGACTCCGATGCGACGCCGGTGATCCAGTTCGCCGCAGCCGACGGCTACACGGCGTGGGGCATGCAGCAGGGCAAAGTGAACAACGGCGGCCAGAACAACTACACGACGCAGATCGACCAGGGCCTCACGTGGATCAAGGGCCGGCATGAATTCAAGATGGGTTGGGATTTGCGCCGCCTGATGACCCTCGCCCACGACTTGGCGACAACCAACGGAACCTACGTGTTCGCGCGCAACGAGACGGCCTTGCCGTCGGCGACGGGAACGACCGGCAATTCGTTCGCCAGCTTCCTGCTCGGAGCGCCCGATTCGGCTTCCGCCGCGGCGACGCCGGTGCAGGATGCGAACATCCGGTATCAATACTACGGCGGTTACTTCCAGGACAACTGGAAGGTTAGCTCGAAGCTGACCTTGAATCTGGGTCTGCGCTATGACGTGCCGATCAACTGGTATGCGCCGACGATGGGCTCCGTTTCGTTGACGGCGCCGAATCCGGCAGCCAACAATTATCCAGGTGCGTACGTGTTCGCGGGCAGCGGACCCAACCGGCTGGGCGTGACGCGATTCTGGCCGACCGATTTTTCGGACCTCGGACCGCGCCTCGGCTTCGCATACCGCGCCTCGGCGAAGACCGTGATCCGCGGCGGCTTTGGAATCTTCTACGAAGCGACCAGCAACGGCGGATGCGGATGCACGCTCGGCGCCAACGGATCGTTCGCGCAAGTCTCGGACGGCCTGAACGCACCATTCAACTGGGACAATGGAATCCCGAAGCCGGCCGGTTATCAGCCGCCGCCGTTCCTGAGCCCGAGCGTGGGCAACGGACTGGCGGTCGATTACATGGGACCGACGTTCGGCAAGGCTCCGAAGGTTTACGACTGGAGCTTCAATATCCAGCGCGAAATCGGCAAGTTCCTGGTTGAAGTCGAATACGGCGGCAACCGCGGCCACCTGCTCAACTCGACGATCGACCTGAACCAGGTCAATCCGTCGTACCTGTATCTGGGATCGATGCTGCAGCAGACGATCACTTCGCCGGCGGTAGTCGCGGCCGGCTTCAAGAAGCCGTATCCGAACTTCCCCGACAACGGCACGCTCGCGCAGGCGCTCCGTCCGTTCCCGCAGTTCCTGAACGTCTTTTCCCGCAACAGCGGACAAGGGCGGACCTGGTATGACGAGGGCACGATCAAAGTGCAGCGGCGCTTCGGCAACTGGCAGTTCACCAGTTCCTATGTGCGTTCGAAGACGTTGGGACTCTTGACGTATCGCCAGATCTTCTCGCAGACCCAGGTCTATCCGCAGGACATGTACAACCTGACGCAGCCGAAGTCCTATTTGCCCTTCGATCTGCCGAACGTGTTCAATTTCCTGAGCGCCTACGATCTGCCGTTCGGTACGGGCAAGAAGTTCGTGCCGACCACCAACCGGCTGCTGAACTCGGTGATCGGGAACTGGACGATCTCCGATTCGCATCAATACCGCAGCGGCGCATTGATTGCGCTGACCTGCGCCGATACGCTCGGCAACGGCGTTCTGTTCACGGACGCCCGGATGTGCAACGCGAACGGCGGACCGGTGCTGACCGGGCAGAGCCGCACCTCGCTCGATCCGAACAATCCGGCGAGCGTGTATTTCAACGCCGCCGCGTTCTCGGTTCCGGGCCAGTATTCGTTCGGAACGTCTTCGCAATACAACAGCCGGTTCCGGCAGCCGCCGGTGTTGATCGACAACATCGCTATCGTCAAGCAGTTGTACGTTTGGCCATCGGGCGATGGAAGCCGGCTGCGCCTGCAGTTCCGCGCGGATGCCTTCAATGCATTCAATCGGACGAATTTTGGCGTCAATGGAACGGTGGGCAACGTGAACTTCGGACGGGCGTCGAGTCCGCAGTACGGTCCGCGTCTGATCACGCTGGGTCTACGCGCGAACTTCTAACCAGGTCCGCGGCGTAGCGTTGGTTGGGGAGGCCGCCCGCGAAGGGCGGCCTTTTCATTTCGATCCTGACAAGAGCGGATATACTCACTATTTAGAGCCCGATTTCCGGTCCCGAAACATGAGCACAACTGCACGTCCGAAGTTAGCCGCCGTTTGCACCTCCTTCTTCAAGTACTCCCACACGCAACACATCGTCGACCGCTTTCTCGACGGCTATGGGTGGAACGGAAAATATCATCATCCGGAGATGGACCTGCTCGGTCTGTACGTTGACCAGGTGGGCTCGAACGATTTGAGCCGCGAGCGCGCGGCGCGGCATCCGGAGATGAAGATCTATCCGACGATCGCCGAGGCGTTAACGTATGGCGGCAGCAAACTGGCTGTCGATGGCGTCGTTCTGGTCGGCGAGCACGGCAAGTATCCGAAGAATGAAAAAGGGCAGACGCGGTATCCACGCTACGAATTCTTCGAGCAGATCGTCGAGGTCTTCCGTGCGAGCGGCCGCAGTGTTCCGATCTTCAATGACAAGCATCTGTCGTGGAATTGGGAATGGGCGAAGAAGATGTACGACACTTCGCGCCAGATGAACTTCGCGTTCCAGGCCGGATCGAGCCTCGCCGTCACGTGGCGGATTCCTTCAGTAGAGATGCCGCTCGGCTCGAAGATCCGCGAGGCGCTGTGCGTCTGTTACGGCGGCGTCGACAGCTATGACTTTCACGGGCTCGAGACGATCCAGTGCATGGTCGAGCGGCGCAACGGCGGCGAGAGCGGCGTCAAATGGATCCAGGCGTATCGTGGACCGAATTTCTGGCAGGCGTTGAAGGATGGCGTATGGCCGCGCGAGTTGATGAATGCGGCGCTGTGCCGCAGTCATACGCTGACGCCCGCGAAGCCAGGATTCAACGATGTCTTCCCGAGCGATGAGGATATGCAGCGGCTGGTGAAGGATCCGGTGGCGTACCGGTATGAGCATGCGGATGGACTCAAGTCGACGATGCTGCTAATGAACGGGCTGGTCCGCGATTTCAATTTCGCGGCGTTCGTAGAGGGACAGCGCAGACCGTTCTCGACTCAGATGTATTTGCCGATGCCGGATGGACGGACGACGCTCGCGACGTTCTTCAGTCCACTGGTGAACAACATGGAAAAGATGTTCTTGACGGGCAAGGCCGTGTATCCGATCGAACGTACGCTACTGACGACAGGCTTGACGGCCGCGGGCGTCGAGAGTCTGTATCGCAAGCAGGAACGCTTTGAGACTCCGCACTTGAACATACGGTATCAACCGGCGAAGGAATCGACGTTCCAAAGGGGCTGAGAGAACGCATGGCGACTACACTAACCAGACGAACGTTCCTGCAAACCGGCGCCGCGGCCGCCGGAGCCGTAGCGCTTTCGGCGCAGACCGAGAAGCCGAAGCGGCTCGCGATCATTTGCACGGTCTACCGCTACCTGTCGCATGCGCAGCACATGGGCGACCGGTTCCTCGTCGGATATCCGCACGAGGGCGAATGGCACAAGCCGAACATGCAAGTCGTGTCGCTCTATGTCGACCAGAAGCCCGAAGGCGATTTGAGCGGCGAGCGTGCGCGCGAGTTCGGATTCAAAGTGTATCCGACAATCGCCGAGGCGCTGCGATGCGGAGGGACGACTCTCGCCGTCGATGCCGTGCTGATCATTGGCGAGCATGGCGATTATCCGCGCAATGAGCTGGGCC
>DASXZC010000447.1:0-1502 GCA_036502165.1 Bryobacteraceae bacterium
CCTGCCTGGAGAATCTGCCGCTAGTGTTCCTGATTGAGGACAACGGGTACGCCATTTCCGTTCCGGTGGAAACGCAGACCGCCGGGGGAAATGTTGCGCAACTGGTGGCCGGCTTTCCGAATTTGAAGCGTATTGAAGTGGACGGAACCGACGTGCTGGCGTCCTACGCGGCGCTCTCGGAAGCGGCCAGCTACGCACGCGAACGCAAAGGGCCGGCGATCGTTCACGCGCGGGTGACGCGGCCGTATTCGCATTCGCTATCGGACGACGAGAAGTTCTACAAGACGCGGGCCGAGCGCGAGGCCGAAGAGGCGCGCGATCCATTGATGCGCTATCCCGAATGGCTGATTTCGGAAGGTGTTCTGGATCGGCAGGGGTTGCAGGTGATCGTGCACGAAGTGGATCAGGAGATCCAGCAGGCGACCGATCATGTGCTGAAGGCTGATCCGCCGGCCAAGGGATCGGCGCTCGAATTCCTCTACTCGGACAAGATCGATCCGACCTCGGCGGAGTTTGATGCCGAACCGCAATTCAGTGGCGAGTCGCGCACCATGCTGGATGAGATTAATCTCACGCTGCATGAAGAGATGGGGCGAGATTCGCGGATCGTGGTGTTCGGCGAAGATGTAGCCGATTGCAGCCGTGAGGCGAACCTGGCCGAAGTGAAGGGCAAGGGGGGCGTTTTTAAGGCAACGGCCGGACTGCAAATCAAATACGGCAGCGAGCGCTGCTTCAACAGTCCGCTGGCGGAGGCGGGGATTATCGGCCGCGCGATCGGGATGGCGGAGCGTGGGTTAAAGCCGGTGGTGGAAATCCAATTCTTCGACTACATCTGGCCGGCGATGATGCAATTGCGCGCGGAGCTGGCGACCATCCGATGGCGCTCGCACAATGGGTTCAGTGCGCCGGTGGTGGTACGGGTGCCGATCGGCGGGTACCTGACCGGCGGCGCGATTTATCACAGCCAATGCGGCGAAGTGATGTTCACGCATTTGCCCGGATTGCGCGTGGTGATGCCGTCCAACGCGCTGGACGCCTGCGGGCTTTTGCGGACGGCGATTCGTTCCGACGATCCGGTGATGTTCCTGGAGCATAAGAAGCTATATCGAGAGCTCTACAATCGCTCGCAGCATCCGGGGCCGGACTACACGATTCCGTTCGGCAAGGCGAACGTAGTGAAAAGCGGACAGAATTTGACCGTGATCACCTATGGTGCGGTGGTCCAGAAGATGCTTCAGGCGGCGCTGCAAGTGGAGCAACGCAATCCGGATAAGACCATCGAGGTGATCGATCTGCGGACCTTATCGCCTTACGATTGGGAGACTATTCGAGCGTCGGTGGAAAAGACCAGCCGCGTGATGATTGCGCACGAGGATTGCTTGTCCTGGGGATACGGCGCGGAAATCTCCGCGCGGATCGCAAGCGAGCTCTTCGATCGGTTGGATGCGCCGGTGGGGCGTGTGGGCGCGCTCGACACTTGGGTGGGCTACAATCCGCAATTG
>DASXZC010000448.1:0-13152 GCA_036502165.1 Bryobacteraceae bacterium
CCACTTCGTTCGTCGATCCCGGCACGCCGACCGCGACTGTCGTCGAAGGTCCGCCCGATGAAAACTACGATCACGCGAATTTCTACTGGCGCCTCGAACTGCTGCCGGAGATCCAATCGGACACTTCGAGCACAACAACCATCGGCAATTCGACTCTCGCGATGATCTCGAACGAGTACGCCGGCGCGACCGTCCGCATTACGCAAGGCACCGGCGCCAATCAGGAACGCGTGGTCGGATCGAACAGCACTACGACTATCACGGTCACCCAGGCGTGGACTGTCAATCCGGATTCAACCAGCTTCTTCGTCGTCACCGAATCCGGCTTTCGCTTCGGAGCCACCAGTTCCACCAGCCCCGTCGCTTTCGACGTTCCCAATCGTGCCGGAGCGACCGTCGAAATCTCCGGCCGCGCCGCCAACGTCGTCGATATCGAAGCGCCTTACGCCTTGTCTCCCCTGCGCCGCTGGTTGATCGGTGGCGCCGCCGGCAACGACCTCGACGCGGACGTTCCTCCCGCCCCGAGCTTCGCTCTTTCCGCGCCCGGCGATGGCAGCATCCAACTCGCGGGCATCGGATTTTCGACCCTCACGAACACCGTCACCATCTCCGCCGGAACGCTGACGCTCTGGTATTGGAACGAAGTCGATTCGACTGTCGAACGCACGCTCGCAAGCGCGGTCACTTCGACCGCTACAACCGTGACGCTCACCGCCGCAGGCGCCGCTTACGCTGGCCAAGCCATTCAGATCGACTCGGAAATCATGCTCGTCACAGCGATCATGAGTTCCGGCACCGTGTATCAGGTCACTCGCGGATACGCCGGCTCGACAGCGGTCGCGCATCTCATCACCGCGACGCTCTACGAACTCTCCCGGCAAATCCAAATCCTGCCATTCCCTCAGGATTTCTTCGGAAGTCCCGCCAGCGGAAGTTATAACTACTCGATGCAGTTGCCCGATGTCCGCGTCGGCGCCGCCGAGTTGTTCATGACCAACATCCGTGGCAACAGTCCCACGACGCGGATCGCCGTCACCAGCAATACCAATCACGGCCTGCGCACTCTCTACGGCGGTCAGATCACGTTCCAGGTCGAAGGCTTCCTCGCCGTCATCAATCAAATCACGCCGCCGTTCATCGTCGATCAGGCGTACTCAGTGCGCGACATCTTCGCGACCGTCGGCCAGGCTCCGCACGGCGGACCGATCGATCTGACTGTGCAAGTGAATGGCTCGAACTACTGCCTCCTGACGATTGCCGCCGACACGACCACATCGAACACTGTCCTCGGCAACGCGCTCCCCGCGCTTCCGGAGTTCGCGTCGATAACGCTCAATGTCACTTCGGTCCCGTTCAATCAGACCGATCCGACCAATCTGCCTGGACGCGATCTGACCGTGACCATCCGGCTTTAAGCAGGAGGAATCCCGATGCTCCAAAAACTCACGCCTCATCAAGACCTGCTCTGTTATTTCTTTCGCCCCACCGCGATCGCCGCCCTCAGTGGCGCAAGCGACAGCGGATTCACAGTCTCCGGATCCTGGCGCCAACAATTCGACTGGTGCGTCATCGACTGGGTGCGCGACAACACCTTCGAACATCCGTCCTTCCGCAACCTCCCCGATGGCGACTTGAGTGGACTCACCCTTACCTACGATGAGACGCGCGACAATTGCATCCTCGTCGATTCCGATTTGTTCCCCACTGTCGATTGGCCGTCCCTGCGCGTGTTTGACGACAACAGCAACGGACTCCCGATGGCCTACGTTCCGTTGAAGAATTACGCAACGGCCATCGCCGGCAGCTACACCTGCGCCTCGGCTACCGTAACGCTCGGCGGCACGATCACCGCCGGCGACTACATCGGCATCTCGTTCCTCGGCGAAGCTTACACATACCAGGTCACCTCGTCCGACACGATCACGACAGCCGCAGCCGCGATCGCCGCTGACATCACAACGAATTCTCCCGGCATGATCGCGAGCAGCACTGCCGGAGCGATCACCGTCACCTACGTCGGCCAGGACTCCGGAGGCACGAAGCTCACCACGTCCACCAGCACGACCGGCGCCAACGGCAATCGCCTCGCACTCTACACGTACACGACTGGATCGACCGAAACCTGGGATGTCGTGTCGAAGCCATTCAGCGGCGGCACGTCGCCGACGCAGTGGCGCTACACGATTCCCTTCGGATCTCTCGTCGATGTCGACGGCAATCCCGTCACCACCACGAACGTCCGCAAATTGCGCTGGACGTACGCCGCCGATCTGCAAGCCGCGACCTACTCGCGCAGCGAATTCTCAGTCTCCGTCACGAACTGGACCGTCACCGGAACCAACCGCGCCTACTCCGTCGCCGGCGGAGGCAGCAAACGCATTGAGGACTTCGACCTCACGCCCGTCGGCACCTGGACCCCCAGTAAGGGCAACTACTCGAACGGCACCATCACATGCACGAGCACGACCGGAGACAGCATCACGTGCCCCTATAACGCGACCGTGACGCACTCCCTTTATCTCGGCACTCGCGTCATTGCCGCAGGCGCAACTGTGCAGGTCACTGTGGACGGAACGCTCGCCGCCACCGAGAGCCTCACGATCGCCGGTGAGGACGTCCTGGTCCGCCGCCTGATTGGCCAATACTCGGCCGGCTCGCACACCGTCGTCGTCACCAACACAGGATCGAGCGGAACGTTCTATTTTGATTTCCTCGAACTCGCGCTCCCGACGACAGACCTTCCCACGTACACGACGGAATCGAATATCACGCTCGCGACTGACTGGGACACCGATCATTCGCTCGCCCTCGCCGCCGAGCGCACCGCCGGAATGCTTCCCGCCCTCGGCTTTCTAGGCCGCCACAATTGCTACGTCGGCGCACTCGAATTCTACGAGCTCGCGCCTCTCTATTACGGCTACGCATCACAGATCCTCACGTTCACAGGCACGCCGAATCCGGGCGACACGATCTCGATCGCCATCACACAGGGAACTACGACGACGACCATCGCCCACGTCATTCAGCAAGGCGACACGCCCACGACAATCGCTCTCGCCTTCGCGCTCATATTGAACAAAGGCTACACAGCAATCTGGGCCCAATCGACCGGAGCGCAACTCACCGTCACCTCCCGCGCTATCGGACTCGTGGGCAACACGCTCTCCGTCACCGCCACGCCCTCCTCCGGGGCCTTCTATGGATCGAGCACCACGACTTCATTCACCAGCGGCGCGGATCCCGCCTGGTACGTGGATCTCACCGCGACGCCCCGCATCAATCGGGCCGCACGCGACTGGCTAACCGCATTCTTCACCGCGCTCAAAAGCTACGGCATCGATGGAACCGCCGCCTTCTCGACGGAACTCGGCAACGGCGACCCCGGATCGACGCTCGCGCAACGTTATAGCGACGGCAACCCGGTGATCGTCAGCACGCCCGCTTTGCAGACGAATTTTTCCCCCGACAGCATCGCTTATTGGAAGCAGGTTTACCTCGACGCCGCCACCATCCAATCAAACGCCGGACTCCAGCCCTACCTGCAATTCGGCGAAGTCCAGTGGTGGTACTTTCCGGAAAAAGACATGAGCGGCGCCGACATCAGCCTACCCTTCTACGACAGCTACACGACGTCGACGTTCGCTTCGACCTATGGCCACGCGATGTCCGTCATCACCGCGGACACCGTCTCTCCCGCGTCGTTCCCCGATGAAGCCGCCTTCCTCCCGACCCTCATCGGAGCCTACACCGACGCGATCATGACGTTCGTCCGTGCGACATATTCGAATTGCCGCTTCGAAGTCCTCTATCCGACCGACACGAATTCCGGATCCTTCGACGCCGCCGTCAACTATCCGACCGCCACGTGGACCCCCGCCGTCCTCACCAATCTCAAAACGGAAAGCTTCACCTACACGCTCGATCGCAACATGCAGCTCGCCGAGCAGGACACTCTCGACTTCGGACAATCCCTTGGATTCACCGCTCTCGAGCGCAGCCATCTGATCGGCGTCAGCGACCCAACCACCCCATGGCTTCGGGAAGCCCGCCTCGCCCAGATTCTCTGCGCGGACTCCGTGGTCCTGTTCGCACTCGACCAATTCTGCCTCATCGGATATCCGCTGCCCCTCGGCAACCTACAGCGCCGCGCGTCATTCAATAGATGAAAGTGCGCTATGCTGGCGTTTTCTCTGTGAACACCGCAACCAGCCCTCCCGCACAAAAAGAACTCTTCGGCCACCCTCGCGGACTCTACGTCCTCGCCATGACCGAAATGTGGGAGCGCTTCAGCTTCTACGGCACGCGCGCCTTCCTCGTCCTATACCTAGTCGCCGCGGTCGACAAAGGCGGACTCGGCTGGAGCAACGAAAAACAAGGCACCGTCTACGGACTCTACGCCGGCTCCGTGTACCTCTTCGGGCTCCTGGGCGGTTGGGTCGCCGACCGCTTCATCGGCGCGCGCCTCTGCGTCGTTTTCGGTGCCCTCGGCATCATCGCCGGCAACTCGCTTCTCGCGGCCGGCACGGCAAACCTCGTCTATCCAGGCCTCGCCCTCATCGCCATCGGCACCGGATTTCTAAAGCCGAACACGACGACCATGGTCGGCTCGCTTTACGCGCCCAAGGACATCCGCCGCGACAAGGCCTTCTCGATTTACTACATGGGCATCAACACCGGCGCCCTTCTCTCGCCTCTCGTCTGCGGACCTCTCGCGGAACTCGTGAACTGGCGCATCGGCTTCCTCGTCGCCGCTATCGGAATGGTCCTCGGACTCATCCAATACCTGCTCCAGCAAAAGCTCCTCGGCGATGTCGGCACGCGGATCACCAAGAAGGCGCGCGTCGCCATCGATGCCGCGAAGAAACCCTTCACACGCCCCGAATGGATGCGCATCGCGGCCATCGGAATCTTCTTCGTCTTCTCCGCCATCTTCTGGGCGGCCTTCGAACAAGCCGGATCGAGCCTCAACCTCTTCGCCGATCAGATGACCAGCAAGAACTTGTTCGGCTTCCCGATCCCGGCGAGCATATTGCAATCCGTGCAGCCGATTTTCGTGATCACGCTGGCCCCGATCATCGCGTCCCTGTTCGTACGCATGGGCAAGCACGAACCCTCGAGCCCGATCAAATTCTCGCTGGGATTGCTGGGCGCAAGCGCCGGCTTCTGGGTCGTCGCCTATGCCTCATCGCTCACTGTATTCGGAAAAGTCAGCGTGAATTGGCTGCTGCTCGTCTACTTCCTACACACGCTCGGCGAACTCTGCCTGAGCCCGGTCGGATTGAGCCTCATGACCAAGCTCGCGCCGCCACGCATCAACGGACTCATGATGGGCGTCTTCTTCGCCTCGATCGCAGCCGGCAATTACGCCGCGGGCTTCATCGGCGGAAATTTCGAGCCCAACGCCGCGAGCCTCGTCCATCTATTCGGATTGGTCGCCACCGTCACGCTCGCCGCCGCGATCATTCTCGTGTTCCTGACTCCCTGGATCAAAAAACTCATGGGTGACGTGAAATAATGAACCTCCCCGAACTTCAAAAAGCAATTGCCGACTCGAACCTCGATGGATGGCTCTTCTTCGATCATCACCATCGCGACCCCCTCTCCTACCGGATCCTCGGACTCTCCGATTCCCTCCACGTCACACGCCGCTGGTATTACTTCATTCCCGCCCACGGCGAGCCTCGCAAGCTCGTCCACCGCATCGAAGCCGGACATCTCGACGGACTCCCTGGCGCAAAATCCGCCTATTCACGCTGGCAGGAACACACGCAAGGCATTGCGGATCTGCTTGGCCCCGCGAAACGCATCGCCATGCAATACTCGCCCGAATGCGCGATTTTCTACGTCTCGCTCGTCGACGCCGGAACGATCGAAATCATCCGCAAGCTCGGCGTCGAAGTCGTCTCCTCCGTCGATCTCGTGCAGCACTTCGAAGCCCGCTGGAACGCTCTTCAACTCGAGTCGCATCTCGAAGCCGGCCGCCGCGTCGATCGCGTACGTCGCCAAGCCTTCGAACAAATCGGCGCCAAACACCGAGCGAAGGAACGCATCGGCGAATACGAAATCCAACAGTTCATCGCCAAGCGCTTCACCGAAGAAGGACTCCTCTATGACAGCGCAGCCATCGTCGCCGTCAACGAGAACGCCTCGAATCCTCATTATTCCCCCGATTCTCAAGTGAATCGCGAGATCCGCAAGGGCGACTCCGTGCTGATCGACATGTGGGCCAAGCTCGATCAACCGGACTCGACCTACTACGACATCACCTGGATGGGATTCTGCGGCGACAATCCGGACTCCGAACGCGAAAACATTTTCACCGTTCTTCGTGACGCCCGCAACGCAGGCGCCGACCGGGTCCGCAAAGCCATCGAAGCGAACGAAGACCTGCGCGGATTCCATGTTGACGACGCAGTCCGCGCCCACGTCGACCAAGCCGGTTACGGCCAGTATTTCATCCACCGCACCGGCCACTCGATCGGCACCGAAGTCCATGGCTCCGGCGCGAATATGGATAATTTCGAACTCCACGACATCCGCCGTGTGATCCCGTGGACATGCTTCTCAATCGAGCCCGGCATCTACATGCCGCACGTCGGCATGCGCAGCGAAGTGAACGTCTTCGTCGAAGACGCAACCGCCCGCGTCACCGGTGATCAGCAGGATAGCCTCGTCCTGGTCGTCTAATGCTCCGGGCGAGCGCCAGTCTGCTCCTTCTTCTGCCGGCCGCCGCCGCCATCCGCGATGGCAACCGCGTCAGCATCCCGGACGCATCGGGCGGCACGATCATCGAATTCGCCTCGCCCGTCTCGCTTCAATACACCCGCTGGTTCGGATCCACACGACCAATCCTAGGGCCGCCCCTCACGCTCACGTCACAACCGCTCACCCTCGAGGATGGCCCACAGGTCCGCATCTCGAGCACGTTCCTCACGGTCACCATCTCGACCTCCGGAGCCATCGACGTCCGCACAAAATCGGGCAGGGAAGTCGTCGCGATGCCCCAACCCGCGACGCACAACGGATTCCAACTCACCGCCGAACCCGCCGAACAATACTTCGGACTCGGCGACATCACTGCTCCGAAGCTCGACCTGCGCGGACGCCTCATCTCTTCGACCCGCCCATTCCTTCTCTCGAGCCGCGGCTACGGAATCTACATTCCCGCCGCCCCCGCAACGTTCGATCTGGCAAACAAAAACCCCGGCAGAATCGCCATCGAAACCGATCATCCAACTTTCCAGCTCTACTACGGCCCCAATCCAAAAGAGATTCTGGAGCAGCACGCCCTCACCACGCACCGCCAAACCAACCTCGCGGATGCAACCCTTTCGAATCGCGACAGCCGCAATTTCCCGAGCGAAATCGAGCGCATCACAATCACTGAAGCGAACTACTGCGACGCTCCCCGCATTCTCAATCAGCTCAGCCTATCCGGAGTTCTGTTCCCGGCCATCAATCTAGCGCCCATCGCAGCCCACGACGAATCCCTGCGCCTGCTGCCGTTCCTATACGACGAAAAGCCCCACCCAGATCTCGAACGCCTGCGCGATCCCTGGCAGCATTATCTGGTTGCGTATCTACGCGAGGCCCACGATCGCGGACTCCCCTTCATCCGCCCACTCCTAATCCAATTTCCCAAGGATCAAGGACTCGAGACGCGTTCGGATCTCTACATGATCGGCGATGAGATCCTGGTCGCCCCGGGTTGCAACGTTACCGAAGTCGAACTTCCCCGCGGCTCGTGGACCGACTTGCGCAACAACACGAATCACCCAGGCCGCCAGAAGATCGCGAACGATCTTAAGGCCGGCTTGCCGATCTACGCCAAATCCGGATCCCTCATCCCGCTCGTCTCGTCCCACCCCGGAATCAACCTCGAACTGCACTACTTCCCGGAAATGGGAGCCGAGTTCTTCGTCTATGAACCAGCGGTGAACGACTATTCGCAATTCCACGCCGGGCCGTCCGCCGACTTCATACGCGTCGAATCGGAATCGAAGGTCGCACGCACGTGCGAGTGGATCCTCCACCACACCGCCAAGCCCAAGTCCGTTGGCGAAACGGGCAAGCCCTTCCGTGAGGTCACAACCCTCGACGCGCTGAAGCCCGGCACCTGGTTCCATGACTCGACGACCGGTAATCTCCACGTTGCCGTGTCGACCGCCCCCGGCGAGGATCACATAGTAAATATCGAGCCCCGCTGAGCGAATTAGAGACCTCAGGTTCATACGAGTCAAGCCGTCACCGCTTGCTATGCCGGGAACTCAAAATCAAATCAACGATTTTGGGTCTTCAGTCGTCATTTATGTTTAGGATTGCGCGCCAGCCTGTGAAGGTATAGGTACGATCACAAGGAAGGAAATTATTTATGAAAGCTTCAATGATCCTTTTCGCGTCCATTCTGACGACTGTCGTCAATGCTGGCAGCGCGCTGATCCCGGCGAGGACGGTTCAGATCGATCACGACTTCAGCTTCCACGCATTCCCCAGGTTCTCGAACGGGTACGTCGTTGCGTATGACCGCAATGACGTTTCGATCATGGAATGGGATCGCGAGGGCAAAAGTCTATTCTCAATTCCGCTCAGTATCCCGGAGGCGAGCCATCTGATAATCGCCGATATAACAGCGGCGCCGGACGGTACGGTCGTGGTAAGCGCCTCCGCGACGACCGCGGAGAGCAGGGTTGCCGCGTTGCTGATATGGATCGAGAAGTCGGGAAGCGTTCGTAAGGTCGTCCGGACAAGCCCATATTCAGCGAGAAGGGTCTTGTTCACTCCGGATGGCAATCTCTGGACTGTGGGCAGGGTTCACGACGACCAGTACAACACAGTCCGGGGAGCTGATCTCATGCGCCGGTACGACCCTCAGGGAAAGCTTCTGGGTACTGCCGTTCCTCACGCGTCCTTCGCGCCGGGTGTCGAAGTTCCCGCTGCCGACTCGTTCTTGACTTCCAATGGGTCCGAAGTCGCTCTTTATTGCGGAACGACTCAGGAACTCGTAGAGTTGTCCGCGGCAAACGGTGCGATCGTTCGATACGCGAAGAATCAGACCAGCGCTGGCACGGAGCCACTAGGAGTGGCGCTTACCTCGTCCGGTGACCTGCTCATTAGCGCCAGGTCGCCGAACGGGATCGCTCTGAGCAGAGTCGATCGCGCATCGGGTACGATCGAAGACGTGGATACCATCGCGACCCGGCAGGCTCCGTTGCGGCCGACATTTCTGATCGGAACCGACGGCGACTCCCTCGTATACTACGCAAAATCTCCCGCTCACATCATGTGGATCACCCTGAGCCGATGATCGCCGCGGGTTAGGAAGGTCGATGCTCAGCAACGCGCAAAGAGACCAGTTCGTACAAGAAGGCTTCATCCGCATCGACAATGCCTTCCCGCAGGAGACCGCAGCGGAAGCCCGCGCGATCCTTTGGAAGGATACAGGATGCGATCTTGAAGACCGCAGCACGTGGACCCGTCCCGTCATCCGCCTCGGCGACTATCCACAAGAACCGTTCCGCCAGGCCGCCAACACGCCTGTACTGCACGCCGCCTTCGATGAACTCGTTGGCGCCGGCCGCTGGACCCCGCGCGAGAGCTTAGGAACGTTCCCGATCCGTTTCCCAAACGAAGCCGACCCCGGCGATACAGGATGGCACGTGGACGCGAGCTTCGCCCCCGACCCGCCATCCGATTCCTATCTGGACTGGCGCATCAACATAAAGTCCAAAGGACGCGCGCTGCTCATGCTATTCCTCTTCTCGGACGTCGGCGACAGGGACGCTCCCACGCGGATCCGAGTCGGCTCCCATCTCGCCGTCGCCCGCCTGCTCGCCCCCGCTGGAGATGCTGGCCTGAGCTGTATGGAACTCGGTGGACAGCTCGAATCGAATACCGCCTGCCTGCCGGAAGTCCTCGCGACCGGACCCGCAGGAACCGTTTACCTGTGTCACCCGTTCCTCGCGCATGCCGCCCAGCCGCACCGCGGCACCGTTCCGCGGTTCATGGCTCAGCCGCCGCTCCATCTCAAAACCGGCTTCGAGCTCGACCGACCCGACGGCGCATTCTCCCTGGTCGAACGGGGGATCCTCCGCGGTCTTGACCGAACTTGACATCGGGAGTATGCTGGAATCATCACTGAGAAAGGAGGTGGTCCAGTAAATATATGAGTACTGGTAGCAATTTAAACACGCGTGAGGTGGCCGACTGCTGAGTCGACTGCTCTAACGTTCAGGTCTCGTCCAGTGTACGAGCCGATCTTCCTATGGACCGGCTTGCCTCACGCGAATCAAAACCTGACCCGGCGACCTTTTGCCGGTTTCCAGTAGCAAAGCTACCGCCCCCTCAGGGATCGAAGGGTCCCTGGCGGGGCTATGCTGTTTTAGGCTACAATTAAGTCAGCCCACCGTTCGTCACTACCAACAAGGAAGAAAGAAACACCATGAAGGCAGGAATTCATCCCGCTTACGAGGAAGTCAACGTGATCTGCGCCTGCGGGAACCACTTCAAAACCGGTTCCACGCACAAGGGCGATATCCGCCTGGAAATTTGCTCGAATTGCCACCCGTTCTTCACCGGACGCCAGAAGCTGATCGATAGCGAAGGCCGCGTCGACCGATTCCAGAAACAGGCAAAGAAGACCAAGGATTTGCAGGCAGCCCGCGCGGCGGCAGCAGCCAAGAAGCCGCCTACAGTCAACTAAAGAAGCTCGCGCGTCACCGGCGGCGGGGCAGCGGATTTTTCCTTCTCCTGCTGATCCTGCTGCTGGCGGTCGCGCTCGTCTTGCTCGAGCCTTTCCTTCACAAATTTTTCGTATTGAACCTTTTGGTCAGGATCGAGGATGCTCGCCACCCGGAGCGAGTGCTCCTTCCGGATCTGATCGAGCTCAGGACGCTGCCGCTTGTGGACTTCCCGCACGCGGCTGCGCGTCTCATCGAGCAGAATATTCAACCGCAGTAATTGATCGTCCCGCAGCTTCAGACGGCTCTTCATCTGCGCGACATAGTTCTTCCGCCATTCATCCGGAGACCCGGTCTTGGCGCTGACAGCGGAAACGGTGTACATCCGGTGACCGAGCGCGCCAATCACGCCGCCGCTCACAAACACGAGCGACAGATATCCGGCAATGGCCCAACGCGAAAGCGTCATCGGTGTGGGGCCTCGAGATCTGGTAAAGAGACGCTCGCCGCGTATTCCTGATCGGCTTTCAACGTATCGTGCGCGACGACGTCGGCGTAGAATCCCGCCGGCTTTTGCGACTCCATCATCGGAATCAGCACCGCGCCCATCAGCAGCGCCGCGGCCATCGCCGTGACCACCATCAGCCGCGCCATGCGCTGCATCGCGAACCAGGGGGACCGCCGTGCTTCGATCTTCGCCCACAGACGGGGCATAAAATCCTTCGACGGCTCGACGTCCTCATGGAACTCGCCATAGCCCTTGAACAATTGCTGCAATTCGCTTGGAAACTCGTTCATAAAAACCGTACCGCCTTCGTTCTTATTTGCCCTTGTCCGGATCCCGCTTCTCAAAGGCTTTCAACACCCGCTGCCGCGCCCGAAACAGCCGGACTTTCAAGGCGTTTTCCTTGACCTCGTAAATCCGCTCCAGCTCCTTCAGCGACAAGCCCTCCACTTCCTTCAGGATCAATAGCATCCGATCCTGCTCCGAGACCTCGCTCAGCAGGGAATCGACCAACTCCCTCGCCTTTGCCTTGCGACCCTCGTCGACACTGAACTTCGTACCCGCCGCTGCCTCGGCCATCGTGACCTGCTCTTCAGCCAGGTCCGACATTCTCGATTCCTGCCGCCGCTTTTTGCGCCGCAGGTAATCGTACGCCGAGTTCACCGTCAGCCTGTATAACCAAGCCTCAAACCCATCTTCCGACCGGAGCTGATCGAGTGAATAATACACTCGTACGAACACTTCCTGAGCGACGTCCTCTACATCATCGGCGTTCCCGATTAAACGCCGTATGGTCCCCAGGATCGGCTTCCGGCAAGCCTGCACAATCTGATTGAACGCAGCCGCATCGCCCGCGCGAGCTTTTACGACCACGGCGGGGTCGATCAGCATATCGACCGCCACACAAACGGCCGCAGACCACTGAACCGTTTCACCGATGTAGGCGCGTGGACCAACTGTTAGGTTACACCAGCATTCATCAGAACGGATACGACTGCCGAATCCACGGCCTTCCAGTTATCCGTTACTGCGTATTTCATTCAAAACAATTAATGCCCGGCGCCGGAGGACGGCTGGACCTCTTCCGCCTTCACCGGGAAAGGTGCCCCGGTCGGAAGTTGGACCAACATCTGTTCCTTGCGGTACACCAGTGTCGATGTGTTGTAGCTGGCGATCTCGAAGCCGTGGCCATGGGTGATGGCATCGGTCGGACAGGCCTCGACACAATATCCGCAGAAGATGCAGCGGTTATAGTCGATGTTGTAGACCTTCGCATAGCGCTCGCCGCCGCTCATGCGCAACTGATCGGTGTTCTCAGCCGCTTCGATGTAGATGCAGTCGGAAGGGCAAGCTGCCGCGCACAGGAAGCACGCTACGCACTTCTCGAGCCCTTGCTCATCGCGCTGCAAAACGTGCACGCCGCGGAAGCGCTGCTGAAAATTGACAGGAGCGTCCGGATAGTCTTCCGTAATCGCGGGCTGCATCATCTCCTTGAAGGTGATGCCCATCCCCTTGGCGACAGCCGCCGCCGATTGCAGTACTTCGGTGATCTTTCCTGGCATGATTCTTTACTAGCTTACCGTATCTATTGAGCGTCCGACCGGACGCGGTCAATGATTCTTCGAGCTTCAACCGGGCTTCAACAGTGGAACGCGATCCGCCGCCGTGAAAATCGGTAAGCCGGCGCGTTGCCCGAGTTCTTCGAAGTCCGCCTTCGAAAATCCTTCAATCGATTTCGAAACCATGCCATCGGGTTCGATCAGGAACAGACTCGGAACGCTGGTGATGCGGAACGCATTGCTCGCCTTGTATGGTGGCGCATCGTACAGCATTTCGAGATTTCGTATGCCGAACTTCTGATTGAATTCCGCAGTCGCCTTGGCGCTGTCCTGCGACACCGCGCAAATCCGCAGGCCGCCTGTGGCGATACGATCGAGGAAGGGAAGCGCCATCTGGCACACCGGACAACTG
>DASXZC010000449.1:0-8028 GCA_036502165.1 Bryobacteraceae bacterium
ACTCATCTCAATACTTTACGACTTTAATGGTTCAATCGGATTCATATTGTGCCAATTCGTCACCTGCTCATAGGCGAGCGCGACGCGCAGTGGAAGTCCTTCCTCATAGAGACGGCCCAAGAATGAGATGCCGCGTGGCATGCCGTTCACGAATCCGCACTTCATCACCACTTGCGGATGTCCCGTCAGATTCGTCGTCGTTAACGCGCCGAATGGAGGCGTGACGATGACGTCCCAATCCGCGAAGAACTTCTCCATCTTTTCGACCAGCAGCGTCCGCGCGCGTTGTGCGCGTATATATTCGACAGCAGGAATGAAGCGCGAAGTCCGGAACGAATTCGGCCAATCGCCGGGCGACTGGCCTCTTAGTTGCCCGACGCGCCCGTCCCGCGTAATGTCGTCGAACGCGGCCGCGGCTTCGGCAGAAAGCAGATAGCGGATCTTGTTGGCATCCTCATCGTTCAATTCGACGGCCGTCATCTCGACGCCTGCCCTGCGCAGATCGGCGAGCGCCTGATCGTAGACCGCCTTGTCATCGCCCTTGAAGTTGTCGAACGCCTTGGCGAGAACGCCAATGCGCAAGCCCTTCAGCGGCTTCCTCGGCTCCCAATTCAGGGGATCGGTAGTCACGGTGCGATCGTGTCCATCCGGCCCGTGGATCGCATTGAGCACGAGCGCGCAATCTTCCACACCGCGGCAGATCGGGCCGATTTTATCCATCGTCCAGCTCAAGCCCATCGCGCCGTAGCGGCTCACGCGGCCGTATGTCGGACGCAAGCCGGTCGTGCCGCAGCGTACGCTAGGCGAAACGATCGACCCGAGCGTCTCGGTGCCGAGCGCGAAGCCAACGAGTCCGGCGGCGGTTGCCGACGCTGACCCGGCTGAGGATCCGCTGGAGGTTTCGGTGAGCTTCCACGGCGTCTTCGTCATGCCGTTGAACCACAGCCCGCCCTGTGCGAGCGCGCCCATCGACAGCTTCGCCACCAGCACCGCGCCCGCGCTGCGCAATCGCTCAACGACTGTCGCATCGATCTCCGGAACCTGATTTTGAAAGGGTTCCGCGCCCCACGTCGTCAGGATGCCCTTGGTTGAAAACAGATCCTTCGCGCCCCACGGAATGCCGTGAAGCGGCCCGTGATATTTGCCGCGCCGGCGGTCGGCGTCCGCTTGCGCCGCCTGCTCGAGGGCCAGCGATTCAGTGAGCGTAATCACGCACAACAATTTCGGACCGTATTGTTTCAAACGTTCCAGGTACATCCTGGTGAGCTCGGTCGACGTGATTTTCTTTGCATGGATGAGTGGCGCGAGGTCGACGACGCGCCAGAACGCGAGATCCTCAATCGACTTCCAGGCCGCGGTCTTTGCCGGCTTCGTCGGATGGAAACGCGCCTTGCCACTCGCCGCCACGCGCCCTGGCAATCCCGGATGGAACGCGAACGCAGGCTCGGTGTCGAGTGGAATATCGACCTTGCGGATCGCCTCATAGCCATTGAGCGCGCGGTTCACACCGGGGAGCGCTGCCGCGATCTGTTGGTCGTCGAAGTCGATTCCGATTAATGTCAGCGCGGCCTTCAATTGATCGGCGCTCACTCGCTGCGCGGGAAGGGACGGTGCTTGTTGAGGCTCCGCGAACGCCGACCGTCCAGCTGCCGCGAGGACGCCTGCTAGCTGCAGCAGCGTCCTGCGTTCCAAAAGATCCTTTGGCATGTTTACTCAGGTTACGACGATTCGCCACGCTCGCAGCAATGGAAAATACAACCCTGTTCGAATCGGCGTCGTCGCTGGTTCCGACATCCGCATTACCCGCGCGTACACTTCGAGCTGTCCTCTGTAGCGTTCGATCTCATTGTCGAGGAATGCTTCGACATCGGCGCCTTCGTGCGCGCTCGTCTTGTAGTCAATGATCCACCGAACGCCATCGTCGTCAACGAACGTGCGATCGATTGCCACGCGGACTGTTCGCGATTCGAACGCCGCCGTCAGTTCGAGTTCGCTGCGTGCATCTCGATGAGCCTCGAGAGTCCAACGTCCCATGCGATCCTCGAGCATTCCCGCCACTGCGTCCACGACGCGATCGGCCGCCGACTTCACGTCCGCTGGTGGAGTTCCTAACGACTCGAGCGCCGCCGCGATTTCGGGCTTCGATGCTTCGACGCGCGCTCGATCCCATCGCGCCAATCCCTCTTTTGCAATTCGTTGAATGAATCGATGAACCACCACGCCCGCGTGCCGCAGCGTATTGCCGACCCATTCGAACGTAACCTCGGGCTCATCGGCCGTGGATCGTTCCTCTCGCCGCCACGGAACATCCCGCGCACCGGCAGTCGCCGACCAATCGGAAGGCAATCGCAGATTCGGACGCATTGCGGGAAACGCTGCCTCTCGACCTTCGACGGGCACAATCAAATCCGGCGTGATCAGCGGCCACAAGTGTTCGAGCAGCGAGCCCTTCACAGGCTTCGGACCGTCCTTCGACTGCTTCGCATGCCCGATCAAATGCAAACGTTCGCGCGCCCGCGTCGCCGCGACGTACAACAGCCGGCGGCTCTCGTGCGCATCTTTCGTGCGCTCATGCCGCTCGAGGAATTTGTAAATCGGATCGTCCTCGCCTCGCCGATTGCTCGCCGCCGGCACGGGTGCGAGTAGAACGCGGTCGCCGAAGTTCGACCACAACAACAGTTTGTTTTCCTCGCGTTTCGGAGGCTTTCCTAATCCCGGCAGGATCACGGTGTCGAACTCGAGTCCTTTGGCCTGATGAATCGTCATCACCTGCAACCGCTCATCTGCCTCCGGATCGGGCTTCGTGTAGAGCTCGCTCAACCGCGCGTCGAGCCGGTCGAATTCCGAGATGTCGCCGCCCTCTTCGAATTCCTCAAGCAAGTCGAGATAGGCCGCCGCATCCTCTCGCTCGGCATCGCTCGCGAGGCAAGCCGGACCTCCTAAGCGGATCCACGCGGCTTCGACCCACGGCCTCAATGCCATCCGGCGCCGGGCTTTCAAAACAGGGATGAGCGCCGCTTTGAATCGCAAGAGCCGCGTGGCACCATCGCAGGACAACTGCAAGCTCGGTGACTCGATCAATGTCCATATGGTGCTCGTGTGATCCGCGCCTGCGATCGCGTGCAAGTCTGCGAGACTGAGCCCGCACCACGGCGCGCGCAGAATCGCGAGCCAGGCGGGCCGGTCCGCGAGGTGAACCAGAGCGCGCGTCAATGCGAGCAGATCCCGCACTACGGCTGACTCGGCGAGCGTCGTCACCTGCACGGCGCGATACCGCCAGCCGCGCCGGTCGAACTCCGCCGTGATCTCCTTCAAGTGCGGACGCGCGCGTACGAGGATCGCCACCTTGCCATTCGGATCCGCCGCGCGCGATTGCTCGACCAGCGAACCGATCATCGCCGCCTCCGCCGCATCGTCCTGCTCGGCCAACACGCGCAGCGTAACGGCCTCGCCCTCGGCCGCGCGAAACGCATCGGACGCGGTGTATCGCACCGCACCGACCGAGGCGCTCTCTTCCTGCGGAAATACGGCCTCAAACGTTCGATTCACCCAATCGACAATCTGCGGCTGCGCTCGAAAGTTCGTCGTCAGTTCGAGCGGCTCGAGCGCGACAGCGCCGCCCAGTCCGTGCTCCCGCGCCGCGAGGAACAACCCGACCTCGGCGTGCCGGAACCGGTAAATCGACTGCATCGGATCGCCCACCGTGAACAGCGTCTGCTCGCCGGATTCCCACGCTCCGGTCAGCCGCATCAACAACTCGTGCTGGATCTCCGACGTGTCTTGAAATTCATCAACCAGCAAATGCCGCACCTTGTGGCCGACCGCAAGCGCGAGATCCGTCGGCTCCGCAGCGGAAGGTCCGAGAGCCTGCAAAGCCGCCAGCGCGATTTCGACGAAGTCCACTTGGCCGCGCGATTGGAACACGGCTTTCACATTCGCTGCCGCTAGCTTTAAGATCCGGAAGACCGATTCGAGAATCGCCCACTGTGCATCGTTATATTTCGGCTCCGGCAGATCTAGCGCGCGTCTCAACGCCACGCGGAACGGCTCGCACGAATCTCGGTTCAACGTTCCGATCAGTGTCTGGAACGTCCGGTCAAACGCCTTCGCCTGGGGCGGACTCTTCTTCCGCCACGTGCCCGCAGTTACGATAAGCAACGCGGATGCTTCGCGCCACTCCTCACGATCGCGGGGCGTCCGCTTCGATCGCAGCATCCGCGGCATGAATTCATGGAAGGCGGCCGGAGCCAGTTCGCGCAGGACGGCCAGCTCGCTCTCGACTGCCGCGGCAAGATTCCCTTCGAGCACCGGCCGTAGAGCGCTTACATCTGCAACGCCGACGACGAGTGGCAGCCACTGCTCCCGCCGCCCCAGCATCTGCGCGATCAATGAGGACGCCCTCGCGACGTCGTTGTCGAGGTGCACCAGGAGATGACGTATCGCCTGCGATTCGGGGCCATTCTCGCCGAGCGCCCGCAACGTGCGTGACGCGGCGGCAGCGTACAGAGGATAAGGATCCTCGACCGGTTCCGGCATCGCTCCAAACCGCGAGAGCCACGGCATTGCTCGCGTGAAACCGCTCGCGAGTGCATCGATCGTCTCGATCCGCAAGCGCGCGGGATGTTCGAGCAGCCTCCAATCCGTCTGCCGGTCGCGCTCGAGGACTGCCGCGGCCAACTCTCGCGTAAGCCGCGCATGTGCGGACGGAACCGGATCGCTGCCCAACGAAGCAGCTTGCAGAGCCGCAATCAAACGCTCGCGCATTTCGCTCGCCGCCTTGCGCGTGAATGTGATCGAGACGATCTCCTCCGGCTCATCGACCTGCGCGAGCAACGTCAGCAAACGCTGGATGAGCAACTCTGTCTTGCCCGAGCCCGCAGGCGCTTGCACGATGAAACTCGTACGCGCGTCGAGTGCTCGCCTTCGCGTTCCTGCGTCTTGCGGAAGCGCCGCTGGGAACATCGTGCTCATAACGTCGCCTCGTCTATCGCGGGCGAAATGCGGCAGAACGGCCCTAGCTTGCAAAATTCACAAGTGCCCGGAAATGTTTTAGGATCGACGCGCGCGTCACCCGCGACGAACGCCGCCGCCAACGTCGCAAAAACTCGCCGCCACTCCGCGAGGCGCGCCGCCAGGTCGCCGGTGGCGACATCCGGCAGCGCATTCGACTCTTGCGCGATTCCTTCAAAACAACAGGAATCCGGCTGGATTTTGGCAAATGCGACCGCTCCGACCGGCCGGTCGTGGGCGATCGCGTAGATCGGTACTTGCGGACTGTCGGGCCGCTCCCCTTCCCACGCACCGGTTGACACGTCGCCGGTCTTGTAGTCGATGATCACTTCCCGGCCCGATGCGAGCCGGTCGACGCGATCGATGCGAGCGTCAAATTGCAGTGCCCCGACGCGTACGCGTTCGCCCTTCTCCTGGCCGATGACCGTGAAGGCTGAACGTCGCTTCTCGAGTCCCATCCATTCAAACACCAGCGCCTCGAGTCGCGCGGCTTCGATCAGGCGGACTTCCCGTTCGAATGGATCCTCGAACGCCGCCTTGTGGAACCTGTGCCGGAACGCCGCTTCAATCCCCGCTCGGATCTGTGCGCGCAGATCATCTTCCGTCATCGCCTTCAACTCCGCTTGCGAAGCGATCGCGTTCCACACGTGTTCGAGCACGAGGTGGAGCAGGCTCCCGCGATCTCGCGGATTCAATCCGGACTCGGACACCTCGAGACTCTTCGCCCCCAAGCGGATTTCCGCGAACGCCCGGAACGGGCACTTCGCCTGCAATTCGAGGATCCTCGTTCCCCCGCGCGGCACGAAGTCGGCGGCAACAGCGGGCGCCGCGTGATCGTCAAGAGCCTCGAGCGCCGCCGCTTCCGGCCAGAACGCCGCACGCTCCACGGGAGGCTGAGTGCGGGCCAACTCAGTAAACAAGGGGCTCGGACGCAACAGGCGATCCTGCTCGCGTTCGATGCAACTCACGACGACCGTTCCCGCGCAGTTCAACAGGCGCGCGGAAGTTCGCACCGCGTAGTCGAGCTCGCGTCGCGCCGTCGACCGCGGAACGTTCGCCGCTCTCTGCAACGAGATCGGCAAAAACGGATTGGGACTCGGCCGCCGCGGCCATGCTTCATCGGTCATTCCCGCGATCCACAGATAGTCGAAGCCCAGGCCCGCCGTCTCAGGAATGCCCATGATCTGCACGGGCTGTCCTTCGTTCTCAGCTTGAAATCCGGCCTCCGCGGCGAGTTGGTTCAGCGCCCCGAGTGCGGCCGAAAAAGGCGTCGCGCCCATCACTGCATCGAGCGTCGCGAAGCGCGAGAGCAACTCCTGCCACTCTTCGACTGCCTGATGCTCTCGCGATGTCAGCGACTCACTTCCGGGCCATTCGAGTGCCGCCAACAAACGCGCGAAGTGTCCACTCCAAACACTGGGCAGCGCGGATTTCGGCGGCATCGCACGGCGGATTTTATCCCATCGCTCGACCATCCGTGCGAGCAGCGGCGAATGCTTGCGGCACGCGTCGAGAAGCGCCGCGATCGTCACCTGCGATGGATGCGGTTGCCGCAGCAATGCGTCCGTCAATGCGCGATTCGATCGCTCACTCCCCGACCCGCCCAGGAACGGCGATCGCAGCAGGCTTCCCATGCGATCGAGCGACAGCGATCCATGCGCAAGTTCGAGGATCAGCATCGCACTGTGCGCAATCGGATCGTCCGCGAACCGGCCGCCCAGTGAAATATGGAACGCGCGCGAGCTTGACGGCGAGTCGAGGAGCGCGACGGCGGGATTCAAAACCTCCGTGAAAATCCGCTCGACCATCGCGTGGACCTGCGCCAAATCGGCAACAACGACCCCGACTCGAGCACCTGGACGCGCTTCGACAGCCTCACGCGCCCACAATGCAGCCGCGCGCAATTCATGCTCCGCATCGCGGCATACGCACAGGGACGCGTGCGCCGGTTCAACCCTGGGCGGATCCATCAAGCGCGAAGCGCATCCCGCTTGCTCGAGGGAAGTCACCAGTCCGCGCATCTGCGGCGTGATTTCATCGAATCCTGCGAGCACGACACTCGAAGGCAATTCAATCGAGCCGACCATCGCCGCGACCCGATCCATTAATCTCGGAGGATCGATCCATCCGGATTGCTCGCATCGCCGCTGATGCACGCGCAGCCAACGCAGGAACGCCTCGCTGTCTTCCGTCTCAACGAACCGCGCCTCCGACACCGGGAGCTGCCATTC
Source organism: Bryobacteraceae bacterium (assembly GCA_036502165.1). Taxonomy (GTDB): domain Bacteria; phylum Acidobacteriota; class Terriglobia; order Bryobacterales; family Bryobacteraceae; genus F-183. The sequence goes on from DASXZC010000449.1 coordinate 7,242, forward strand.
TCGGATCAATCGCCATGCATCCTGCGCAGCGGCGGCTGCACCGGCGATCTGCAGCAAATCGGCCGATTCAGGCGAGTCGAGAATCACACGCTGCCACAGAAATCGGTCCTGCTGTATGGACAGTGCGGACTCTTTCGGCGAAGCCGACGTCCAGCACTCCTCGATCCAATTCGTGAATGGCAAAATCCGCGGCGTAGGCCACAGCCGCAAGCCCCGCCGCCGCATCTCGGCGTCGCGTTCGGCATGCAACTCCCGCGCGAGGCGGCTGGTCGCGGTCAAGACAACTTCAGTCAAAGTGATCGCTCTCGGGTTGCGCCAGCCGATAAATTCCTACTGCCCTGCGCGTCCACGCGCTCGACTGCCAGTTGTCCGAAACCGCGCCCGGATGCGCGATCGGCGGCAGCGTCACAACCAGTCGCTTGGCCAGCCCATTGAGGAATGGCTCATACAATTCGCGAGTCTTCTTCAGTTTCGCGAGGCCCGTTTCCGGTTGAATTTGCACGCCTGCCTTCTTGAGCGATTCCATCAGCAGCGTGCAAACTCCGTCGTTCAAGCGATCGCCGCCATCCGTGAGGGGCGGCGCTCCCAGAATGAGGCAGATGTCGACGACCGCATGCCGTGCCATCGCGAACGTCACACGAGACTGATAGGTTCCTGGACCATCGGATGCAATCATCACCGCGCACGTGTCGAGGATCGCGGTCAGCGCACCGAGCCACGACTGGTTATCGTGCTGCGACCGATAGTACACGAGGACAGGAAACGAGATCGTCGACTCGAGCAGTTC
>DASXZC010000450.1:0-1665 GCA_036502165.1 Bryobacteraceae bacterium
GTCGCGAACATTTCGGAGGCGGCAGCCTTCATTCTCGATGTCTATCCGAAGATCGCGAAGCTCCTGGCTCCACAAGTCGCAGCGATGGGCTCGAGCGACGATTGGTTTATCGGCGGCTCGCCGAGCGCCGGCAAATCGACAGTCGCAGCGACGCTTGAGCGCGAAATGCGATTGCAAGGACGACGCGCGCGGATCATTCATACGGATCGCTGGATCCAGGACGACGATGATCGCTATGCGCTGACGTCTTTCGATATGGCGGGCCTCAAAGCGGCGGTCGCGAAGGCGGCGGAGCGGGCGAAAAGCCACCCCATCGCGCTAGCGCTTCCGGCCGGTGGCGAGGGGCGCAAATTGGAGATCAAACTGGCGTCGGACGAAATCCTGATATGGGAAGGGGTCTTTGCCGCGGAGCTCGCAGCGTCGCTGGGCCGGACCGCTCACACAATCAACGTCGTCTCGAGCGAAGCCGCCCGACATGCGCGCTTCACGCATCTGTGCGAACGACGTGGCATTCCCATGGCCCGCGCCAAGGCTCTCTTCGCCAGCGCGCAGGTTCCGGAATCATCGACGAGATCGCCCATACAGATCAGCCTCGACGCCTGTCAAATCGAGGCCATCCTCGCGAAGGAAACGGCGCCATGATCATCAGTCGCACGCCGTTGCGCATGAGCTTCGTCGGAGGCGGAAGCGACCTGCCGTCCTATTATCGGGAATATGGCGGCGCGGTCGTCAGCACGGCGATCGACAAATATGTCTACGTCACCATGAACCGCAAATTCGATAGCGGAATCCGCGTCGCCTATTCGCGGGTCGAAGAGGTGAACTCGGTCTCCGAGATCGAGCATCAGCTGGTGCGCGCGGCGCTGAACATGGCCGGCGTTCCGGGCGGCGTCGAAATCACGACCGTCGCGGACATCCCGTCACGAGGAACTGGTCTTGGTTCATCGAGCAGCTTCACGGTCGCTCTCCTGCACGCGCTCTACGCGCTTCTGGGTCGCCATTCCACGCGCGAGGAATTGGCGGAACAGGCGTGCCACGTCGAAATCGACGTGTGCGGCGAACCGATCGGCAAGCAGGATCAATATGCCGCAGCCTATGGCGGCTTCAATCTCTACGAATTCAATCCGAACGATACGGTGAGCGTGTCGCCGGTCATCTGCAAGCCGGAGACCATCGCCGGAATCCGGAGACAGATGCTCGTCCTTTATACGGGGATTACGAGAGGCGCCTCCACAATCCTCAAGGAGCAGTCAGCGGAGCTGGCGACCAATACCGACAAGAAGTCCGCAATGAAGCGGATGGTGTCGCTCTGCTATCAACTCCTGGACGAGATCCGGAACGACAATCTGGATTCGTTCGGCCAGATTCTGCATGAGTCCTGGATGATCAAGCGCGACATGGCGCAGGGGGTTTCCACCTCCGATATCGACGAGTGGTACGAGACTGCGCGCAGGCACGGCGCCATCGGGGGCAAGATTCTCGGCGCCGGCGCGGGCGGTTTTCTCGCCCTCTTCGCGCCAGAGGATCGGCACGAGGCGATCCGCCATTCGCTGCCGAAGCTGCGCGCCATTTCCGTCGACTTCGAGCAACAGGGAAGCCAGATTATTTTTTATCAGCCGACTTCAAGTAATCATCCGGGCAACCGGCCGCGAGGCTCCTGAAGCC
>DASXZC010000451.1:0-9448 GCA_036502165.1 Bryobacteraceae bacterium
AAGCTCGAGACGAAGAGCGGCCACGATGCGGTGAACATTGTCGTCCTGCAGGCCGAGGACCGGCAGTTCGGGCTGGTGGTCGACGGCATCAACGACACCCAGGAAATCGTCGTGAAGCCGCTCGGCAAACAGTTGAAGGGCCTTACGACCTACGCCGGTGCGACGATCATGGGCGATGGCAAAGTCGCGCTGATCCTCGACGTAGTGGGGATCGGGCAGCTTTCAGGAGTGCTCGCCGCGACGGCCGACGCGGCTCGGGCGGAGGCGCGGAAGAAGGCGCAGTCCGTTTCTGACGTCCAGCGGCTGTTGCTGTTCCGCGCGGGAAGTTTTGAACGGCTCGCTGTGCCGCTGTCGCTGGTGGCGCGGCTCGAGGAATTCGACCGGTCGGTCATTGAGCGTGCGAGCGGACGTCCGGTCGTTCAATACCGCGACCGGATCCTTCCGCTGGTGACGCTCGCGGATTTGATTGATCCGGGCGCGGGTCCGGCGGAACAAAGAAATCCTCTACAGGCGATCGTCTTTCAGGAAGGCGACCGGGCGATCGGCGTGGTGGTCGATCAGATTGTCGACATCATCGAGGAAGCGATCGGCGTCCGCCAGCCGAGTTCGAGGAGCGGTTTATTGGGCTCCGCCGTGGTGGGTAACAAGGTAGTCGATTTTCTCGATTTGCATACGGTGCTCCGGACGTCGGGCGAGGATTGGTTCCGGTCTGGTCCGGCGCCGGCGCAGCCATCGCGTCCGCAGCGGGTGCTGCTCGCGGATGGAGCCTCGTTCTCGCGCGGTTTATTGCGAAGCGGGCTCGAGATGGCGGGCTTCGAAGTGTCGGAGGCGGCGAGTGCTCCGGAAGTCCTGCGGGCCCTCGATCTAAGGCAAGCGGACGTGGTGGTCGCATCGCTCGATGTGCCCCCTCACGGAGCGTATTCCCTGCTCGACTCGATCCGTCGGCAGCCCGGCCACGAACGGCTCCCCGTCATCGGGCTGACCGATGGCGGCGACGCCGCGAGTGGCGTAAGAGGTTCCGGCCAGACGGAATTCGAAGACTGCCAGCGCAAGTTCGATTGGGAAGGGATGGTGCGGGCGATCCGCGGTGTGGCGATGCACGAGCAGGAGGTCCGGTAAATGCGGAGCGGCACGCAGTTCGCCACATTTTCGATCGGCGACCTGTTCTTCGGGATCGATGTATTGAACGTCCAGGAAGTCCTGCGGCACCAGGAGATGACGCGGGTTCCGCTCGCGCCGGGAGTGATCCGTGGGCTGATCAACCTGCGCGGGCAAATCGTGACGGCAGTGGATATGCGCAAACGCCTCGAATTGCCGCCGCTTCGCGCGGGGTCGAATTCGATGAACATGGTGGTCCGCACGCAGGAAGGCGCGGTGAGTCTGCTGGTCGATGAAATCGGCGACGTGCTCGCGGTCGATGAGGCCAGCTACGAGCCGCCTCCGGACAATTTGTCGCCGGTGGCGCGCAGCCTCATCCGCGGCATTTTCAAGTTAAAAAGCCAGCTTCTGCTCGTTCTTGATACCGAACGGGCCGTCGACGGCGCACAAGAGTTTTAGAGATTCGAAGGAGACAGGGGAAAACAAGTTATGGCGATCAGTCCCAGCAATAAACGGAACAGCAGCGGTCGATCGACGGCGGTCGCCGAACCGCCCAAAGGTCCGTCATCGCGCGGCGGCGCAGGCATGGGCAGGCGCGGAGCCGGCGACACCTCGATCTCGCGGCGGTATGGGATCACCGAGCAGAATCTCTCCTGGCGGCGCCAGTTTCTGCGGATCGACCAATCCGACCGCGAACTCATGATCGAATTGATTCCCTGGGCGAAGTCGATTGCGACGGAGCTCGCGCGCGAGTTCTACGAGTGGCAGTTCACCTTCGAGCCGACGCTTGAGTTCTTCGAATATCAGTGCGAGGAGAAGGGCGTGTCGCTCGACGAGATGCGAAGCCACCTCGAGAACGCGCAGGCGAAGTATTTCGTCGAAGTGTTCGAAGGCGCGAATTCCAATTGGGGCCTCGACCATTTCGAGCGGCGGCTGAAGGTCGGCAAGCTGCACGACCGCATCAACCTGCCCATGAAATGGTACCTGGGCGCTTATGGCGAATATCAGGTGTTGCTGCCGAAATATTTGAAGACTGCGACGGACGACCCTTCGAAGGCCTTGCGCGCCGAGCGTGTCATCGCGAGGATCTTCAACCTCGATCAGCAGGCGGTCGCGGACGCTTTCATTCTGAGCCTGGTCGAATCGTCCGGATTCAATCTCGACTCGATCACGACCGACGGCGACAAAACGGAATGCCTGGCGGAAGTGAAGGCTTCGCTCAAACATCTCACCGAGGGCGTTGCGCTGCTCGGCAAAGGCGAGGTCGATCATCCGACGCTCACCGAGGAAGCTTGTGAGCAGGCGGGAATCGCGCACCTCGGGGCGCTCGCGGCGAATATCCGCCGGTTTGTCGAGGAAATGCAGCACATGTCGGAGGAGCACAACCTCGGCGACATCGACGTGGTGATGCCGGCCGATCAGTTCGAGGGCGCGTATCGCGACATGGCGCAGGGCGTCAACGATATGGTGAAGGGCCACATCACGGTCAAGAAGAAATCCCTCGCCTGCATTGCCGAATTCGGCCGCGGCAACTTCGATGCGGCCCTCGAGCAGTTCCCCGGCAAGAAGGCATTCATCAACGACGTCATCGAAAATGTGCGCGCGAATTTGAAGCTACTCATGAAGGACGTCGACTATCTTTCGAAATCTGCCAAGGCGGGCGAGATGGCGGCACGCGCCGATGCGGCGAAGCATCCAGGGGATTTCGGCAAGATCGTCGGAACCATCAACCACATCCTCGAAATGCTGGTCGATCCGCTGAAGGCTGTGGCCCAGAATTCGGAGACGCTCGCATCGTCGGCCGAGGAACTGAGCGCCGTCAGCCAGCAGATGGCGGGCAATGCGGAAGAGACAGCGATGCAGGCGAACGTCGTCTCGGCGGCGTCCGAAGAAGTCTCGCGCAACGTGACTACCGTCGCCACCGGCGCCGAGCAGATGCAGGCGTCGATCCGCGAGATCGCGAAGAATGCCAACGAAGCCGCGCGCGTCGCGAAGAATGCGGTCAGCGTGGCGTCGCAAACCAACGATACCGTCAGCAAACTCGGCGAGTCGAGCACCGAGATCGGAAACGTAATCAAAGTCATTACGTCGATTGCGCAGCAGACGAACCTGCTTGCCTTGAACGCGACCATCGAAGCGGCCCGCGCCGGAGAGGCCGGCAAGGGCTTCGCGGTTGTGGCGAACGAGGTCAAGGAACTGGCGAAGCAGACGGCGAAGGCGACCGAGGAGATCGGGAAAAAGATCGAGGCGATCCAGGGCGATACGAAGGGAGCCGTCAAGGCTATCGGCGAGATCAGCCGGATCATCGACCAGATCAACGACATCTCGAATTCGATCGCCTCGGCGGTCGAAGAACAGACAGTGACGACCAACGAGATCGGACGCAGTGTATCCGAAGCCGCGAAGGGAACCGGCGACATCGCGAAGAATATCTCGGGCGTTGCGGTCGCGGCCAAGAACACAACGCAAGGCGCAAGCGACACGCAGAAAGCATCGCAGGAGTTGAGCCGCATGGCTTCGCTGCTGCAAGGCGTGGTCGCGAAGTTCCACTTTTAGCCTGCTGGGGGAGAGTGCGCATTGAGAAAAGCACTGGTAGTCGATGATTCGCGCGCCATACGCATGATTCTCGGCCGCACGCTGCGCGAGCTCGGGTACGAGGTCGGCGAGGCGGGCGATGGCAAAGAGGCGCTCGAGATGCTCGAGAAGGATGCGGCGCAATACCGGCTGGTGCTGGTCGACTGGAACATGCCGGTCATGAACGGGCTCGAGCTGCTCGAGTCCCTGAGGGCGCGCGAGAAGTTTTCCTCGCTGCTGATCGTGATGGTGACAACCGAAACGGAACTGGGCCACATGGCGCTGGCGCTCGAGGCGGGTGCGAACGAATACGTCATGAAGCCGTTCACCAAAGACATTCTCGTTTCGAAGCTCGAAATGGTAGGGGCCGTCGCGAACGGCATGGCCGCTTAAACAGGAGGAACCGAGATCGTGGCGAAGGTACAACGAACCATCGGACCCGGCCAGCGCATTCGCGTGCTGATCGTCGATGATTCGGTCGTCATCCGGCAACTCGTGACGCACGCGCTCGAATCGGACCCTGCGCTCGAGGTCGCGGGCGTAGCTGCCAACGGCAGCATCGCGCTCGCCAAAATTGCGCAGTTGAATCCGGATGCCGTGACGCTCGACATCGAGATGCCGGAAATGAACGGCCTCGAGACCCTGCGCCGGATCCGCCGGGAATACCCGCATCTCCGCGTCATCATGTTCAGCACGCTCACCGAGCGCGGAGCTTCAGCGACTCTCGAGGCGCTGGCACTCGGCGCGGACGACTATGTCGCCAAGGCTTCGAACGAAGGAAGCCTCGACCGTTCGCTCGCTCGCCTTCGAGAGGAACTCATCCCGAAGATCAAGCAATTTTTTGCCGTGCAGTCAGCGCCCACGCGTGCGCCAGCATTGGCGATGCCGCTCGCGCCGCCTGCTCGCCGCCTGGCGACTCCTTCGATCGTCGCGATCGGCGTATCGACCGGCGGACCAGCCGCGCTCTCGAAAATTATTCCTCAGTTCCCCGCTGATTTCGCGGTTCCGATTCTGATCGTGCAGCACATGCCTCCGCTGTTCACTAAACTCCTCGCGGATCGCTTGAACGACTCGACTCCACTGCGCGTGCGCGAGGCCGTCGAGGGGGCAATCGTCAGGCCTGGCGACATCTGGATCGCGCCGGGCGACTTCCATATGTCAGCGATTCTGCGCGGAAAGGAGCTTCGGCTGCGGCTCGATCAGGGACCGCCCGAAAACTCCTGCCGGCCGGCGGTTGACGTGCTGTTCGCGTCAGTGGCCGCGGCGTTCGGAGAGAAGGTTGTGGCCGTCGTCCTCACTGGCATGGGCCGCGACGGACAGTGCGGCGCCGCGCAACTGAAAGCCCGCGGATCCTCGGTCATCGTGCAGGACGAAGCCTCGAGCGTGGTCTGGGGAATGCCGGGCTCAGTGGTCCACGAGGGACTTGCCGACGCGGTGCTGCCGCTCGATGAAATTCCCGCGGAAGTCATACGCCGCGTGACCGGTCACGGCGGCGTGCGGCCGCGCGCTTCTCATCTATCCGCTCCCTCATCGACGGGCGCGGGCGCCGGACGGACGAAAGAGGCGACGTGTCCACACTAGCGCCGCCCGCAAATCCAGGGGCGATCGAACCCGAGAACTACCGGTACCTGCAGGAGTTGGTTTACACCGGTTCCGGAATCATTCTCGAGGAAGACAAGCACTACCTTCTCGAGGCGCGGCTTTCTTCGGTCGCGCGCAACAGCGGGCTGCCGTCGATCAACGATCTCTGCAATCTGCTGCGGGCGACCAGCGGCGATGACGGCGTGCGCAAGCAGGTCGTCGAGGCGATGACGACCAACGAAACGTACTTCTTTCGCGAACCGGCGCAGTACGACGCGATCAAGAACGTCCTGCTCAAGGAACTGCGGGAGTTGCGTTCGGCCACGCGCAAGCTGAGTTTCTGGTCGGCTGCTTCGTCGACCGGCCAGGAAGCGTACACGCTCGGGATGCTCCTGAACGAGCAAGGATTCGGCGACTGGAATACGCAGATCCTGGGGACGGACTTAAACCACCGGATGGTCGAGCGCGCCAGAGCCGGCCGGTACTTGCAGATCGAGGTCAATCGCGGACTACCCGCGCCTTACATGCTGAAATACTTCACGCGCCAGGGAGTCGACTGGCAAATCAATGAACAGATCCGCAAAACGGCGCGCTTCGAGCAATTCGATTTGCGCCACAAGATGCGCGCCTATGGACCCTTCGATCTGGTCTTCATACGCAATGTGCTGGTGTACTTCGACGCGCCGACGCGCCGTCAGATTCTGAGAGAGATTCACAGCACGCTGTTCCGCGGAGGATGGCTGTTACTAGGCTCGGCGGAAGTACCGTCCGGGCTAGACGACTGTTTCGAGCGGCTCCCGATCGGCAACTGCACGGCGTATGTTGCCCGCTAGTGGCGCTGCTCAATGCACCCCTCGTACACAGCCCGCACACGCCCCGCCACCGCGGCCCACGTATACTTGCTGAAGACCTTCTTTCGCCCGGCCTCACCCATGCGCTCGCACAACGCAGCGTTGGCCAGCAACTCGTTCAACCGGGATGCAAGCAGCCACGCGTCGGAGCACAGAAATCCATCGACGCCCTCTTCAATCAACGATGCCACCGCCGGACATCCACTGTGCCCGATCACCGGCTTTCCTCGTGACCATGCTTCGATGAATACGAATCCAAAGCTCTCATAGCGCGAAGGCAGTACGAAGACATCGCACGCATCATAGGCGTCCCACAAGTCTTCGGGCGTGAGCCGCCCCAAGTAGCGGATGCGGTCGTCAGACGGAATCGGCACCTTGTCGACGTCCTCACCCGCGAGGACCAGAATCGCCTCGGGATCCGCGACCGAAGCCATCGCCTCGATGGCCATCCGGTAGCCTTTGCCCTCCTCTTTCCGCCCCACGAACAGGATGATCTTGCGGCCAACGAGCGAGTATTTCGCACGGAATCGCGCACCCGATATCGTGCCCGCCTCGTCGAACGCCATCGGATCGATGCCCGCCCCGACTTCGTAAGGCCGCGCGCCGGGATGCAGTTGCTTCAAGTAATCGGCCGAGTGAGGAGTCAGCGACAACAACGCATTCGCCCGCTCGAGCGCCGTTCCCAAAATTCGCGCATTGTTCGATAAATCATTCGCGTGGAACAAAGGCAGGACAACCACCGGAACTCCGCGAGCCCGCCCGATCCGTACCACTGCGGGGATCGAGAACAGGGGGAAAAAACTTGCGAGGATGACGTCGTACCGGCGCGCATTCCTCCAAACCGCTTTCAGCAAACCCAATGAAATCGGGCCCAGGCTTAGCAGCATCAGCAGATTCGAGAACCACGATTGCGTCGCCATGATGCGGTGCTGGTAGAGCGCCAGCTCCGGCGATCCGTCCGCAGGAACCGGCCCGAGTTTCAGCCGCGCATAATGGACGTGCCGATCGAGCAGGCGCGCAGCCAGCCATCCTGTAAAAGAAGGCATGGTGAACGTCCGAAAGCGCGTGACATGCACGCCATCGACTTCCGACGCGCCGGCGGCAAAATCGTTCGGCCAATCGAGCGTGAAGCCGGACTTCTGCCGCACTCCCTTCGAGCACGTCGTGTAAACATCCGCCGCGACTCCAGCATCCAAGAGCGCCCGCGTCAGCATCCATGCATATCGCTCGGACCCATTGGGAAAATCCCGGCCGAACAGAGGAAAAACGTGGAGCGCGCGAATCGATTTGGGAACCGGCACGGAGCTTTCAGCTTAGCTTGCTCTTGACCACAAACCGCTCGAGCAGTTCTTCGAGGAGAGGCGTCTGCGGATACGGATGCCCCGGATAAATGCGGAAACCTTCAGCGAATTCGACACCGCAGAGCCGGCCACGCGCGCGGGTCCACTGCTCCATTTGAGCGAGGTAATCGTCGATGCCGTGCTGCGTCTTGAGCCAGTTCCGCTGGCTGTCGTGACAGGCCAGCATGCTCCGCTTTTGCACGAAACTCGAACCGACGTCAATGAAGACGCCGGGAACAATCGCGTGCCCCTCGCGATCCACGCCATCGATCGAGTCCATGTAATAGAGGTGCGGAATCGCCTCGAGCGGCGCGCCGCCGCCGGGGACTTTGTAGTTCGGAACGGATGCAGCGAAGCAGGCGTCGCGCACCAGCACGCTCGTCGCTTCATGGTCGCAATGATAGTCGACCGGAGAGGCCGTCAACACCAATTGCGGACGGATTTCGCGCATCAATCCGCACACTGCGCGCCGAGTCGCATCGTCGTTGAACACCGACAGATCGCGACATCCGCCCCAGCGGTACGACGCTCCGATCAGGGCGGCTGAGGCCGCGGCTTCCGCCTTGCGGATGGCGGCGATCGCTTCGGGATCGCGCTCGGCCGAGCCGCAATCGCCGTTGGTCATGGTGACGATCGTGATCCGATGGCCCAATTGCGACAGCAGCGCGAGAGTCCCTCCGGCCATGATCTCCGCGTCATCCGGATGGGCGTGAATCGAGAGGATTTGCATGTGTGCGGACTCGGCTCTAATGCTCGATGCGGGATTTCAACGTGCGCATGGCAGTGTTCGCCTCGTTCTGCACTTCGCCGCTCGGGTCGGCTTCGAGCACTTCCAAATACTTCACCGTATCCGCCTGCCCGCTGACGCCGAAGATCTGCGCCAGTTGGATCTTCTCTTCTTTCTTCGCGTCGCGCAGCGCCGGATACACCGCCTCGCGGACCTTTTGGTCGCGCAGCAGTTCGACCAGATAGCCTTGCGAAACACCCGAGTAAAACTTCGATTTCAATTGCGAAATCAGATAACTCAGCGGAGTGTCGGGACCGAGATCGAGCCGCCCCAAATCGACGGCCGCGAAGGCGAAGCCGAGCTTGGCGACGGGCTTTTTTTCGTCGGCGTAAGCACGCTCCATCTTCTGCAGATCGTTCGGATCCTTGAGCCGTGCGTAGCCTTCGGCGGCATCTCCGCGCAGATAAGGATCCTTGTCATTGAGGTAATGATCATAGAGATAGCGGCTCGACGGATCCGGAATCTTTCCGATTGCGGAAAGCGCGGCGCGCTGTATCTTCGCATCGCGCGAAAACTGTAGAACCTCGCGCAAGGTCGGCAGCGAATCGCGGCTGCCGAGCACGCCTGCAGTCTCGATTGCCATCGACTGCACCTTGTCGTTCATGTCCTTCAACAGGTATGAAAAATACGGCGCGGCTTTGGGATCGCGGATCTTCTCGAACGCCTTCAGCGTTTCATACAGCACCGTGCTGTCCTTCGTCGTGAGCGCCTCTTTCAAATCCGGCAGCGCGGAGTCGGCTCGCAGAATACCGAGAGCGCGAGCGGCCAACGCGCGGGCATCGTTGCTGGCGCCATCGCGGGCGACCCTCCCGATCGCCTGGATCACATCCGGGCGCACCTGCACATAGCCGTCGATGACCTGATCGTTAACCTCTGCGAAGCGCGACTTGATCGACGTTCCGAGTTTGGCGACTGCGCCGGAAAGTCCGGTTTTGATGTAGCCCGGCAGGTAGAAATTGACGAGGCCGTCGATCGCGTGAATCTGCACATCCGCATCTTTGTCCGCAGTGGCCTTGATCAAGGGCGCCAGAGACGCGGACGTTCCGAGCTCGGCGATCGCCTTCACGGCTTCGTCGCGGAGCGGCGGATCCTCCTCGTTCAAATACACCTCGAGCTGTGGAATTGCTTTCGGACCTTGCTTCGCAAGTTCGTGTATGGTCGCCGCCTTCGAGTCGGCGAACATCAGGGTGAGAGTCAATAGGCTGGCGATCATAAAT
>DASXZC010000452.1:0-7227 GCA_036502165.1 Bryobacteraceae bacterium
TCGTCAATCGTCAACGATGAGAACGGAACCGCGTCGTGGAACGGCATCACCGCGACCGGTTGAAATGTGCCACCAACCGCCCCCATCCCAATGACAGAGTGGTTCCACGCGCCGTGCGTCCGGCGGATAGTTTCGACCTCAAGTTGCAGCAGCAGCGCGAGATCCTCCGGGCGTGGCGATGCAGCGAGCCCACTAGTGCCGAAAACTTCCGAGCCATGTTCAATATTCGCTTCGTAACAATCCCCGCCCGGCGAGGATGCCTTCGGAATTTTCAGACACACCTGAGTCGATCCCAGTCGGCCTGTGTAAAGGTCGAACAGGCGCCCCACGTGCAGCGGAACAACGCCTTCGCACGCTCCGAATGGATTGATCACCATCGACAGCCAGAATAGCATTCGAGACTTACATCGTATTGTCTATCTACAACGTGATATACTCGGAAACGTGAACCTCCCCCACCTACGCTTACTCGAGGCGGAGAGCATACACATTCTTCGTGAAGTCGCTGCCGAGTTTCAGCGGCCCGTGATGCTTTACTCCATCGGCAAGGACTCCTCGGTCATGCTCCGGCTGGCCCAAAAAGCCTTCTTCCCCGGGCGCATTCCGTTCCCCCTGCTGCACGTCGATACGGGGTATAAGTTCCATGAAATGATCGAGTTTCGCGACAAACTGACGGCCGAGCTCGGCTTGAATCTGATCGTCCACCGGAACGAACCGGCGATCGCCCAAGGCGCGCATCCCTCGATTCTCGGCACGCAGCGGTGCTGCCAGCTTCTAAAAACGCAGTCGTTGCTCGACGCCCTCAGGGAAGGAGGCTTCGACGCCGCTTTCGGGGGTGCCCGGCGGGACGAGGAGAAGTCCCGTGCCAAGGAGCGGATATATTCCTTCCGTGACACCCATGGCCAGTGGGAGCCCCGTGCCCAGCGTCCCGAGCTGTGGAACCTCTACAACAGCCGCATACATCCCGGCGAAAGCATCCGCGTATTTCCGCTCTCGAATTGGACGGAAACTGACATCTGGCACTACATCCACGTCGAGTCGATTCCGATCGTACCTTTGTATTATGCGAAGGAACGCGACGCGGTCGTCGACCTCCGTGGCGGCATACGGCTCGCCGAAGCCGCGCCCGGTGAACCCGCAGTCCGCGTGAAGTGCCGCATGCGTTCGCTCGGTTGCTCACCCTGCACCGGAGCCATCCGTTCGGAAGCCGACACGCTGCCCAAGATCATCGACGAATTGCTGACCTTCCGCCGCAGCGAGCGTGAAAATCGGGTGATCGACCACGATACCGAGGGTTCCATGGAAATCAAAAAACGCGAGGGATATTTCTAAATGACGGAAATCATCACCCTTGCGCACCCCGCGAACGTCCCCGGGGCAACCGCCGAAAAAGGACTGCTTCGGATGCTCACCTGCGGCTCGGTCGACGATGGGAAGTCGACCCTCATCGGCCGCCTTCTCTACGACTCACGCAGCGTCTATGAGGACCAAGTCCAGTCGATCGCCAAGTCGACGGTGAACCGCGCCGGTGCTGGACTCCTCGATCTCTCTTTGTTGACTGACGGCCTCAGAGCCGAACGGGAGCAAGGGATTACGATCGACGTCGCCTATCGATACTTCTCGACGGCTAAGCGCAAATTCATCCTCGCTGACACCCCCGGACACGAGCAGTTCACGCGCAACATGGCCACCGGAGCGTCGACTGCCGATCTCGCGATCATTCTGATCGACGCCCGCCACGGCGTCCTGCCCCAATCTCGACGCCACGCGCAAATCTGCGCCCTGCTCGGGATCCGGCAGGTCACGGTCGCGATCAACAAAATGGATCTCGCCGGATATTCGGAGTCGCGTTACGAAGAAATTCGCAGCGAATTCGCCACGATTCTCGACGGCCTCGGTTTTCACAATCCTTATTTCCTCCCCGTGAGCGCGCTCGCCGGCGACAACGTCGTCACCAAAGGCACGAAGATGCCGTGGTTCGACGGCCCGGCACTCCTCGAGTATCTCGAGACCGTCGAAGTCGAATCCTCAGCCGCCGAATTTCGCATGCCGGTGCAACTGGTGGTCCGCCCCGATCTGCATTTCCGAGGATATGCCGGCCAGATCGCATCCGGCACAGTCCGTAAGGGCGACGCCGTCGAGGTCTGGCCTGGCGGAAAGCACACGACCATCGCCCGGATCGTGACGTACGACGGTGATCTCGCCGAGGCGACCGCTCCGCAATCGGTAACGCTGGTCCTCGAACACGAGCTCGACGTGGCACGCGGATCCCTCATCGCCGCCGCCGGCCGTGCTCCGATCGCAGCCCGCCGGTTCCGCGCCGACATCGTTTGGATGCAGGAACGTCCCCTCGACGGTACCCACATGTGGGTGATCAAGCATGGCACCCGGCTAGTCCGTGCGCGTCTGATCCGCCTGGTCGATCGCCTGGACATCGCAACCCTGACGCGCGGGTCAGCCAGCGCCACTAATCTCGGCCTGAACGACATCGGGCTGGCGGAATTCGAAGCCGTATCGCCGCTCCATTTCGATCCTTATTCAACGAACCGCTCGATGGGCGCGATCGTATTGATCGACCCCGAAACCAACGCGACCGCCGGCGCCGGAATGATCCGCTCGGCCGTTGAAAGTACGTTCCGCCCCGTCACGGCAGCCGAGCGCGAAGGTCGCTTCGGCCACAACGCCGCCGTGGTCCGCCTGAACGGACGCCATTCGCTCGCATCCCGTCTCGAGCGCCGCATCTTCGACCGCGGCGGAGTCGCCACGGTGCGTGACCATGCCAGCGTCGACCTCCTCGAAGCCCTCGACGCAGCCGGATTGATCGTAATTTTAGTAGAGGAAGCCGGTCCAGCGTGGGCCTCAGACGACGGCACAGCATGCGAACAAATCCTGAAAGAATTGTTTGTAGACCACGGCCTGGAAAGCGGCGAGGCGATATGAGGGCGGACCCCTCGTTCCAAAAGGAAACGACATGTCTCTAATCGAAAACGCACAGACCCTCATCCGCGAATCCCTCGCCGCCAGCCCCGGCCAGCCCTGCGTGACGAGCAGCTTTCAAGCCGACTGCGTCGCCCTCGTGGATCTCATCGTCGCCGAGCGTCCCGACATTCCAGTCCTTTTCCTCGACACCGGCTATCATTTCGACGAAACGTACGCCTATCGCGACGACATCGCCGAGCGCCTCCATTTGAACGTGCAAAATTTGCGCGCCGCCCAAACCGTCGCCGATCAGGAGTCTCAATTGGGCATCCTATATGAAACCGCGCCCGACCGCTGCTGCGGCTTGAGGAAGGTCGAGCCCCTCTTCACCGGCCTTTCGAACTACGACACATGGTTCACCGCCCTGCGCCGCGACCAGTCTCCGACTCGTGCGAACTTACAGGAATCCGCGCCATTCGCCCTGCCCAATGGCCGCATGATCCAAAAGGTGAGCCCTCTCGCCGCGTGGACGATGAAGGACGTCTGGCACTATTTGAAATCCCGCAACCTGCCCGTGATGCCGCTCTACGACAAAGGCTACACGAGCATCGGATGCGCCCCGTGCACGGCATTGCCGACGCTCGAAGGCGGCGACCGCTCCGGCCGCTGGGGAGGCAAAAAGCTCGAGTGTGGAATTCACATCCAGGCGCCCTCGACTTAAGAACAAGTTGCGCAAGTACGTCCGCGTTTGCGAGAATGAAACTGTCTCCAGCCGCGCAGCTTGCTTCAAACGCGGGAGTAACTCAGCTGGTAGAGTGCAACCTTGCCAAGGTTGATGTCGCCGGTTCGAATCCGGTCTCCCGCTCCATTCACTCAGTCTTTCCTCACTCGTCCGCATCGCTTGAGAAAATCTCACGCTACGCCGGCCAGGCCCCAAGCGCAATCCAAAGGAATCTCCGCGCCTCTGCGTGAGACCTTCCTCCCCGCGCCCGACGCGTCCGCATCAACCTTCGCGCAATGCAACCAGCGGATCGACGCGCGTCGCTCCCCTCGCCGGCAAGTAGCACGCAAGTAACGCGACAACCGACAACACTGCAACTGCCGCCGCGATGCTCACAGGATCTGTGGCGCCCAGCCCGAATAACATCCGACTCAGCAGGTTTCCAATAGCCAACGCGGCGACGAACCCAATGAGGACGCCGGTCATCACCAGCGTCATTCCTTCACCGAGGACGAGGCGCAGCACGTTGATCCTCGTCGCCCCCAACGCGATCCGCACTCCGATTTCGCGCCTCCGTTGATTCACCGAATACGCGAGGACTCCGTACAGTCCGATGCTGGCCAAACCCAGGGCCAGTAATCCAAACACGGTCAGCAGACCCACTCCCATGCGCGCCTGGAACAGACCGCCGTCGATGATTTCGGAACCCGTGCGGATGCCGAACAACAGAACCTGAGGACCGGCGGCGCGAATCTCGCGCTCCACCGGCGCAAGCAACTCGCCGGGGCTCCCTTTGCTGCGGACATAGAGCACCATCGTATCCGAATAGTTTTGCGTCAACGGCACGTAAACACATGCCTGCGGAGCCTCGCCCCATCCGGTATAGTTCGCCAGCCGCGCGACGCCGACGACAACACGCGGCACCGGATCGCCCGGGAGTTGAATACGTTTGCCGAGGGCGCCCGCAGGCCAATAATCACGCGCCATTTTTTCGTTGACGATCGCCACCGGTACCGAGTGCTCCTGGTCGATCTCAGTAAAGGAACGGCCATCGAGGATCCCAACACCGGCCGTCTCGAAGTAGCCGCGGTCGACCGTGTCGATCACCGCGCGGACCTGCTCGGAACGCGATCGCTTCTGAAGTCCTTCGACCTCGATGCCCGTGACAGACCGCGCCCACAGGGGCATGTTCGAGGACCACGAGACCGACTCGACTCCGGGCATAGCGACCACACGATCACGCACATTTTTGTAGAAGGCCTTCGACTGCGGCTTCCCATAACCAGCCTGCCCGGGATTGGTGGGAAAGGTCGCAAGATGGGCAGTTTGAAAGCCCGGATCGATTCGATAAGCACGCCCAATGCTGCGCAGGAACAGTGCAGCCGTGACGAGCAGGAGGAACGAGAACGCCACTTGCCCGACCAACAGCGCGTTCGCAACAGTGACGCGGCTGCGTACGCGGCCAGCGGTGCGGCCGGCTTCTTTGAGCGTCTCGGCCACGTTCGAACGCGACGCCTTCCACGCCGGTATCGCGCCGAACAGTAAGCCTGTGGCGAGCGAGACTGCGAGCGCAAAAAGGAATACCGAGGCATCGAGATGCGGCGTCGGGAAATTCGCGGCCCCGGGCAGGCGTCCGAACAGGATTTGCAAGCCCCAACGCGCCATGAGGAGTCCGACAGCGCCGCTGAGGACGCCGAGCAACATACTTTCCGTAATGAGCTGGCGGATGAGACGGGAACGGCTGGCGCCCATCGCGAGACGCACCGCCATTTCCTGCTGGCGCGCCGCCGACCGCGCGAGCAGCAGATTCGCTACGTTCGAGCAGGCGATCAGCAGCACGATTCCCACGACAGCCGCCAAGGCGGCGCTCGCGAACACGATCGACGATGCGGCATTTCCGCCAGTCGACAACAGGACATCGCGCAAGGGACGAGTCACGGCCGAGCGCCCTTCATTGGTATCCGGATAGGATCGCGCGAGCCCATCGGCGATCGATGCGACATTCGCGCTCGCCTGGCTGGCGGTGACTCCCGGCATGAGGCGGCCGACCGCCAGGAACCCCGCTTTTCCGCGATCGGTCAGCGCATGTTGCATGGAGTTCGGATACAACCGCTCAGACATGCTGGCGGGCACCCACAGATCAGGGCCGAAGATGGCGCTCATGCCAATGAAGTGCGGGGGCGCAACGCCGATGATGGTAAGAACGACATTGTTCACCTGAAGCTGGCGTCCGACGATGTTCGGGTCGCCGCCGAAGCGCTGTTGCCAGCTTCCGTAATTAATGACGGCGATGGGATTGGCCCCGGCGGGTCCGTCTTCATCGTTCGAGAAGAAGCGTCCTCTCACGGGAGTCAGGCCAAGCGTCGAGAAGTAGTTGCCTGTGACCAGTTCGCCGAACATTCCTTGCGTATTACCGTGTTCGATCCAGGTAATTCCACGGGCGGTGGAAAATCCGGCGAGGGATTGAAAGACCTGATTGCGAGACTGGTAGTCCTTCAAATCGGCGTATGAGAACGGCAGTGGCGCGGCGGATTCGGCGGCGGTGGCGCGCGTGTCGGCCGGGGCAACGGCCACCAGTTCGCTCGCGTTCCGCACCGGCAGCGGATTGAGGATGAGCGTATTGATCAACGTGAAAACCGTTGTGTTCGCCCCAATTCCAAGGGCGAGCGTCAGCACGACCGCCAACACGAACAACGGATTCCGTCGATTGTTGCGCACGGCGTAGCGCAGGTCGGCCCAGACGCCTTCGACGAAGTTGGCGTTGGATGCCGCCGCTGCTCCCGGTTGCACCGGATCGCGCCGCGGCAAACGGTCGGCCTCGACCAGGCTCGCGCGCAAAGGATGGACGTCATCGAGTTCGGCGATGGTGCGGCGGTAGGCCTCCTCGGCGGGGACGCCACTGCTACACAGCTCGCCATAGCTGTCCTCGAGATGTTGGGCGAGTTCGTCGGCGAGGTCCGACTCCGCTCCGGCGGTCATGTTCAATTGCGCCAGGCGCGCGCGGACGAGCTTTCTCCAATCAGGCATATTCAATTCCTGTGATGCGTCCAATGGCGGCGACGAAGTCGCGCCAGTTCTTTTGTTTCGCCACGAGTAAGGCCTTTCCTTGCGGGGTGAGGCTGTAATAACGTCTGCGGCGCTGCTCGGCTTTTTCGACCCAGATGCCGGCGATGCAGCCTTCTCTTTCAAGGCGATGCAGCAGCGGATAGAGGGAAGTCACGTGGAAGCTGAGCGCTCCACCGGAGCGGACTTCGATGAGCTTCGAAATGTCATAGCCGTGCCGCGGCTCGCCATCGAGCAGGGACAGGACGAGCAGTTCCGCGCTGCCGCGCTTCCATTCAGGGTCGAGCGGATTGGGGTCGTCGTGCATAGGCGTCCTTGATATTGTGGTATCCCATATATGGGAACTAAACATCTAGACGGAGGACGGGCCGGGTTTGTTCCACGGCGCTGAGAGAATCTTTCCAGACGGGCGACCGTTAGCGGCACGTATGGCGCGATCCCCGTTTTGGCAACGGTTGTTCGAGTACCAAAATCCCAGTCCCCGAGATCGGGTCGTAGCAGAATCCGAGGCACACGTCAGCCAT
>DASXZC010000453.1:0-7053 GCA_036502165.1 Bryobacteraceae bacterium
CAGACGAATACCATTAATGATTTGGTTCCGGGCCTGAGTTTTACGCTCGAGGCGGAGACCGCGAATCCGACGACCGTGAGCCTGGCTGCGTCGACCAATTCCCTGAGTAGTGCGCTGAGCAACTTTGTCACGTCCTACAACGGGCTGCAGAATGCGATCGGCGGTGAGACGGGCACGGGGGCGGGGCTGCTATCGGGGAGCGATGTCGTCCTGCAATCCGCGGATATCCTGCGGCAGATCGCGTCGTATAGGGCGCCGGGGACGCCGTCCTCGAACTCGATCCAGAGCCTCGCGGATTTGGGTTTGACGTTCGATGCGACCGGGCAGGCGAGCTTCGATCCGTCGGTCTTGAGCGGGCTGAACGAGACGCAGGTCAGTTCCGCGTTTAATTTCATCGGAACGGCGACATCCGGCTTTGGCGCGGTCGGCAACAGCATCGACCAGTTGAGCGATCCGGTCACGGGGCTGATACAGGCGCAGCAGGCGAGCTACACGGCCACGGACACGCGGCTGAAGACGCAAATCAACAACTTGCAGACGCGGATCAATACGCTGCAGACGACGACGCAACAGCGGCTCGCGACGATGGATACGCTCATTGCCAATCTGCAGTCGCAGCAGAGCGTACTGACGGCCAGCATACAGTCGATCAACCTGGCGCTATTCGGGCAGAATCCCACCAGCCAGGCTTAGGAGATCCGCACGATGACTCTGCGCGAAGCGAACCGGCTCATGGCTCAGACCGACTGCAACGATACCCAAGCCGCGGCCGCTGCGTTGACGGAACGCGCGCGGGCTATCGTCGAATTCGCGGCAGTCGCGCCGAGGGATCTTTTGGTCGAGACATACAAGGTCGGCGAGGAGTTCCGGGCTCGCCTCGAACTCGCGCGGAACGACGCGCGCGTCGAGCTCGACCGGGCGACCAAGTTGAGCCGGGGACTCGAGTCGACGCTCGACCGGCACCAAGCGTTTCACGTCGTGGCGTGCTTTGGGTAGGGCTTCGAAGTCATTCTTCGAAGCCCCCTTTTTGCGATCTTACTTGGTCAGGAACGGCCAGTGATACAGCAGCTTGAAGTGGTACTTCAGCACCATCACCGCCACTCCGCCAGCTACCAGCAGCAGGATCCCGAGGATCACCAGGGCCAAAATGCCCCAGGGGAATTTCTTGCCTTCGCGCTTTAACTGCAGCAGGTACGCCGCAAAGACGCCCACGAAGTAGAGCGCAATCATCGGCACCGCGAACAGCATCAGGTTGAAAACGTCCGGCGTCGGAGTCACCACTGCGGCAATAATCACAATCGCCAGGATGGCGTAGCGCGAATGCTGAATGAGGAATCGCGGACTCGCGATTCGCAAGAGGGCGAGGAAGAAGATCAGCACCGGCAATTCGAATACCAGGCCGACGCCGAGCATGACGTTAACGAACAAATCGAAATATTCGGAGATCGTCACGAAGGGCTGTACACCGACGTCGCGGCCGATACCGAGCAGGAATTCGAGTCCGAAGCGAAAGACGATGAAGTAGGCGAAGAGTCCGCCGGTGATGAAGAGGCCGGACGTGCATACGATGAACGGGATCGCCCAACGGCGTTCGCGCTTATACAATCCGGGCGAGATGAAGGCCCAGATTTGGTAGAGGATGATGGGCGAAGCGACGAAGATCGAGACGATGATCGGAGCTTTGATCCAAATCGTGTTGAACTGCTCCATCGGCGAGATGGCGATCAGCACCGGGGGATTCGCGCCCAGATGGCGCAGCGCGCTGAGGGCCGGTTCGCTGACGAGGCGCCAGATCTCGGGCGCGAAGAACATGCAACCGAGGAAAGAGAGGCCGAAGCCGATGAGCGACCGGATTAGGCGCGAGCGCAGCTCCTCGAGGTGTTCGACGAAGGACATACGCGCCATGCCCTCTTCGTCGGGATCCTCTTCCTCCTCTTTGGGCGGAGGTTTGGGAGGAGTGGGTGGCTTGGGAGGGTTACCCGCTAATTTCGGCGGCGGTCCGGGGATGATTACGGGATTCGGCTTGGCGGCCGGCGGGGCGGGCTCCGGGGCGGCGACTACGGGCTCCGGCGTGGCCGGCGAATACTGCTCGTACGCGTAGGGATCCTCACCGTAGGCGTAAGGATCACTCTCTTCGACGCGGGCTGCTTCGTCGACTGGAGGCTTGACGGGCTCTTCCGGCGGAGTCTTAGGATCTGGATTCGAATTGTCGTCGGCCATGTCTATGCAACCACCTCACAAAAATACGGAACCGGTTGGGCTGCGAGCAAGGCCCCGCTCCCCGGAAGGGCGGCGGACCCCACGGATCTGCCATCCGCCCGTGAGCGGAGCCTCAAAACTTACGCAGACCTACCAATCGGCAGTTACGCCTTGTGTTCGACGGGCGTGGGCGAAGCATCGGATTCCGGCGAATGAGCCGCGGCCGTTTCAGAGGATTCCGTGTGCGAGGGCTCAGCAGTCATCACTGAAGAGCGCGCAACGATCCCCTCGGCTGGCTCCGTCGTCACCGTCGAATGCCCGGCCGTCGAAGTTGATTCAGCGCCCGAAATTGCTGGGTCGCTTACCTGTTCCGGATTGGAAGCGGTGGTGGAATCGTACGAACCGTAACGGTAGCCGTCCGGATCGTAATACGTCGAATCATGCGAACCATACGTAGTCGTATCGTTCAGATAAGTCGACGCAGTCTGTTTGAGCGATTCGTTTTCACGCTCGATTTGCTGCATCTCGCGATCGAACGTAGCCTTGAGCTCGCTCGTCGCGCGACGGAACTCGGCAATGGCGCGCCCGATCGTCCGTCCGAGTTCCGGCAGCTTTCTAGGGCCGAACAGAACCAGGGCGACAACGAAGATGGCGGCCATCTCCTGCCAGCCTAACGAGAGCATGGAAAACTCCTTACGTTCTCATGATAGCGTAAGCGGTTGAAGGCGCCTAACCGGATGGGAGGCCTAGAGGATGAAGCTTTCTTCGCAGCCGAACTTGACCACGAATTATCGCGAGAGTATTGGTGGGATCTCGTACAATAAAGGCTTGAGCCACTCTCACGCGGGCCACGATCATCATCATGGACACGGACACAGTCACGGCGGCGGCGCCGGGGCGAATTTCGGCCGTGCGTTCGCGATTGGCGTGGCGCTCAACCTTTCGTTCGTCATCATCGAAGTCATCTACGGCCGGATCGCGAATTCGATCGCTCTAGTCGCCGACGCGGGGCATAATCTCGGTGACGTGCTGGCCTTGATGCTGGCATGGGCGGCGTCAATTCTCGCGCTGCGGCAGCCGACTCCGAGCCGGACTTATGGGATGCGGCGGGCATCGATTCTGGCGGCGCTCATCAATGCGGTGGTGCTGCTGGTGACGCTCGGAGGGATCGCGTGGGAAGCGATCCGGCGGCTGAGTGATCCGACCGGCACGAACGGACGGCTGGTCATGATCATCGCCGCGATCGGAATTGTGATCAACGGCGTAACCGCGTACCTGTTCGCCTCGGGGCATGATGATTTGAACATACGCGGCGCGTTCACGCACATGGCGGCGGACGCGGTCATTTCGCTGGGCGTGGTGCTGGCCGGCGCTGCGATGTTGTGGACGGGTTGGCTGTGGCTCGATCCGGTGGTGAGTCTGGCGATTTCAGTAGTGATCCTGTTTGGGACGTGGAGCTTGCTGCGCGATTCGGTCAACCTGGCGCTCGACGCGGTGCCTGCGGGAATCGACTGCGACTCCGTGGCCACTTACCTGGGGACTTTGCCTTGCGTGGTGGGCGTCCACGACCTGCACGTCTGGGGGATGAGCACCACCGAGGCTGCCTTGACGGCCCATCTCGTGATGCGCGAGCGCGACGGCGGGGTGGTCGAGAACAAGTTCCTGGCGGAGACGGAACACGAGCTGCAACACCGGTTCGGAATCGGGCACGTGACGCTGCAACTCGAGTCGGGCGATGAGAAGTCCACGGCGTGCCGGTGCAGTCTCGTTCGATAGCGCCGCCTTCGGATTTCCAACATACAATAATTGCCGTCACTCGTTCGTCTACATGGGTGGATGGACGAGGCGCTAACAAAACGGTGGATCACGGTGGAGCAAAACCAGCAGATCTCCGAGGCGGTCGAGCGGGAAGGGCCACGGTTGCGGAACTTCATCCGCAAACGGGTCGCGGATCAGGGCGACGTCGAGGATATTCTGCAGGAAGTCTTCTACGAATTCCTCGAGACGTACCGCCTCATGAAGCCGATCGAGCAGGTCACGGCGTGGATATTCCGCGTCGCGCGCAATCGGATTACGGACTTGTTCCGCAGGAAACAACGCACGGTGGCGAGAGAGGACGACGCGGATGGTCTCGAGTGGGAAAACCTGCTTCCTTCACCCGATGCGGGACCGGAGTCGGCTTACGCGCGTCGCGTACTGCTTGACGAGATCGATGCCGCGCTCGATGAGCTGCCGGTTGAGCAGCGCGACGTGTTCGTGGCCCATGAAGTGATGGGTTACAGCTTCAAAGAGATCGCGGCCGAGACGGGCGTGGGCATCAATACGCTGCTATCGCGCAAACGGTACGCCGTCCTGTATCTGCGGGAGCGCCTGCAAGCCATCCATGACGATTTTACGAAGGCGAGAGGACAAACAAAATGAGAAGTCGTTGGATTCGTAGAGGTGTGAAGTTCGCGCTGTTCGCGGTGTTGTTCGTCGCGATCTTCGGGTTCGGCGTGAAGCTGCTGTGGAATTGGTTGATGCCTGATCTGTTCGGCTGGCAGCCGATCAGCTTTGCGCAGGCGCTGGGGATCCTGGTGTTGAGTAAGATCCTCTTTGGAGGCTTCCGCGGCGGACGGCCGGGTGGGCATGGGGGCTGGCGGCACCGCATGACGGAACGCTGGGAAAGTATGACTCCTGAGGAGAGGGAGAAATTCCAGCAAGGTATGCGAGGACGCTGTGGTGGCGGGCCGTTCCGGCAGCAGCCGCCGGCTCCCGAGCATCAGGTCTGACGCTAGTAAGATGGACGGGTATGAAAGTTGCCAGCGTCATCGCCGCCTTGCTGCTCACGTCGAGTCTTGCGGCCGCACAGTCCGCCGCGCGGATCCCGATCCTCTTCGATACCGATATAGGCGATGACATTGATGACGCGATAGCGCTGGCGCTGGCCTTGCAATCGCCTGAGCTCGATATCCGCGGCGTGACGACGGTCTTCGGCGTGGTCGACCTGCGCACGCGGCTGGCGTGGAAGGAACTCGGACTCTATGGGCGGCAGGACATCCCACTCGCGACGGGGGCGGGCGAGCCGATGCTCGATGCACCGGTGTTCCAAAAGGCAAGGCAATTCGAGACATTGACGGATTCGGATTTCGCTCCTGAAGCCGCCCATCGCCGGGCGGCGGAGTTCCTGATCGCGACGCTGATGAATTCCCAAGAGAAGATCACGGTTGTGCCGGTCGGGCCGCTGACGAATATCGCATTGGCGCTGCGCCTCGAGCCAAAGATCAAATCGAGAATCGAACGGATCGTGCTGATGGGCGGCGCGTTCCGGCGAATGTATTCGGAGTGGAACATCCAGCGCGACCGTGTGGCGGCGCAGATCGTCTTCAGTTCCGGAGTACCGATTACGGCAGTCGGGCTCGATGTGACCCTGCAGTGTAAGCTCGAGCAGCGGGACCTCGATAAATTGCGGGCATCGCGGAATCCGGCGACCGATTTTCTGGTGCGGCTGATTGGCTTGTGGCAGGATGGGAATCCGGGACAGACGCCGATTCTACACGATCCGCTGGCGATGGCGACCGTGTTCCGGCCGGACCTGATTAAGACTGAAACGGGGACGGTCGAAGTGGAGACGGCGAGTCCTTTGACGTTTGGAATGACGATATTCAAAGGGAAAGCGGACGGCACGACGCGGATCGCGACGCAAGTGAGCGTACGGGGATTCGTCGATTTGCTGATCGATCGGATTTCCGCTCCGCCGCGAGGGCGCTAAAAAAAAGTGGCCGCGGGACCGGGCGGGTGTGCATCCGGGCCACGCGGCTCTGAGGGTGAACGGCATTGCACCAGGGGAGTCTCGCGCAGCCGTCTACCTCTATAGACAGTCGCGCCGCCCGTTTGACGACACCATTCGCGAAATATTCACGCCTCCGCTGGTACCTTGAAATGGAGGGAAGAATATGAGCAGGTCGAATATTGCAATCATCGGCGCCCCCATGGATCTGGGCGCTGGGCGCCGGGGAGTCGACATGGGGCCGTCGTCGGTGCGCCTTGCGGGGCTGAACGAAAGGCTCTCGTCGCTCGGCTATCACGTCAAAGATTATGGGAACGTGTCGGTGCAGCAACCGGAAGCGGTGCCAGTCGGTGAGCAGCGGGCGCGCTATCTGCCGCAGATCACCGAGACGTGCGTGAGGATCGCCGAGCGGGTCGAGCAGTCGGCCGATGCAGGCGAATTTCCGATCGTCCTGGGGGGCGACCACTCGATCGCGATCGGAACGATTTCCGGCATGTCGCATCATTTCCGCAAGCAGGGCGGCAAGAAAATGGGCGTGATCTGGATCGATGCGCACGCTGATATGAACACTCCCGAGGTGAGCCCGAGCGGGAACATACACGGGATGCCGCTCGCCTGCATGGTCGGGCTGGGGGCGCCCGAATTGACCAATATTTTCGACTATACGCCGAAGGTCGAGGCGCGCAATGTCGTGTTGGTCGGCCTGCGGAGCGTCGATGCGGAAGAACGCAAGATCGTAAAAAAGAGCGGCGTGCGCGCCTTTACCATGCGCGAAGTCGATGAGCGGGGGTTGCGCGGAGTGATGGAAGAGGCGATCCGCGCGGCGATGGATGGCACAGATGGATTCCATCTGTCGCTCGATATGGACGCGGTCGATCCGCAGGAGGCTCCGGGGGTGGGGACGCCGGTGAAGGGCGGGATCACGTATCGCGAGGCGCACCTTGCGATGGAGATGGTGTGCGATTCGAATGCGCTCGCGTCGCTCGAGGCGGTGGAGGTGAATCCGGTGATTGACGAGCATAATCGGACGGCGGTGTTGGCGGTCGAATTGATTATGTCGGCGTTGGGGAAGCGGATTCTTTAGT
>DASXZC010000454.1:0-15217 GCA_036502165.1 Bryobacteraceae bacterium
GGCTACGGCCAAACCGGCGAATATTCGCAGATGGCCGGCCACGACATCAACTACCTCGCCATGGCCGGAGTCCTCAACGAAATCGGATCCCCCGATCGCCCCGCAATGGCGAACGTCCAATTCGCCGACATCGCCGGCGGCTCTTTGCAACTCGTCATCGGAGCCCTCACCGCTCTCGAATCCCGCCATCAAACCGGCCTCGGCCAATTCGTGGACGTATCAATGACCGCCGGAGTCACTTCACTGCTGCCCGTCCCTCACAGCATGTACAACAGCTCCGGCAAGCTTCCCGAGCGCGGCAACGAACTCCTCAGCGGACGCTACGCCTGCTACAACCTCTACCAGTGCGCGGACGCCCGCTGGCTCAGCATCGGAGCCCTCGAACACAAGTTCTGGAAAACCCTCTGCCAAGTCCTCGGCCACCCCGAACTCGCCGAAGAACAATTCGCCCCCGAGCCCCGCCAATCCGAAATCAAGTCCCAGATCGCCTCGATCTTCGCAACATCGCCCGCCATGGACTGGTTCGCCCGCCTCCGCGACAAAGACTGCTGCGTCGCCCCCGTCCTCACCCTCGACGAAGTGACCGTCCCCATCGGCCTCGGCCCCACACTCAGACGCACTCCCCCATCACTCGACCAAGAGGCCCCCGCCCTCGGCCAACACACCGCAGCCATCCTGAACGAACTCAACAAAAAATAATTTGGCTCAAAACGCCCACCGTTTACGCGTTCTAAGTAGACAGACAAACGGACCTGGCAGCGGACCCCACCCCTGACGCCCCGCAGACCGCGCAAGCCGGATCGCCGGACATTCACTGCTTCAACGGCAATTGGATCCCGTCGCCGAGCTTCGCGGCTCCGGGGATCGTCACCGGCAATCGCCCGGTCAACTTCATGTCCCCGAGCATCGCCTTCACCGCCGAACCCTCCGACGTCACCGATGGCGAGTACGTCGTCGCATACGCCGCCACCCCCGGAAAATTTCGCAACAAGTACGGATTCCCCAACGAAATCAAGCCCACCGGCACCGTCCCGCTCACCAGCGCCTGCATGAACCCCGGATATCCGCCCGCCATCACCACGTTCCCTTGATATTGCGCCACCGTCACGAACGCCGCCACGATCACTTCCTTGCACGCCGTCTGCGCCTGCCCGACCGCCGCGCTAAAAACGTCCGCCGAAAGATCCGGATCGAACAGCGTCGCCTTCATCTCCGGAGCCTGCGCCGCCACCAGATCAAGCATCCGCAATCCCTCTCTCGATCGCCGCGACTCCGCCAGCACGAACAAACACGCCTGCGCCCGATTCGCCACTGGAAAAATATCCTTGTCGTTCTTCACCAGCGTCACCGCCCGGTCCGCCACCGTCTGCGACTCCGTCTCCGCCTCCGGTGAATCGAGCACCTTGCTCAGCGCCTCGAGATCGACCACCCGCTTCCGGTTCAACCCTACGCGGACTTTCGCCTCGAGCAACTTCTCCACGCTCTCATCGATCCGCTTCACCGTCAGCCGCTTCGTCTCGACGGCCTTCAGAACGGCCTTGATCACTTCATCCGGCTTCGATGGCATCAGTAAAATATCCGCACCCGCTTCAATCGCCTTCACCGCCGCCTCCGTTGGAGACAACGTCGCAGTCAGCGCCGTCATGTCCATCGCATCGGTCACAATTAATCCGGTAAAGCCCATCTCCTTGCGCAACAGATCCGTCAACACCGCCTTCGAAACCGTCGCCGGAATTTCTTCGGGCTCCCATGCCGGAACCGTCAAGTGCGCAGTCATGATCGCATCGACATGATGCGCGACCGCCGCTTTGAACGGCACCAGTTCGACAGTCTCGAGCCGCGCCTTGTCCCCCGACACAACTCCGAGTCCCCTATGCGAATCCGTGTTCGTATCGCCGTGCCCCGGAAAATGCTTCGCCGTCACCAGCACCTTCGCCAGCGGATCTGAATGCGCCCCGTCGATGTACGCCGCCACATGCGCCGCAACGTCCTCAGGCTTCTCTCCATACGAACGTATGTTGATCACCGGATTGTCCGGATTATTATTCACATCCGCCACCGGCGCGAGGATCCACTGGATCCCCATCGCTCGTGCATCGCGCGCCGTCTCGAGCCCCTCATATCTCGAAGCCTCTAAATCGCCCGCCGCCACATACGCCATATTGTGCGGATACTTCGTGGTATTCGCGATCCGCATCGAAGCTCCGCGCTCGAAATCCGACCCGATGATCAGCGGCAGCGGTGACAGCCTTTGCATCTGATTGAGGAACGCCGCCATCGCATACGGCTCCGCATTCTGCACGCTCCCACGCACCACGCGATTCAACACGACCAACCCGCCCACATGCAAATCGTGGACCCAATGATAGAACCGTCTATAATCGGCCGTCCGCACATTCGGATTCTCGCCAAAGCACGGCTCGACGATCAACTGCGCGATCTTGTCGCGCAATGTCATCGAACGCATCCACGCATGCACGACCTGCGATTCACTCGCCGCCGCGGCCGGCGCGCGCCTCGGCGCAACGGGCTTGCGCGCAACCGTCGCCGCATCAACACGAGAAAGGAGGAAGGAAAGAAGGACAGCAGTGCGGGCTACGGCGGAGGCCATGGTAGCCTCCATCATAAAACGCGCCGCCTCAGTTCTGTTGTCGGCGCTTCGGTATCACCGCGGTCCGCGACGCCGCACCCGGAGGCTTGCGCCCCGGAGCTTTATTCAACAGCTTCGACACCGCCCGCATCAGTTGCGTCACTTCATTCGAACTCTTCTGCAACACAACATCGGCTTGCGTATTGTCTTCGTTCAACCCAAGAGTATCTGTGAAGCCCGAAATCAGAATGATCGGCAAAACAGGATTGCGCACACGCAATTCCGCGATCAATTCAACACCGTTCATGTTCGGCATCTTGTAATCGGTGACGACGAGATCAAAGGCACCGCCGCCATCGACCACCTTGAGCGCATCCGCTCCACAAGCCGCCGTCGTAATCACATGCCCCACCGCTTCG
The DNA here is from genome assembly GCA_036502165.1 of Bryobacteraceae bacterium. Lineage (GTDB taxonomy): Bacteria > Acidobacteriota > Terriglobia > Bryobacterales > Bryobacteraceae > F-183. Next base: position 3,010 of record DASXZC010000454.1, read on the forward strand.
AGTAGCGCGCGGCGCGCGCTCAAACCCATCTTGTTGTCATCTACGATCAGGATTTGTTTAGGATCTACGTGGGGCTGAGAGCGAGTCATGTGGGCCAGAGCTAACCTACCAGCCTCGCGATGTCGATGTCAACGAGATCGTAACAATCTGCAAACTGGGAACATTCAGTGCTTGACACGAGCCCGCGAAAATACTCGCGAATTACTTACTCGACTTCTCGTGGCGCTGTATATCCCGCTCTCGCAATGATCGTGTACTTGATCGGCTTGCCCTTCTGATCGACGACCCGCAGCGGCTCGTTGTTCGTGGGGTTCACTAACTCCACGCGGATCTTCCTATACTTCCCGTCGCGCGTCTGATTCGACGGCGTGTACGTGAGCGAGTACTGATTCCGCAGTCCCTGGCTGATCTGCCCGAAGATCTGCGGCAACTCCGCCGGGAACCTTGGGAAGTACGCCTGTCCGCCCGTCTCTTTCGTGAACGTCTTCAGCGTGCTGTCCGCCTGCAGGAAGTCCATCCGCTGCGTTCCCCGCATACGATCGTCAGACATAATACGATCGGCCTGGAACAGCGACACCGCATAAATCGGCACTCCCGCGACCTGCAGCGCCTTGCGCGTCTTGTCGAACGTCAGCTTGCTGAACGTGTCGATCCCCGACGATAACAAGACGATCGCCTTGCGGCCTTCGATATTAGTCATGCGGTCAGCAGTGTCGACAACCGTGTCATACATGTTCATTTCGCTGAAGCCCGGAATGCGCAATCGCGCCAGCGCCTCTTGCCACTTCATCGGATCCGTCGTGAAGTCCGTCAGGATCTCCGGCTTCAAGTCATACGCGATCACGCCCACGTAATCGTCCTTGCGCAAGCTGCCGAGGAACGAGTACGCCGCTTGCAGAGTCTCGAACCACGATCGCGAATACACCGACTGGAACCGGTTGCTGAACTCGACAACCAGGCACACCGTCATCCCCGACTCGCCCACCGCGAACCCCGTCGTCTTTTGCGGAACATCGTCCTCGAGCACGCGGAAGTTCCCACCTGGGATCTTCGGAATGAAGTTGCCCTTGTTGTCCATCACAGCGATGTCCACGGTGACCGTGTTCACATCACTGCGGAACGTCGTCAGTCCTTCGGGCAGATCTTTCTTCTTATTCAGCTTTGAGGGAATCTTGTCCTGATCCGGTAAACTCGGATCACTCGCGGGATCTTTCTTCTTCGGCCTCGCGACCGTCTCACTCGACGGATCCTGAGCCTCGAGAGCGATACCTAAGCCGAGCAAGCCACCCAGCAAAACAAAACCCATCAGCGTACGGTTCATTCGTGAGAGTCGCATAACAAATCAATTCCTTGGTCTCAAGTATAAACACGCCTTGGCGGGCTCAGGTAGCGGTCCCTAGTTCACCCACCGGTCGCGATCCGGATCGTTCTTTCGCAAGTACACCTGGAACTTCTTCTTCGCCCGCTCGACCTTCCACTGCCGGTACTTCTGCTGCAGCGTGGAACGCCCGCCCGTCTTCAATTTGATCTCCTTGCCTTCAAAGAAATACATATAGACGAACGCCGTCACCATGCCTCCCAGGTGCGTCAAATAAGCGCCCCGGGTGTCGAGTGTCGAAAAGAACATCAGTGCCGCGATCACGATCGCCACATACTGCGCCTTCATCGGCAAGATGAATCCGAACAGCACAGTCTCGTCGTAGAACACGAATCCGAACGCCACCACCAGCCCCAGCACCGCTCCCGACATGCCGATGAATGTTGCCCCCGGATCAAAAAACAGATAGCTGCCGGCGATCGCGAACAGCGCCGCGCCCACCGCGCACAGCAGATAAAATTTCAGGAAGAACCGCGTTCCCCAACTCCGCTCGAGCATCTGCCCGAACATCCACAACCCCAGCGCGTCCCAAAAAATATGTGACGCCGTCGGATGCAGGAAGCTGTACGTGACCAGTTCCCAGATCATCCCGAGCGTCACCACGCTCGCCGGCTGCAGCGCCAATGGAAAGTACCATCGCGGCGTAGCGCCCGAGTAGCTCGCGATCAAAATAACGATATAGATCGATATATTGACGATCAACAGCCATTTCACCGCCGGAGGAAACGCGTCCGGTGACAGGAACGGCCGCGAAAACGAACGGGAGCGATTAGCCATGGAAGAAGAACTCTCTCGATAGACCTGCTGTTTCGAGGATAGCAGAGCATCCCCTTCAGCCTCGAGGCCCTGAACGTATAGATGCCGCGAAATCCGGAAAGGTTGCCCATCCACTTGCTTCCATAGGGAATCTATCCTATAGTTTCTCTATGGAAGCCATCACGAAGCCCGACATCCCACCCGGCACTCTGCACATGTTGATCCTGAAAACCCTCGCGCGTCTCGGCTCCATGCACGGCTACGGCGTTGCCCTTCACATCCAGCAAACTTCGGACAACGTGCTGCAGGTCGAAGAAGGATCCCTCTATCCCGCCCTCCAACGCATGTTGATCAAGGGCTGGGTCTCGGCCGAGTGGAAGCAATCGGAAAACAACCGCCGCGCCCGTTATTACCACCTCACCCCCGAAGGACGCAAACGCCTGGCCCTCGAACTCACCGGCTATCGCCAGGTCACAGGCGCGATCGCCAGAGTCATCGAGGCCGTGTGATCCCTCTCTTCCGCCGGCTCCAATTTCTGTTCAACCGCCGCCGCTTCGACGACGACCTCGAAGAGGAGCTCCGCGATCACTTGCGCCGCAAAGCCGCCGACACCGGCATCGATCCCCGCCGTCAATTCGGTAACGTCACTTTAGTAAAAGAGGAAAGCCGCCGTATGTGGACTTGGAATTATCTCGAACAACTCTTGCAGGACATCCGGTACGCCTTCCGCGCCATGTCCGCCAACAGGCTCTTCACCGCCATGGCAGCCCTGTCGCTCGCCCTCGGCATCGGAGCCAACACCGCCATCTACAGCTTCATGGATGCCGTGATGCTCCGCGCCCTCCCCGTCCAGGATCCCTCGAGCCTCGTCATCTTCAACTGGCGAGCGAAGGGCGAAGCCCCCATTGTTCAGGATCATTGGGGATCATCCTACTCGGAACCCGGCGGCGGCATAACCAGCCCCAACTATCCCTACCCGGCTTTCCAACTTCTCAAGACCCACACCGACGTTCTCGAAAGCCTCTTCGGCCACGCCAATGGCGGACGCCTTGACGTTGTCTACAACGGTGTCGCTGAACTCGCCGACGGCCAACTCGTCACCGGCGATTATTTCCCCGGCCTCCGCGTTCCCGCCGCCCTCGGCCGCATCATCGGCCCCGACGACGATCGCCCCGGAGCCCCGCCCGTCGTCATGATCACCTACGACTATTGGCGTTCCCGCTTCGCTTCCGATCCCAACGTCCCCGGCAAAAGCGTGAACCTCAACGGCAAGCCCTTCACCATCATCGGCGTCGCCGCTCCCAATTTCTACGGCGTCTCCCCTGCCAGCAAGCCCCACATCTTCATCCCCATCTCCGACATCGGACTCATCAAGCCCGATCAGGACTGGGCCGCCGGCTTCAACCAAGGAACGTATTATTGGATCGAGCTCATGGGCCGCCTCAAGCCCGGCGTCACCATGCAACAGGCGGAAGCCCGCCTCGCCGGTCCCTTTCATAACTTCGTCCTCAGCACCGCCACCAAGGATCGTGAACGCGCCGATCTCCCCGTCCTATGGCTTCAGGAAGGCGGCTCCGGTGTCGACGCGATGCGCCGCCAATACTCCGAACCTCTGTGGATCCTCTTAGGCATGGCCGGCCTCATCCTCCTGATCGCCTGCGCCAACATCGCCAATCTTCTTCTTTCGCGCGCCTCGAGCCGCCGCCGTGAAATGGCCGTCCGCCTCAGCCTCGGCGCCGGACGCTTCCGCATCATCCGTCAACTGTTGACCGAAAGCATCCTCCTCGCGATGCTCGGCGCCGCCGCCGGTATCGGAGTCGCCGCCCTCGGAATCCGCCTGCTCGCCACGTGGATGGGCAACGGCGAGGACCTCCCCATCGCCGTCGGCATCGACTGGCGAGTCCTCACGTTCACGCTGATCGCCGCCCTCACAACCGGCATCCTGTTTGGATTAGCACCCGCCCTCGAAGCCACCAAAGTCGACACCACGCGCGCCCTCAAAGAAACCCGCTCGAGCGAAGCCCACGCCCGCACCCGCCTCTGGGGACTCCGCTTCGGCCTCAGCCACATTCTTGTAATCGCGCAAATCGCCCTGTCTCTTCTCTTAGTCGTCGCCGCCGCGCTATTCGTGCGCACCCTCTCGAACCTGCATTCCATCAGCCTCGGCTTCAACGCCGAAAATATTCTGATCTTCCACCTCGACGCCAGTAAAGCCGGCTACTCCGACGCCGCCCTCAAACATTTCTATGAGGATGTGGAAACCCGTCTCCAACGCCTCCCCGGAGTCCGCGCCGCGACAACGACGAATCTCCCCATGGTCAGCGGATGGTCCGATTCGACCTCCATCACCGTCCCCGGAATCCCCCAACCTCCCGAAGGCCAACGCGGACCCAACACCTCTTACGTGCAAATCGGCTCGACGTTTTTTGACACGATGGAAATCCCGATTCTCTTGGGACGTCCCACTGGTAAAGGCGACGTCGAAGGCGCGCAACTCGTCGCCGTCGTGAATCAGGTATTCGTCGACAAATACTTCAAAGGGACGGACCCAATCGGCCGCCACTTCACCTTCGGTGGCAACAAAGGCGCCGATGTCGAAATCGTCGGAGTCGCAAGGAACGCCCGCTACGCATCCCTCAAGCGCGACATTCCCCCCGTCACCTACGCTCCCTGGAGCCAAGCCAATAAGAACCGCATGGTGCGCGAAATGTATTTCGAACTCCGCGCCGCCGGCGATCCTCTCGCCCTCGCAAACTCCGTACGCCAAGTCGTGCGCGAAGCATCCCCGCTCGTCCCCGTCGCCGGACTCACCACGCAAGTGCAGCGCATCGATCAAACCATCAGCCAGGAACGCACCTTCGCAAAACTCTGCACCTGGTTCGGCGGACTCGCCCTCCTGATGGCCTGCATCGGACTTTACGGAACGATGGCATACGCAGTAGCCCGCCGCACCGGCGAAATCGGCATCCGCATGGCCCTAGGCGCCGAGCGCACCCGCATCGTATGGATGGTCCTGCGTGAAGTATTCAGCCTGACCAGCTTCGGAATCGTCGTCGGCTTCGCCGCCGTTTACGTTGCAATCCGGATCGTTCGATCGCAGCCAGAGCTCGCAAAGAAATTGTTCTTCGGACTGCAACCCACAGACCCGCTAGCATTGAGCATCTCAGTCGCGATCCTCCTCGGCTGCGCCCTACTCGCCGGATTTCTCCCCGCGCACCGCGCCTCCCGAATTGACCCAATCGTCGCCCTCAGGCACGAATAACAGTGAAGGTAGCAGCCTATCAGGCTCCGCTCGGCTCACTCGGCCCGCTGAGCCTGATCCAAACGCAAGTCGCGCGCTGTGAAGTCGAAGGAGTGACGATTCTCTGCTGCCCCGAAGCGATCCTCGGAGGCCTAGCCGATTACGCCGAGGATCCCCAAGCCATCGCGATCGCACCAGAAAATCTCGCCGCCGCACTCGCCTCGATTGCAAGCGCGACAGTCACGACGATCATCGGATTCACGGAACTCGCCGCCGATGGCCGCCTCTTCAACACGGCCGCGATCTTCCACCGCGGCGCAATCGCAGGTCTCTATCGCAAGCGCCACCCTGCGATCCGCCACTCCGTGTACGCAGCCGGCAATGAGTCACCTGTCTTCGAAATCGAAGGTCTCGCCTTCGGCATCATGATCTGCAACGATTCGAACTTCCCCGCCCCCGCGTCAGAAGCGCAAGCGCTGTTCATCCCAACGAACAATGGACTCCCGCCCGCGAAAGCCAACGAAAAATTGATTGCGGCCGCAACCGCCGCAGGAATCGAAAGAGCACTGGAAAGCCGCGCCTGGGTGATTCGTTCGGACGTGACTGGCAGCACAGCCGCGCTGGTATCCCCCGGATCCTCGGCAATCATCGACCCCAGTGGCAATGTAGTGCGCAGTGCAGCCCCATTCACCCACGATCTGTTAATCGCCGAAATTAATCCCTCGCGAGCGGCCTCGAAATCCGAAACCGTCCGTCCCGCCCATACCGGTTCAGCGTGGTCGTAAAAAACTGCCCTACAAGGGCAATCGCGAGCCACACCTGCCAGTGCGACAACAACCCCGATGTAATGGGAAAAGCCGACGTGAACCCCAAGTCCGCTGACATCCGCCAAAACGCCAACACAAATGCGAGCAACGTCGCCGGTGTCACAAGAGCTGCAATTGCCAGTGCCGCATTCCGATTCTTGCCGGACATCCGCTTGATCTGCGGACCGGCTGTCAATCGTATCCGTACGGTCATAGAGGTACCAATCCTCAGTTCAAGTTTAACTCAAACTGCGGTAAAGTGTTGGATTGTCGCCACGAAAGGAACACACGAAATGAAGAAACTGAAAACCGCGGTCCTCGGCACCGGATTCATGGGCAAAGTCCACACCGAGCAGATCCGCCGTCTCGGCAACGTCGAAGTCGCCGCCGTCGCCTCGATCGATGAGGCCACCGCCAAACAGTTCGCCGACTCCGTCAACGTCCCCATCTCCACCGGCGACTACAACACGATCCTCGCCATGCCGGATATCGATGCGGTCCACATCGTCACTCCCAACGCGCTCCACTTCCCCATGGCGAAAGCAGCCCTCGAAGCCGGCAAAGCCGTCCTCTGCGAAAAGCCCCTCACCCTCACCGCTGCCGAAGGCAAAAAGCTCGTCGACCTCGCCGCGATAAAAGGACTCGCCAACGCCGTCAACCACAACCTCCGCTACTACCCCGTCGTCCAGCACGTCCGCCAACTGATCGCCGCCGGCGAACTCGGCGAAATCCTCACCGTAAACGGAACGTATTTTCAGGATTGGCTCCTCTACGAAACCGATTTCAACTGGCGCGTCGTCTCCAAAGAAAACGGAGCCCTCCGCGCCATGGGCGACATCGGATCCCACTGGATGGACATGATCCAGCACCTGACCGGCCTAAAAATCTCCGCCGTCTGCGCCGACCTCCAAACGTTTTTCAAAGTCCGCAAGCGCCCCCTCGGCAACGTCGAAACCTTCAGCGCAAAGCAGAAGAAATTCTCGCAAACCGAAGACATCCCGATCGACACCGACGACTACGGAGCCGTCCTCCTCAAACTGGGCGACCGCGCCCGCGGCACTTTCGCAGTAAGCCAAATGGCCGCCGGCCGCAAGAATCGTTTTGAATTCGAAATCTTCGGCACCAAGAGCGGAGTCGCCTGGAATCAAGAGCGCCCCGACGAACTCTGGATCGGCCAACGCAACTCCCCGAACCAAATTATCATCAAGGATCCGTCTCTCTTGATGGGCCCCGCCGCCGGCTTCGCCGACCTCCCCGGAGGCCACTCGGAAGGCTACGACGACTGCCACAAGCAACTCTACAAACGCTTCTACGCCCGCGTGGCGGATCCAAAAGCTCCGATCGACTACCCAACTTTCGCCGAAGGATTATGGGGCATGCAAGTCCTCGAAAAGGTGCTCGAATCGAGCCGCAAGCAAAAATGGCTGAAGACGAATTGACCCCCATTCCGCTATCATAAAAGCGACGCGGAGGAATGGCAGAGCGGTTGAACGCGGCGGTCTTGAAAACCGTTAACGGGGAAACTCGTTCGGGGGTTCGAATCCCTCTTCCTCCGCCATCTTAAGCCGTGTCGCGTTTGTACTATTCCGGGCAGCGCCTTCCATCAAATAATGTTTGCACGCGATAACATTCGCGCCTTTTGGAGCAAACACAATGGATCAAGCACTCGTCGTTGAAGCAGAGCAAAGCCGTTGGGGCGAACCGGCCTGCACCTCCCCCGATCATATCTGGACCAAAATCTCGCGGAAGGATACCGCCGGTGCGTGGTCGATGTTCGAAAGCCGTGTGCCGCCCGGTCTCGCGGTCCCTCTGCACCAGCATCACAGTCAAGAGGAATGGTTTTGGGTGCTGGAAGGAACATTTTGGTTTGAGGTAGGCGGCCATAAACACCGCCTGACCGCAGGCATGAGCCTCCTCGCTCCGCGGCGCGTTCCGCATCGTTGGACGAAGACCAATGCGTCCAGCGGCCGGGTGCTGATCCTTGCTCAACCCGCGGACCGCCTCGAGGATTTCTTCGATCGATTTGCACGGATGTCACCTGAGCACCAACACGACATGGCCCTGACGAGCCCTTTATTCGCTGACTGCGGCATGGAACTCCTCGGACCTCCCATGGAACCCCCGGAAGAATAGCTCAAGGCACGCTGATCAGATGATCGGCACTAATCCTTTGCATGATCCGTCCCGGCGTATCACCCGCCAGCGAGCGAAAGTCTCGAATCATATGCATCTGGTCTGAATATTCGAGTTCGTGTGCAATCGTTGTCCACTGGGCGCCGCTCGCGCGCCTCAAAGCCATTGCACGTTCGAACCGCGAAATTCGCCCCAGCATCTTAGGACTGAGGCCCGTATATTGCAGGCACTTCCGTTCCAGTTGACGGACGCTCAATCCCGCCTGTCGAGCCGCCTCCGCGACCGTGAGCGGGCAATCTGCCGCGACGATCGCATCGAAAGCTTTGCTCGAGCGATCAGTCCGCTCGGCGTCTCGCAGTTGTCCCAAAAGGAATGCGTCTGCCAGTCGTGTACGCTCTCGAAAATCGACTGCATTACCCAGCCGTTGATGCAACTGTCGAATCTCCGGCCCCAGCACCGCTTGCGCCTCATAGCCGGTGTTCACGAACAAATGCGCCGGTTCGCCAAAAAGCTGATGAATTCCTTGAGGATGCAACAGAATCACGAATTCTTCGACCCGCCCACGGATTCGAAGTTGGATGCGGCCATGGGTATGAGGTCCGACAACCGCGGCCGCAAAGCATGGAATGAAGCCCATTCCCGGAACGCAAATGTCATAAAGGTCGGCGAACAGGAAATCCAGCATTCCGCCGAGCCGCGCGACATAGGGTTCGACCGTGACCGCCGCTGGCGGACTTGGCGTCCGCCGCTGAATATAGCCCCGGACGAACGCCTGCAGCCTACGATCTGGCGGCGCGTGGTCGATGTTGTGCATCCCTCGATTGCCTCCACAAATGATAGCCCGCGCGCACGCGGTTCCGCTATCATAAAGGCACGCGAGGAATGGCAGAGCGGTATAGATTGAGATAACCGAGCAATCCGATGAAGAACGTTGCACAGCACAAGGGCAAAGCGGAGTTCATCGCCGAACAAAAGCCGTTGCAAATCAGAGTCGATCTGGATGTCATCGTAACCGTGGTCGCCAGGGCGATCGAGGTTTTCGGCACCCGGGACAAGGCCATCGACTGGCTTCGCACGCCGCTTCCCGCCCTTTCTCACCGAACGCCCATTTCGATCATGAATACCACGACCGGTGTCGAGCAGATCCAAGACGTCCTCGGCAGGATCGAGCATGGTATCTGGTAGCCGATGATCATCTTCCGGATCGGTAGCAGGCGGTACCCCGCCAACGACGGTGCCGGCAGCGCAAAGTTCGGCGGACGATGGAATCACAAAGGCATTTCGGTAATTTACGCCGCCGAGAGTCGCGCGCTGTGCGCGCTTGAGATTCTTGCGAACAATCGTGAACTTGCGAATGACTATATTGCAGTTCCGATCGAAATCTCCGATGACGTGCCTCGTACAATTCTGTCTGTCGAGGAAATGCCCAGGGGATGGAACTCATCTGAGCACTCAAGCGGAACCCGCGACCTGGGCACCGCATGGGTTACGGCCAACGAAACGGCAGCGCTCGTCGTTCCCTCGGCTGTCCTTCCGCGCGAGCGGAACTATCTCCTAAATCCGCAGCATCCAGAATTCAAGCGAATCGTATTCCACGAACCAGAACCGTTCTACTTCGACGAGCGATTGGCGTTGCGAACCCAACGGAAAGACCAGAACTAGTGTTTAGGAACGCCTCTTCCTCCGCCATGATTTCCTGACCAACCCCGGTATAAAACCATCGGATGACGCAATGCCTCATCCCAGAGACGACCTAGCTCTTCGAGAAAAGCTGACTGGACTCACGCCGCGCCCGCCGCGCCGCAGTGATTTCCGCGTCGATCTCTTCGGGCGACAACTGATCGAGACCGTTTTCCTTCGCACTTTGCCAAGACCGTTGAAGCCATGCCGGTGCGAGGTCCTGCTGGAGAACCTGCCGGGCATACTCTTCCTCGGAAAGGCCATGAACACGGGCTTTCGAAGCCAACGCAACTTTCTGCTCGTCAGGTAATTCAATGGTCAGCTTCATAAGTTACATCTCCAGATTAGCGTGCTCTACTGTACGCTACAACGCCGTTCGTGCAATTCGAACCGCCCGGAGCAGGACTTACCTTAGGACCGCCTCATCCTCCGCCACCCAATCCGCCCCAACTGTAACCACCCACAGTAAAATTGAGTCAGGATAATCGGTGTGGTAATTCCCAACCTACCCCGACTCAAGGACTTCCGCGCAACGAGCCTCCTCGTGCTCAGCCTCACCCTCCTCGCGCCCTCGTTCGCCCTCGACTCCACACGTAACCTCACCCAATACCTCCACCGCATCTGGCAATCTCCTCAAGGACTCCCCCCCGCCGAGATCCGCTCTATCCTCCAAGCCTCCGATGGCTACATCTGGCTCGGCACCAGCGCCGGAGTCCAACGCTTCGACGGCATCCGCTTCACGCCCCTCCCCGGCATGACCAACGACACCAACCCCGTCGAACAGATCATCGAGGACTCCTCCGGCAACGTCTGGATCGCCACCACCCAATCCGGACTCTTTGAGTACTCCGGCATCCAGCTCAAAAATCATTTCTCCCGCTCGAACGGACTTCCTTCCGACTCCGTCCTCCACCTCGCCGCCGGTCCCCAAGGCCGCATCTGGGCCGCCCTCGCGGATGGCGAAATCGTGCAAATCGCCAATGGACGCATCTCGAGCATCCCCAACAACACTCCCGTCACCGCCCTCAGCGTGGACTCTCGTGGCATCGTGTGGATCGGCGGCGATCAAGCCTCCCTCCGCACCTGGGATGGCGCCCGCTTCGAGAACTTCCCCCTCCCCAAATCGACCCCCGCCGACGCCACCGTCCAATCCCTTTTCTCGAGCGCCGACAGCACCCTCTGGGTCGGAACCTCCCGCGGACTTCTTCATATAGCGTCCACCTCCACTCGCTTCTTCACAAAAGCTAACGGACTCGCCGGAAACTCCATCCTCGCCATCATTCCCAACTCCGACGGCGGCGTCTGGATCGGCACCAACGAAGGTTTCAGCCGCGCAAAGAATGGCGAAATTGAAAGTTTCGGCGCCAAGCAAGGACTGTCGCAGAGCACCGTCTACGCCCTCGCCGAGGATCGCGAAGGTCACCTCTGGGTCGGCACCAAGCGCGGACTCAATCAGTTCCTCGACCGCCGCACCATCCCCTTCACCACCGCTGAAGGACTTCCCACCAACGACGTCGGCCCCGTCTTCGAAGACGCCGCCGGCAGCCTGTGGGTCGGCACCCTCGGTCAAGGTCTCGCCCGCAAAATCCACAACGGATTTACCGTCATGGGAAAATCCCAGGGACTCTCGAATAACTTTGTCGAAGCCCTCGGCGGATCCCCAGACGGCTCGCTGTGGATCGGAACCTCCACCGGCCTCGACCACCTGCGCGACGGTAAAGTCGAAAGCATCCTCCGCCAATCGATCCGCAGCCTCTACCGCGATCGCTCCGGCCTCCTCTGGGCCGGAACCGCCAATGGAATCGCCGTCCTCAGCGACGATCACGTCATCCTTTCGCGGACCCTCGACTCCGCCGTCGTCTCCTTCGCCGAGGACCGCGCCGGCCACATCTACGCCGCCACCGATCGCAACGGAATCCAGATCTTCGATCTCAAGAATCTCGCTGCCCCTCCGCGCAACATCACGATCATTCGGGAAGCCGCCGCCCTGTTCGCCGATCCCTCCGACGGCTCGATCTGGGCCGGAACCATCGGCAACGGCCTCTACCGGCTCACCGCCGCCGGCGCCAAAATCGAGCACTTCTCCGCCAATGATGGACTCTTCGATGACGACATCTACGGCATCGCCGCCGATGACCGTGGCAGCCTGTGGATGGCCTGCAGCAAAGGCATCTTCTCCGTTAACCGCGCGGATCTCGAAAAATTCTCCGCCGG
>DASXZC010000455.1:0-4823 GCA_036502165.1 Bryobacteraceae bacterium
ATCGCCGAGGCGAGGACGCGTCCCTGGTCCTGAATCGCGATGGTCACAAATTGGGACGGCCCGGGGGCGGCGATCTTCGCCGATACCGACACGACTCCGTCGATGGAACTGGTGATCCGTATGCTTTCCAAATGGCTCACCATCACGGGCTCGAGCCAAACCGTTTGCCAGATGCCGGTGGTGCGCGCGTAAAAAATACTCGCGGGCGTCGCTTCCCAGTGTTGCTTGCCACGCGGGATGTAGCGGTCAGTGGGAGGATCCTCGGCGCGCACGACGATCGTGTTTTCCCCTTCCCGTATGGCGCCGGTGATGTCGGCGCTAAAAGGCGTGTGCCCACCTTCATGCCAAGCCACGACGATCTCGTTGACCCATACGGTTGCGCGATAATCCACCGCCCCGAAGTTAACGAGAATCCGGCGGCCCGCCCATTGCGTCGGAACATCGAATGCGCGCCGGTACCACACGCAGGGGTGAAAGGTGCGATCGCCGATTCCGCTGATCATCGACTCGAACGAGAACGGCACCAGGATCCGCGAGGGGTACTCAGCGGAGGCGAACCAACGCCGCTCGAGGCCGACGTTCTCATCATCGATTCGGAAGGTCCACCAGCCATTGAGGTTCATCCATTCGGAGCGCGTGAATTGAGGCCGTGGGTATTCGGGCCGGGGTATCGGAGGGGTCATGATCGCCATCGCGGTTATGGACCGGCACACGCCGGCCTTCCACATTGAAAGAGTAGCAACCGGGCCAGTTGGTTTCGAATTCTTATGGCGCATGGCGCGGGGAAACATGCACCGGGCCTCCAGGCTCTAATAATCGAGGCGCCGAGGCCCCAAATGATGAGTGCGATTGAAATACCGGAGAACCAGGTTGTGCCGATCGACGATGTTGCGCAACAAGTGCACGGCCTGCGAATTCTATTCGTGAACGTGTACTCGATCAGCCACTCCGACGGTTCCTGGACGCTGGTGGATACGGGACTCCCCTTGTGCGAGTCGAAGATTCGAGCGTGGGCCGAAGCGCGTTTCGGGCGGCCGCCCAATGCGATCGTGCTCACGCATAGACATTTCGATCATGCCGGTTCCACGAAGGAATTATCGGATCGATGGCAGGTGCCGGTGTTGGCGCATCCGCTCGAGTTCCCCTATTTAACTGGCAGGGACGAATATCCAGCGCCGAATATGGGCGCAGGTGGCGGACTGATGACGCTTCTGTCTCCGTTTTATCCGCGTGGACCACTCGATCTGGGCATGCGGCTGCACGCACTTCCTCCGGGTGATGCGAGCGGGCACATGAGCGCCAAATTGCCGGATTGGGAAATCTGGCATACGCCGGGCCACACGCCCGGGCACATCTCATTGTTCCGGCGTGCGGATAAAACTCTGCTCGCCGGCGATGCTTTTTGTACGACGAAACCGGAGTCTTTTTTCGAAGCGGCGCTCGCGCAGGAGCCGGAACTGCATGGGCCTCCCGCTTATTTCACGTGGGACTGGAATCGGGCGCGGGAATCGGTTGCCAAGCTCGCCGAGCTTGCGCCGACGATTGTCGCGCCGGGGCATGGCAAGCCGTTGGCGAGTGCCGCGGTCCCGGGCGAATTACGATCGCTGGCAGCGAACTTTGATGCCATCGCGATTCCGCAAAACCGGCAACAAATTTGATCAGAAGAAAGTGAGACCACAATGGACAATCCCATTCGACGATACCTCGAAGACGCAATCGCAGCCGAGAAAAGCTTCGAAACGCAGCTCGAGGGCTTCGCTAAAGAAGCAACGATGACGCAAGCGCAAGAACTGTTCACGCAACACGCTGGTGAAACGAGGTCACAGTACCAAGCTCTGACGGAGCGCCTCGAAAAACTCGGCGGCAGCACGTCAAGCGTGAAGAGTTTCTTCGCGCATCTGTTCAACATGTCGCCAAAGATGGCGCAACTGGGGCATGAAGAGGAGGAGCGGGCTACGCAAGATCTCATCATGGCGTTCGCGGTAGAGAACGCCGAGGTCGCGATGTACGAGTCGCTTTCGATTGCCGCGGAAATCGCAGGCGATCTGGTGACCTCGCGCCTGGTGAAACAAATCCAGGCACAGGAGCAGGCGGCCGCGGATAAGATCTGGCCGCTGATTCCCATTGCCTCCGTGCAAGGCCTTCGAGCCGCTGCGACGAACGATTCGGGTGAAAAGGAGAACGTGGTTCTGCGGTACCTGCAGGACACCGAAGCAGCGGAACGGAACTTCGAAGACGCGCTTGCGAGTTTCAGTAAGGCGGGCGATCAGAGCGAGGTTCAATCGCTGATGTCGATGATGTCGCGCAAAGCTCGCACGCAGCATGAGAGGTTGGAGGCACGAATCAAGTCGCTGGGTGGAACGACTTCGACCGCGAAGAGCCTGCTCGCGCATCTACTGGCATTCACGCCGGTGACCGCGCAGTTGGGACACTCCGAATCGGAGAAGAGTTCGCAGCACTTGATGATTACGTATGCGGCGGCCTCCGCCGAAATGGGAATGTATGAAGCGTTGGCGTCCGCTGCTGCGGCCAGCAATGACAGCACCACGGAGCAGCTCGCCCGCACCTTGCAGAGTGAAGAGAAGGACGACCATCGGCTTGCCTGGCAGGCTCTGCCACAGAGCGTACGTAGTTCGTCCTCGTTAGTCCTCGGAAACCGCTAGTAGCCTCCCAATGCAGAAGAGCGAGCTCCCTTTCGGGAGCTCGCTCATTCACTTCGTCCTCCGATCTCTTTAGAACAGAATCCGGGCGGCAACCTGGAACTGGCGTCCAGCCATTCCGTTGATATTGCCGACACTCGATCCAAATCCGGGTGACATTATGTTAGACACCGGATTTTGCAAATTCGCAGAATTCGTCAGATTATAGACCTCGCCTCTCAACTCCAGCTTGATATTTTCATTCACGGTGAAGTTGCGAAAGAGGGCTGCGTTATAGGACTGCAGATCCGGTCCGCGGAAGGCGTTGCGGCTCAGAGTTCCAAACGTTCCAGCCATCGGCGTCGAGAACAGGTTGGGGTTGAACGATGATCCGCTCACTCCCGATCCGAAAGAGGAACCCGTGTACATCGCCGGAACGGCCGTCGCACCGAGGCAAGCGCACGCCAGCGGATCGGCCGTCACAGTGAACGGACTTCCCGTCGACCAATGGAAAATTCCATTGAGCTGCCAGTCTCCGAATGCGCGAGCCGCCCAACCGCTGGTCAGATGTCCGCGGCCGGGGCCGAAGGGCAACTGCCAGACGTGAGTGACCGAAAGAATGTGGGTGCGATCCCAATCCGCGGGGCCATAGTTATTCGAGCGATCGTACGGATCGAGAAGATTGAATCCGTCGTCGAGCGCCTTGCTGTACGCGTATGCGGCAGTCAGTGCGAGCCCGGCGCCGAACTTCTTTGTGATGTTGACCTGCAGCGAATTGTAGTTGCTATTCAAGCCCGGCGCGATCTCGTAAGAATTCGCGGTACGGGTTGCGAACGCCAGGCCAGAGAGTCCGGAGCCGGGCTGACCCGTCAGCGCGGCCTCATAAGGAAGTTGACGGCCAACGTTTCCGACATAGCCGACGTCCAAGAGGAAGCCGTTCCCCAGATCGCCTTGGATCATCGCGCTGAAGGTCTGCACATAGGGCGTATTGAAGTCGCGAGGACCGTACAAATACGGCGTGTTCGCGGCAACGTTGGTGCCAGTCGAGGCCGGAACGGTCGGCGTCGTGAACGGCGTATAACCGAGTCCGCCGGTCATTCCGTTCTGGACACTCTGCGTCAAGGGATTAAACGGCATCATCGCGAAAGGCAACGCGAAATAATGAATTCCATAGCCGGCTCTGAATACCAGCCGATCTACGGGGCGAAATGCCAGTCCGACTCGCGGAGCGACATTATTCAGATCATAGCGATAGATATTGTTGCTGAGCTGATTCGATCCGGTCGTAGTGCTGGTGTTGCTGAACGGATCGAATATGATGGCTCCGCCCGTGTTCGCCGGTTGCAGCGGACTGAAGATGTCATAGCGCACGCCCAACTCGACCCACAGCCTCTGGAAGATGTTGACCGTGTCGGTGAGATACGCCGCATATTGTTTCTGCCTGTAGCCGGGGTTGAGCGTGTAATTCGAGATTCCGGACTCGCTCGGAGTGCCGGTCAGGAAACTCGCAAACGCATTGGCCTGCAGCGCGGCCGAGCTGAGTGTCGCTCCGGATGCCGTCGAATTCAGCGTGGAGCCGGGCCCGAAGACGAAGCTGCCGTTCGAGCTGAAGAACGGATTTCCAATTCCATTCACCTCGAGCGCGCGGGCGCTCACGCCGAAGCTGACTTTATTAATCCCGAAATGCGAGATCCAATTCGTGGCGCCGTCATAAACATTATCAACCTGCTTCGAAGGAACATTCGGAGCAAAACCGAGCGAAGTATATCCGGCGATGTTAATCGAAGGCAGTCCATTGGCGAATCCGAGACCCGCGAGGCTGCTGAGCGAAGAGAAGTCGCCCCACGGCGAAAGTTGATTGCGATAGCGATCATAGCCGACGCGGAACTCCCCGACCAAGCTGGGAAGGGCGACAACGCTGATGCTCGCGACGCCGTTCATTGCACGGAATTCAGAGGACACCGGATTTCCCAGCGCGCCGAGCAGCGAGCCTTGATCGAGACTTCCCTCGGTAAATCCATAGCGAATGAAGCCGGTCGTTTTCTCGGAGAAGCGTTCGTCGATGCGTCCATCCATCCGATGATTGTCATCACGAAGGGGCACGCTTCCGATCAAGTTGTTGCTGGTCCCGGGTAGATTGGCGGCGGGCAGCATCGACACGATTTGGGCCGCGGCCGGATTGAT
>DASXZC010000456.1:0-9305 GCA_036502165.1 Bryobacteraceae bacterium
ACGCTGCACGACATCATCAACAATCGCTTTGCGCACAAGGCCATTGAAAAAGGCGCCACTGGACTCATCGCCGTGGCCGCAGGAGCTGGTGGACATGCCGGCACGACGTCTGCGTTCGCACTGATTCAGGAGATCCGCGAGTGGTTCGATGGTCCGCTCGCACTCTCGGGATCCATCGCACGTGGCGCGGCGATCCTCGCGGCGCAAGCCATGGGAGCGGACCTTGCGTACATCGGCTCCGCCTTCATTGCGACGCGCGAAGCCAATGCCGACGCGCGGTATAAGCAGATGATCGTCGATTCCGCATCGAGCGATATCGTGTACACGAATCTGTTCACGGGAGTGCTGGGCAACTATCTGCGCCCTTCTATCATCAATGCCGGACTCGATCCCGACAACCTGCCGGTCAGCGATCCATCGAAGATGAACTTCGCCGCTGAAACAAAAGCCTGGCGCGACATATGGGGCTGCGGCCAAGGGATCGCGGCAGTCAAGTCGATCGAGAGCGCCGGGGATCTGATCGCACGTCTGCTGACGGAATATCGCGAGGCCGCTGCGGATATGCGATCCAATTCGAGCCGGTTCATGGGCTGAGATGGCTTTCGAATACAAGCCCGCGACCGACGAATATCTCGCCCAGCGCGGACTCCGCCGCCACGCGCGCGTGCTACATCTGTGGGCGCTCGGCGTGGGCGCCGTCATCTCCGGCGATTTCTTTGGATGGAACTTCGGCCTCGTCTCCGGCGGCTTCGGCGGCATGGTTTATGCTCTGGTCATCATGACCGCCATGTATGCCGGGCTCTGCGCGTCGATTGCGGAAATGTCACCGGCGCTGCCGCACACGGGCGGCGCCTATTCATTCGGCCGCGCGGCCATGGGGCCGTGGGGCGGCTACATCACCGGGCTCGCCGAGAACATGGAGTACATTCTCACCCCCGCCACCATCGTCGTCGGTATTGGCGGATATCTCGGCGCGATCTCCAACACTCCGAAGTCGGTCGAGCCGCTGTGGTGGCTCGTCTGCTATGCGGTGTTCGTCGCTTTGAACATCTGGGGTGTCGAAGTCTCGTTCCAATTCTCCATCGCGATCACAGTCGCTGCGCTGGCGACCCTCGCCGTCTTCTGGATCGGCGCGCTGCCGCACTTCGACTTCGCACATTGGACGGGCCCCTGGATGCCCGCGGGATTCAACGGCGTCCTCGTCTGCTTGCCGTTTGCGTTGTGGCTCTATTTGGGAATCGAGCAACTGCCGCTCGCCGCCGAGGAGTCGCACGATCCGAAACGGGACATGCCCAAAGGACTGTGGTACGGCTTGCTGACGTTGATCGCCTGCTCGTTCCTGACCTTGTTCCTATCAGCCGGAATCGCGCCTGGCGCCGCCAAAGTCGGATTGTCGAACGAGCCGCTATTCCTCAGCTTTCAGACCATTTTCGGATCGGGAGCGAGCACACGCCTGCTCGCGCTGGTCGCCTGCACAGGCTTGATCGCATCGTTCCACACGATCATCTTCGCCTACGGACGCCAGATTTACTCGCTGTCGCGCGCCGGATATTTTCCGGTGTGGCTGTCGGTGACGCACGGCAAACGCGCCACTCCGCATCGCGCGTTGATCGCCGGATCGGTGATCGGCTATTGCGCCGCGTACGCCTTGTATCTGGCGGGACAGGACAGCCCCGTTGGCGCGATTCTTTTGAACATGGCAGTCTTCGGAGCCGTGATCGCGTACGTGTTGCAGATGGCGTCCTTCGTACTGCTGCGGCTGAAATATCCGAAGCTCGAGCGGCCGTATGTGAGTCCGCTCGGGATCGCGGGAGCGGCGGTCGCCGCGATCATCGCGATCGTCACGCTGGGAACGCTGTTCGTGAATCCTCTGTATAACAAGGGTGTTATCGGAGCGGCCATCTGGTTCCTGCTCGGAATCCTCTACTTCGCGTTCCGCGGACGGCATCAACTCGTGCTCGCGCCCGAGGAAAAGTTCGCCCAGCACTTGTAGAGTGTAAGAATTTGGCGCCGCCGCCGACTACCAGAAGCGATGGCAATTTCTGCAATCCATCGGCAGGACGAACTCTACGGCGACGCGGCGCAGACTTACGGCGCAGCCATCGATCGCCTCGCCCGAGCGTACGAGGCCGACTCCGATCGCCGGCGTGACCTGGTGCAGGAGATCCACGTCGCGCTGTGGCGAAGCTTCGAGGCTTTTGACGGACGCTGCTCGATGCGGACCTGGGTCTACCGCGTCGCCCATAATGTCGCTGCGACACACGTCATCCGGGATCAGCGCGCGAATCGGCGCGAATGGGTCAGCATCGAGGCCGTGGAGTCGCGTTCCGCAATCGAGCCCGCTGGCGAGGCTGACCTCGATCATCGCCGCGCGCTGGCGCGCCTGACCGCTATGATTCAACAACTGAAGCCGCTCGACCGTCAGGTGATCGTGCCGTATCTCGAGGGAATGGACGCGGCGTCGATCGGCGAAATCTCGGGGATTTCGGCCCGCAATGCAGCAACGAAGATCCACCGCATCAAGGCGATCCTCGCCCGGCGGTTTCAGGAAGGAGCACGGACAGATGAACAATGAGCTTCCTGCCGGCGATCCACGAAGCCTGTGGCAAAGCCAACACTGTGACTCGCCTCACATGTCGATCGATGAGATCCGGACCAAAGCCGCAGCGTCCCACAAACGCATCAAGCGCCGGAATCTTCGAGAGTACGTCGCGGAGGCGCTCGTCGTAATCATGTTCACCGGGTATGCGATCGTCTTCCACGGTTTCATGGTTCGCCTCGGATCGATCCTGTGCATACCGGGCGCCTTCTTCATCACCTGGTTTCTCCAACGCAGAGGATCGGCCAGTCCGGTACCCGCGGAGCTCGGACTTTCGAGCGGTATCA
Source organism: Bryobacteraceae bacterium (assembly GCA_036502165.1). Taxonomy (GTDB): domain Bacteria; phylum Acidobacteriota; class Terriglobia; order Bryobacterales; family Bryobacteraceae; genus F-183. Next base: position 2,887 of record DASXZC010000456.1, read on the forward strand.
GTTTTTATCGAAGAGAACTGGAACGCCAACGCGAAGTTCTGCGTTGGTTTTGGTTATGGAACCTGGCGCCGTTCGTACCCGGGCTGGCCGTGATGCTTGCGGGGTTCGGCCTGGACCTGCGATACCTCGCCATCGCCGTCGTGTTGATCCTGGCTTTCTGGAGTTTCCTGTGGTGGGGCAACATCCGGGCCGCCAGGAAACTGCAGCGCGAAATCGACGAGTTGCAATTAATGGAAGAGTAGAATGGAGATCGCCATGAGTCAGACTATGCGGATCGTGATTTTCAGTACCTTCACCGCGGCCGCGGGCTTTGGATTATTTGCCCAAACGACGCCGCCGCAGCCCGAGGTGGCCGGTGATTGGCAAGGCACCCTCAAGGCAGGAGGAGCCGAGTTCCGGCTCATCCTGCATGTCGCCAAGTCCTCGAGTGGCGCATTGACTGCCACGCTCGACAGCATCGATCAGGGCGCCAAAGGCATACCAGCCGGAACGGTCACGGTCGAAGGATCGAATCTACGCTTTGCGATCGAATCGATCCAAGGGACGTATGAAGGCAAGCTGAATTCGGACGCGACGTCGATCGACGGCACATGGACACAAGGCCAGCCGTTTCCGCTCGTCCTTACGCGGATGGCCGCGAAGGCCGCCGGCGCCGTGGCGCCCTCCGACATCGATGGAGCCTGGATGGGAACCCTCGACGTCGGCACGAAACTGCGCATCGTTTTCCATTTCGTCAATACGTCCGCTGGGTTGACTGCGACGCTCGACAGTCCCGACCAGGGCGCCAAAGGACTGCCGGTGCCCACCGTCACACGCGATGGATCCTCAATCAAACTGGGGATGCCGAACCTCGGCGCAACCTTTGATGGCAAGATCGCGGCGGACCGGAGCACCATCGAAGGAACCTTCACGCAAGGCGGCAACAGTCTGCCTCTCGTATTGAAGCCGTCGACCGGAGAGGTCACGAAGGTCGAGCATCACCGGCCGCAGAATCCGGTGCGGCCATATCCGTATCGCGATGAGGACGTCATCTACAAAAATCAAACGGCTGGCATCGATCTCGGCGCGACGCTCACGGTCCCGCAAGGGCGAGGACCATTTCCAGCCGTTGTGCTCATCACCGGCTCCGGCCAGCAGGACCGCGATGAAAGTCTGCTCGGGCACAAGCCGTTCCTCGTTCTGGCGGATTATTTAACGCGCCAGGGAATCGTGGTGTTGCGAGTCGACGATCGTGGCGCCGGAAAGTCCGGCGGGAATTTCGCGGCTTCGACTACTCGCGATTTTGCGACGGACGTCGAGGCGGGAATCTCTTTCCTGAAGACGCGAACCGAGGTCAATCCCCTGAAGATCGGACTCATCGGACATAGTGAAGGCGGCCTGATCGCTCCGATGGTTGCTGCGCGGAACCCCAGCGTGGCGTTCATCGTGATGATGGCCGGCCCCGGAGTACCCGGCGACCAGATCCTGCCGGCTCAGATCGCCGCCATCATGGAGGCCAACGGAGCGAGCCATGAGGAAGCCATGAAGCACGCTCAGAATGAGCGCGAGGTGTTGACGCTCGCCGAGCATGGCGCCAGCGCGGAGGAACTCGAGAAGAAGCTGTTCGAGATCGACAGCAAGGTCCCGCAGGCCCAACGGATGGCGCAGATCAAAGCCTTGGATTCGCCCTGGTTCAAGTTCTTTATCAGCCACGATCCGGCCGGCGATCTGAGGAAAGTGAAATGCCCGGTGCTCGCGATCAATGGTGAAAAGGATCGGCAAGTCCCGCCGGACTTGAATCTGCCTGCGATCCGCAAAGCTCTTACAGCCGGCGGAAATCAACACTTCGAAGTAGAGGAACTGCCTGGCCTGAACCATCTGTTCCAGACCGCGAAGACGGGCTCCCCAAGTGAATACGCGGACATTGATGAGACGATCTCACCAGCCGCGCTCAAACTCATCTCGAGTTGGATTTTGAAGCAGTAGAGCTTAGAACGGATTCGTCTTCTGCGACACCAGCGAGAGGAACTCGTCGCGCGTCGCCTTCTTCGCCCGGAAGTCGCCGAGCATCGTGCTGGTGATCGTGCCGGAGTGTTGTTTCTCGACGCCGCGCATCATCATGCAGAAGTGCCGCGCCTCGGCGATCACGCCCACGCCGCGCGGAGCCAGAATATCCACCACCGCCTGCGCCACTTGGTCGGTCAACTGTTCCTGCACCTGCAGGCGCCGCGCGAACATGTCGACGATACGAGGAATTTTACTGAGCCCGATCACCTTCTGGTTAGGCAAATACGCCACGTGCATCTTTCCGAAGAACGGCAGCATGTGATGTTCGCACAAGCTGTAGAATTCGATATCCCGCACGATCACCATCCCCGACGTTTTGACATCGAACAACGCGCCGTTCACGATGTCCTCGAGCTTGGTTTCGTAACCGCTCGTCAGATATCGCATTGCCTTCGCCGCGCGCGCGGGAGTCTTCTCCAGCCCCTCGCGCGATGGATTTTCGCCCAATTCCTTGATGATCTCGAGGAACGCGTCCGAGATCAGATCTTCACCCCCTCCGCTGTCGAGGCTTCCGCCAACGTGGCGGGACGGCATGATTTTGACGTTCTTATTCATAGCTGCTGCTCACTTCAAAAATGTTGCGGCGAGTCTCTTCGATCTTAATTCTGTCTAGCTTCACGCGCTCGAGCGGAGGGGATGCAAATCTCGATTTCCATTCTCCCGCCAGACGGTGTTCAATGACGAGCGCGAGGTTCTCGGTGGTGGGTACCAGTGACGATTGGAACTCCGGGATGTCGACATTCAAGTTTGAATGTTCGAACGGACCCAGAATCGTCTCCCTGACCAGTGTATCGAGCGTGTCAAGATCGATGATTCGTCCGGTCTCACGGTCGAGCGGACCTCGGACACGCACATCAAGCACATAGTCGTGGCCATGCCCATAAGGATTGGCGCACTTGCCGAAGATTGCCCGATTTTCCGTCTCGCTCAGTTCGTCCGAGTAGAGGCGATGCGATGCCGAGAACCGGTAGCGGCGCGAGAGGCGGATGTCATTGGCCGGCGTAGTCGACATACAAGTCCTCGGTCTCATAAAGGCGGACATTCTTGAGGCGCACCTTTTCTTTAAAGTGCGGCTCGAGGCGACGCCAAATCTCGATCGCTACGTTCTCGACCGTGGGAACGATTGTATCGAAGGGAGGCACCTCGTAGTTCAAGAACCGGTGATCCATCACATCGACGATTTCCTGGTTCAGAACGTCCTTCAGAGTTTTCAGGTCGAAAACCATGCCCGTAACAGGGTCTGGCGCGCCGTCGAGCGAAACCTCTAAAATATAGTTGTGGCCATGCCCGTGTTTGTTCGCGGCGGCGCCGTAGATCGCCCGATTGCGTTCTTCGCTGAATCCCGGGTGATAGCATAGGTGCGACGCCGAGAACTCGACTTTGCGGGTAATGAGCATGATCCAACCGTTGGATGCGACTGCGCTCCGGAAGGATGCACGGAGTAATAATCGATGACAAGAGAGCGAGTACTACTGGGCGGAATCGTTGCGTTAGCGGCCGGAATGGCGGTGGCCGTGTATCCGACGCTCGAGACGCGGCTGGTCAATCCAGGAGATTCGGCGCCCGCCTTTTCGGTAACGACCGAGCGCGGAATGACGATCACTCCCACCTCTTTTGGCGGGCGGGTGCTGGTGTTGAATTTCTGGGCGTCCTGGTGCCAGCCGTGCGTCCAGGAATTTGGAGATTTGAACAAATTTGCCCAGGAAATGTCGGGCCAGGGCGTCGTCGTTCTCGGCATTAGCGCGGACTTGAGCGAGAAGGCGTACAGGCGATTCCTCCAAAGCTATCAGCCTGCGTTCGAGACTTCCCGCGACCCAGGCGGCAGCATTGCCGCGAGCTATGGAACGTTCGCGTATCCGGAAACCTACGTCATCGACAAAGATGGCAAGGTGGTCAAAAAAATCATCGGCGTGATCGACGATTGGAACGAACTGCGGACCGTCGTGAAGTCGCTCTGAGCCTTTACATGGAATCGGCGATCTTACGGGCTATTGAAGGGATTGTCGGACCGCGAGGATATTTGCACGCGGCTTCTGACCTGGTGCTGTACGAATATGACGGAGGCGTCGACAAGGCGCGTCCTGAAGTCGTGGCGTTCCCTCGCGGGACTGAGGAAGTCGCCGCGCTCGTGCGCCTCGCAAACGAGCATTCGATCCCGGTTGTAGGACGCGGCGCGGGAACGGGTTTGAGCGGAGGCGCCATTCCGCGCGCCGGCGGAATGATGATCGGTTTCGCGCGCATGAACCGGATCCTTGAAATCGACTACGACAATGAGTGCGCGGTCGTCGAACCCGGCGTGGTCAACCTCGAAATCACGCAGGCGGTCGAAGGCGAAGGCTACTTTTATGCCCCGGATCCTTCAAGCCAGAAAGCCTGCACGATTGGCGGCAATGTCGCCGAGAATTCCGGCGGCCCTCATACGCTTGTCTACGGCGTGACAACCAATCACGTTTTGGGAATCGAAGCGGTGCTGGCCGACGGCTCGATCGTCATGCTCGGCGGCAAGGAAGGCGACCTTCCCGGTTACGATCTGAAAGGATTGCTCACTGGCTCAGAAGGCACGATGGCGCTGGTCACGAAAATCATCGTGCGTCTGATGCGCAAACCGGAAGTAGTCAAGACGCTGCTCGCCATCTACGATCGCACTGAGGACGCCGGCAACACGGTGGCCGAGATCACAGCGCGATCGATCACTCCGGCAGCGATCGAGATGCTCGACGGCGTGATGCTGCGGATGGTCGAGGACTGGATCCACGCCGGATATCCGAAAGACGCCGCGGCGGTGCTGTTGATTGAACTCGAAGGACTGCGGGAAACGGTCGAGGAACAAATGACCGAGATCCGCGAGGCGTGCATCAAATCGCGCGCCCGTGAAGTTCGCGTCGCGAAAGACGCCGAGGAGCGCGACCTGCTCTGGAAAGGCCGCAAGAACGCGTTTGGCGCTGTCGGCCGGATTTCGCCTTCCTACTACGTTCAGGACGGCGTCGTTCCTAGAACCAAGATCGCGTCGACCCTCGAGCACATCGGTGAAGTTTCAAAGCGCTACGGCCTCGAGATCAGCAACATCTTCCACGCGGGTGATGGGAATCTGCATCCGATCATCCTGTTCGATGTGCGCGATCCTGCGGAACTCAAGAAGGCGCAGGAAGCGGGTGAGGATATCTTGCGCTACTGCGTGGAAGCCGGCGGATCGATCACAGGAGAACACGGCGTCGGTATGGAAAAAATGGAACTCATGAACGACCAGTTTTCGAGCGCGTCGCTCGACATGATCGCACGGTTCAAGTCACTGTTCGATCCACAATGCCGGTTGAATCCGGGAAAATTGTTGCCGACAGGACGGGGCTGCATGGAGATCCGCCAGCGTGCGGGCGCCCACATTTAGCTCGACCCGTGCGAACGGGATCGAGTTGGCGCAATGGGACTGGGCAGGCGCGGAGGGGCAGCCTTCCATCCTCTTCTTCCACGCGACCGGCTTTCACGGCCGCTGTTGGGATCAGGTCATCCGCCACATGGATCCGAACGCCCGCGCGACGGCACTCGACATGCGTTCGCATGGACGCAGCCAGCAGATCCATCCGCCGATGCACTGGCCGGATTTCGCGAACGACGTAGCCGCGCTCGGCGATACGCTCGGATGGAAGAACGCAATCGGCGTGGGCCATTCGATGGGCGGTTATTCGGTAGCTCTCGCGGCGGCGATGCGGCCGGGGATGTTCAGTGCCTTGGTGCTGCTCGATCCCGTGATTCGCGCTCCTGACGACTACAACGGAGCCTGGTACGAAGAGCATTTCGCGCGCAAGCGGCGGCGCCACTGGGATTCCGCGGATGAGATGTTCGAGCGCTTCAAAGGACGCGGTCCATTCAAGGCGTGGGATGAGCAGGTGCTGCGCGACTACTGCGACTATGCGTTGAACAGCGAGGGCGACTTGGCCTGTCCTCCTGAGGTCGAGGGCAGCATCTATGAAAATTGCACGCTTCCCAGCGCGAATCCTTACCTCTTAGGACTCGATCGGATTGAGATTCCGGTCGTGGTCGTCCGTTCCGGGATCGAATTCGTCCCGGGCTCGACTGTTATGGAAGCCTCGCCCACAGATCCCCGGTTGGCAGGCCTGTGGGCAAACAGCCGCGACGAACATTGGAGCGAGGTGTCGCACTTCGTGCCGATGGAAGCTCCCGGCCGGGTGGCTCGGTTGGTCGGGGATACGATCCCCTAAGCTCTACTTCATTTCAGGACTGTTGGCGTTCGCAGGCTCGGCAGTCCAATTCTGATGGATCGTCTTGGTCTGATCCATGAAGAACGATCGACGCCCTGAGGATCCAAAAGTCTCAGGCACCGCGGTCACAGAGAAGCTGCTGCCGTTGCCGGCCAT
>DASXZC010000457.1:0-10833 GCA_036502165.1 Bryobacteraceae bacterium
AGGACGTCGACACACTGGTGGTCCTCATGGGTGTCGAGAGTCGCGCGTGGATTGCGGCGGAGTTGATTGCGCGGGGGCGTCCGGCGGGGCAACCGGTGGCGTTTCTCGAACGCTCTTCGCTGGCGAGCGAGAGGATCGTCGAGTCGACGCTCGAGGCGGTGGCGGCGGGGAAGGTCGCGGTCGTGTCTCCGGCGGTGTTCGTGATTGGTGAAGTGGTGCGCTTGCGAGCCAGGTCCGAATCTTCGGCTGCCGCAGAGATCGGAGACGGAGAATTGAAGTGAAGACTACGCGGCCCGGTTCGGCGTTCGCAGCGGACGATCCGCCGGCGCCGTTGAGATTAGCGATTTCGGATTTTCCGATGTTGGGCGATCGTTCGATGGGATCCGCTATGTGCTGCGTCCGCACAAGAAGATTGTGGGAACGATCTTTGGTACGCGGGCGGCGGTGCGTTTCAGCCGTGGACGTTCGGCTATTCGGGGACGCGCTACGAACGGGCGTACTTCGCTCGGCGACCTCCATGATACGAACGTCGATTACCTGTGACGCGATTCCTGTATCCGGCGGGCACGGATGCGCGATTCGGTTTGCTGTTTCTGAGCATCCCCCGTTGCGTCATACTCAATACTGATGCCGTTCTCCGGTCTGCGCGTGTTGACTCTCGAGAGCCGCAAGGCTAAGGATATGGAGGCCCTCATCCTGCGTGAGGAGGGGATCCCGATCGTTGCGCCGTCGGTGCGGGAGCGGGGTCTCGAGGATGACCAGACCGGAGTCTATCTGGTCGAGCAACTCGAAGCGGACGTCTTCGACATGATCATCCTCATGACGGGCGTCGGGTTGGGATTCCTACGCGACCTCGTGATACCGAAGATGCCGGTCGAGCGGTTCACCGCCGCGTTGAAGCGGGCGACGATTGTGGCTCGAGGTCCGAAGCCGATTGTGGTCCTCAAGCAGCTTGGGCTGCAGCCGGACGTCGTGATCGGGGAACCGAATACCTGGAAGGAAATCGTGGCGGCTGTTGCCGAACGTACGGAACGTCGCATTGCGGTGCAGGAATACGGACGTCCGAATGCGGAGATGAATTCCGCACTCGAACGATTAGGCGCGACTGTCACTCCGTTTGCGATTTACCGGTGGGAGATGCCTGAGGATCCGGAGCCGTTGCGGGCGGCAGCGGCGGCACTCGCGCGAGGCGAGTGCGATGTTGTGCTGTTCACATCCTCGATCCAGCTCGATCATCTATTGGAAGCGGCGGGGAGCCTTCGCGAGGGAGTCGAACTGGCGTTGCGCACGAAAGTCGTAGTGGCGTCGATTGGTCCGGTGATGACGGCGGCGCTCGAGGGCAAGGGGATTAAGGCCGATATCATTCCAAAACATCCGAAGATGTGGGCGCTGGTGAAAGCTGCCGCTGAGCAAGCGCAGGAGCTTCTGCGGACGAAGCGGGGGTGATGGTTTGCGATCGCTGGGCTGCATCGAGCGCCCGCAGATCGGCGAGCGTGATCGTGCTGCGGCGCGTCGAGAGCCATTCACTGATTTGGTTTTCGGAGATCGGGTGCGACACAAGGAATCCTTGAAATTGCGTCACGCCGAGGCCGCGTAGGGCTGCGCTCTGCCACTCCGTTTCGACGCCTTCGGCGATGAGATCGAACCCTAAACTGCCGGCGATCGAGATGATCGCTTTGACGATCGCGTGCGAGTCGGTCTCGACTCCTTTGACGAAGCTGCGGTCGATCTTGATCGTGTCGATGGGCAGATGGTGCAAGTAGGAGAGCCGAGGAAAATCCGGTTCCGAAATCGTCGATCGAGATCCGCAAGCCGCGCTCGCGGAGACGCGCGAGCACTTGCGAGGCGCGCTCGTGATCGCCGGCGAACAGACTTTCAGTGAGCTCGAGGTGCAGGCGCTTGGGATCGAGGCCGGTTTTTTGGAGCGCCGATTCGACATCGTCAATCAACGTGCCGCCGAGGACCTGTATAGTCGATACATTGACGGCGACCGCGGGCGCGTGCGGACCTTCCCACTCGGCAGCGGTGCGGCAGGCTTCCTCGAGTACCCAGCGTCCGATGGCAATGATGTCGCCGGAACGTTCGGCGAGAGGAACGAAATCGAGGGGCGAGACCAGGCCGAGTTCCGGATGGTTCCAGCGTAGAAGAGCCTCCATCGCGAGGCATTCGCCGGTTGAGACCGAGACGACGGGCTGGAATTGCAGCATCAATTCGCCCTGTCCGGCGGCGGCACGCAGGGATTGCGCGAGCAGATGGCGCCTGATGAGATCCTCGGCGAGTTCGCGTTCGAAGAGCTTCACGCACTGGCGGCCGTTCTGCTTGGCGGCATACATGGCGACGTCGGCGGCGCGGATCAGTTCGTCCTGCGTCGAGCCGTGCTCGGGGTACATCGCGATTCCGATTGTGGCGTCGATCTTGACGGCCTCGGGGACCAGATCGACTGCGAGCGTAAGGCTCTCGCGCAGGCGGTTGGCCACCTTCACAACTTCAGAAGACTCGGTCACGTCAGGCAGCATCACTACGAATTCGTCGCCGCCCCAACGGCCGATCTCGGCGTCCTTCGGAAGCGTCGCTTGCAGACGCTGCGCCACTTCGATGAGCACGCGGTCGCCGGCGGCGTGTCCGCGGACGTCATTCACTTCCTTGAATTTATCGAGGTCGATAAAGAGAACGGCCACGCCCGAGTTATATTCGACGGCTTCCTCGAGTCCGGCTCCGAGGCGTTCGGAAAAGCTGGCGCGGTTGCGAAGGCCCGTCAACGAATCGGTCAGTGCGACCCGCGTCAGCTCTTGCGCGTAGCGGGCGCGTTCACTGATTTCCCTTTGCAAGTCGAGCGTTCGGGTGCGGATTCTGGCCTCGAGATGCGTGTTGACGTCCTTCAGATCCGTCTGCGCTTGGGTGAGTTCCGTGTAGGCGGTCTTCATTTCGGAGACCAGGCCTTCGTTGGTTTTACTCAGGCGGATTGCGGAGAGGGTCGCGCGATGAGAAGTCCGCGCGAGGTGGATGAGGATGCCGCAAAATGCGATGCCGAGGAGTCCGAGGATCGAGTTTGCCTTGCCGCCTTCGAGCAAAAACATGAGCGAGGGCGGCAGCATGAGGAACATGCAATAGACGGTTGCGAGCTGCAACGAAGGCGCGAGCACCGTGACAGCGCCGCTTGCCATCGCGGAGACGATCATCGCCATTACGGTGCGGTCGACCTGATCGAGAAAATGGAAAAAGATCAGCGGGAACACGCCCCATACGGCGGCGTGGGCCATGGCTCCGGCAGTGAAGCGGCGGAGCCAGGTGGTGCCTTCGTATGCGCCCTGCCGTATGGCGCGCCAACGCCACAAATCCCATCCGCGAGCGGCGAGGATGACCTGCATCGCGATCCCCCATATGAAGATGCCGCGCCGGGCAGGGTTGCCGCTCAGGACCAAGGCGAGAAACGTCGATGCTAATACCGTCGCGACCACGCCGGGGCCCGCGTACTCATATAAGAGACGGGCTTGTTCGCGTCCGAGGCTCTCCGCATCGACCGGCCGCAATTGAGGGACTTCAGACTCCACGTCTACCGTGTTATCGGCGTTCGACGCTGAAGCTTTACTTAGGCCAGGGAATTGCAGGAATACCTGACGATCCGATAGGTTTTTCTAATTAGAATTTTGCGCAAAAAGGCTTTAGTGCTTCGCGATGTACTCTTTGTACATTTCCGCCACGTGCCCCGTTTGAGCGTCGCCCGGATGGATGACGACGCGCCATTTGTAGGTCAGCTTTTGACCCTTCGCCAGCTTGATCGAATTCTCCGGCTGGCTTTCGTCGAAGGCTTTGCGGCCGAAGGGATTGAGAGAGAACAGTCCGTAATCGCGCGCGTGCCAGTATGTGGGATGGCCGGGATTTTGGGGGTTGTCGAACATGGCGACACCTAGCTGTTCGCCGTCGATGTTGGCGGTGTAGTCGACCCAGTTCGATCGCTTGCCCCAGACGTTGGCCATTTTGGTGCGGCCATCAGCGTCGACCATAACTCCGCCTTTTTTCTCGGTGAAATTGTCGGCGAGCCGGATGGCGAAGGCGCCCTCTTTGGTGTCGCCAAATTTGACGTCTCCGGTGGCGGCGGTGAGGGTGATGTTGAAGTCGATGATGCGATTCTTCGGATCATCGTAGAAGATCATGTCGCGGTTTTCGACCAGCAGAACTTTGCCTGAGGGATCGCGCCATTCCATGATGGCGTTGAGCGTGCCGGAGCCCGTTCCATCCTTCCACTTGGTGTCTTTGACGACGATGCGGCCGATGTTGGGCTTGGTGTAAGAAGGATCGTTTTCCCAGAATTTCACGCCGTTGACGTCGTCGTAGGAGAACCAGAGTCCACGGTGATGCAGGTGATCGTGACTTTCGCCGGCCACTTGTTCCACCGGAAAGTGGCGCGTCACCATCTTGCCTGATGCGGAGCGCAAGGGCCACAGATAGGGCTTCGCGGCGTCGGTGCCGTAGTGAAACGTCGTGAACGGTTTGCCGTCGACGGTGATTGCGATGCTTTCAGGAGCGATGTGGACCTGCGCCGAGAGTCCGTAAGTGAGGACACAACCGATCAGGATGGTGGATTTCATCGGTTCCAGTGTATCGCTTGTCGCCCGCCGTTACACGCGGGCTTGCAGAATTCCATTGAACACGGAGCGGATCGGAATGAAGACCACGAACCAGAGGATGGTCGCGAGGAGTCCGGGGCCGATGTGCGGGGGATCCATGAGGCTGTGGAACAACAAAATGTTCACAAGAATCGGCGCGAGCAGGACGAGGGCGAGGGGAACATAGCGGTTCGCGAGCAGCAGAAGTCCGCCGATTAATTGGATCAGGAAGGGCAGAACCATGTAGTGCGACTCGGTGAGGACCGTCAGATATTGGACGGCGAGAGGCGAGTCAGGCGGTGTTTGCGGGATAAAATGCAGAAATCCATTGAGCCCGAACAGGGTGAAAATAATTCCTAACAGGTAGCGGGCGATGGTGGAGGCCAGTTGCAATGGAGATTGATCCTTTCTTTGTGAACACTCTTGATCCATGGATTCGCGAGCGCGTCGAATGCTACAGGGGAGATAATGAGGTCTATGACGATCACGCGTTTCGGACTGCTTGTTGCCGCTGGCTGCATTGTTGCGTTGGCCGAACCGCCGCTGCCGGAATTGAAAGTCGAACCCAAACCTGGCGGATCGGTGCTGTTCATACACAACAAGGCTACCCAGCCGCTGACGGCGTTCCTGATCGAACTGGTCGATTATCCGGGGAGCTCGTACGCGCTGTGGCAGGACGAGATTATCAAGGGCGAGCCGGTCGGGCCAGGCGGCGAGGAGAAGATCGAGATCACGAACATGACCGTCGGCGCGGTGCCTGAGTACGTGAAGATGCGCGCGGCTATTTACAGCGACGGAACGAGCAGCGGAATTCCGGAAAAGGTCGCCCAACTGGTGGCGCGGCGTAGGTCGCAATTGAAGGTTTGCCGAGATTTGAGCGCGATGCTCGAGTCGGAGACTTCTAAAGGAGCGTCGACCGCTGAAATTTCGAAGGATCTCGAGCAGTGGATCGAGTCGACGGCGCCGAAGGGTAAAGTGGATCGCAATTCGCAAGCGGCCATTGATCAGGCGGCGAAGCAAATGTTAGTGACGCACTTCAAATCGGAGCTGGGGGCGCAACCGCTTGCATCAGTGCTGGCGCACGTTCATGCGCTCGAGCAACAGCTTGCTTATAGCCGGCCGGCACTCTAATTCGATTGAAATCAGTGTAGAATTTCAGTGATGGTCCGTCCTTATATGCCATCCGAGGGAAATTCCGGGCGTTCATGAATCCATCCCCGACGCCTGTTGCGGGAAACGGAACGGAGAACGATCCATTCCTGTTGGAGGCTTTGGCGCGCCTGTCTGCTTCGAACCGCGGTCACGCTCTTGAACTCGGCGTTGGTGAATCGGGGGCGCTTGGATGCCGGTTTCAAACAACTCAGACGTCGGCGCCGGACGCGTTGTCGACTCTTCCGGCGGAGCATTTCGATTTTATTCTCGCGTCGCGCGTGTTCGATGAGAACGCCTTTCTGACAACGATCGTTGCGAGCGTACGGGAAGCGGGACGCCTGCTTCGCGCGGGTGGGCTGCTGTGTGCGCGGCTTAATGATTTGCGGGGATCGACCACGCTGTTCTCAGTGGGCGAGCTCGAGGAGATGGCCCGTGACCTGGACTTTCAAATCCTCACGATCGATCGAACGCGACCGAGGTCGACGTCGATCCTGTGGCGCAAACGACAGCCGGGGTGGCGGATCGATCTTCCGGAACATGCGACGCTCGCATCGGCAGAGATCCGAAGGATTGCGAACGCGTGGGATAACGGGCCGGTGGTTCCTGGCAGAGGCCGGTATGCGTCGATTTCCATTCAAGTTGAAGGGCTGCCGGGCGACATTGATTTACTCGATCTCGCAGTACTGATCGGCGGCTTCCGCGCGACGGCGATGTCGATTGGCGAACTCGATGCGCGTGGGTGGCAAGAGATCCACGCATTGCTGCCAAATCTCGAACAAACCGGATTGATACCGGTGGAGCTGCAATGGTTCGGCGAGAGGCTTACGACATCTCCGGCGCATTTGCGCGTGATTCCGCCGGGGCCGAGCGTTCCGCGAATTGTGAATGTCGCGACCGGCATGCGCGCGGCCGGTATTACGGTCACGGTCGAGGAGTTGGCGCGTCCCGGAGAATTCGTCGCGGAGATCAACGGCCAGACGGTGTGGGCGGATGAGGCGATCTGCGTCGATACGGCGGCGCAGCGGTATGATGTGCGGTTTCATCTGCCGGAAGATCTGCCGGCTGGCAGGCATGAGATCCGTTTGAAAGCGGGCCGGCGGGCGTTGCCGTTGGTGAGCGTCGACATCGAATAAGTGCGTGCTACTCTGCGGGCAAGATGAAGACTGTCTGCCTCTTGATCGTTTCGAATACCTTTATGACGTTCGCGTGGTACGGACATTTGAAGCACCGTTCCGCACCGATCGTCGAGGCCATTGTGGTGAGTTGGCTGATCGCATTCGGCGAGTATTGTTTCCAGGTTCCGGCGAATCGGATCGGCTACGGAGTGTTCACCGCATATCAACTGAAGATCATCCAGGAATGCATTACGCTCGCTGTTTTCGCGGTGTTTGCGTGGCTGTATCTCGGCGAGCGTTTGCGTTGGAACTACGCGGTGTCGATGGTCTGCATCCTGGCGGCGGTGGGCTTTGCGTTTTGGGGCAAGAAGTAGGTGGCGCGGCGGTTGTTGCTGGTCGCGTCGAAGGCCGGATATCAGACGGAGGCGTTCGCGGCCGCGGCGGCGAGGCTGGGCGTTACGCTCGAATTGGCCACGAATCGGTGCCATCATCTCGAGGATCCGTGGGGCGATGGAGCGCTCGCTGTCGACTTCGATCATCCGGAGTTGGAGGCGCGGGGTTGGGATGGAATTGCCGCTGTGGGCGATCAGGCGTCGATTGTGGCGGCGTTATTGGCGGAGAGATTCGGGCTCCGCTATCATCCTTTGGATGCGGTGCGCGCGTGCCGCAGCAAGTTCGAGATGCGCGAGCGGTTCCGGAAAGCGGGGCTGTTGACGCCTGTCTATCGAAGGATTCGCGTGAGCGAGGGCGGGGCGCCGATTTCGTTCCCTTGCGTATTGAAGCCGATCGGACTTTCGGCGAGCCGCGGAGTGATTCGCGCGAACGATGCGGTCGAGTTCGAGGCGGCGTTTGCGCGTATCGCACGAATGCTTTCTACGACACCCGATCTGGTGCGCGATCCGGCGAGCGAGTACATACAGGTCGAAGAGTTCATCCCGGGCCGCGAGTTTGCGATTGAGGGAATCATGACCCGGGGGCGGCTCGAGGTGCTGGCGATCTTCGACAAGCCGGATCCGCTCGACGGGCCGTTCTTCGAGGAGACGATTTACACGACGCCGAGCCGCGAGGCGGAGGAAGTGCAGCAAGCGATCCGCGAGACGACGCAGTTGGCGGTGACCGCGTTGGGATTGACGGATGGGCCGATTCACGGCGAGTGCCGCGTGAATGACAGAGGCGTGTGGATGCTCGAGATCGCCGCGCGTCCGATTGGAGGACTTTGCGCGCGTGTGCTGCGATTCGATTCGGGACTTTCGCTCGAGGAAGTGATCGTGCGGCATGCGATCGGCGAGGCGACTGGTGAGCAGACGCTTGCTCGAGGAGGCGCGGCGGTCATGATGATTCCGATTCCGCGTTCCGGAATTTATCACGACGTGCGCGGAGTCGATGACGCGCTCGGCGTGGCGGGAATTGAAGGGATCGAAATTACCGCGGTGCCCGGGCAGAAGCTGGTGCCGCTGCCGGAAGGCGCGAGTTATTTAGGATTCATCTTCGCGCGCGGGGCGAGTGCGGCGGAGGCGGAAGCTAGCGTCCGCGAGGCGCATGGGAAGCTCGCGTTCGATGTGCATATGGCGCTGTCTTTGCTGGGCAAAAATTAGCTTTTCGCTTTGGGCGCCATGTATCCGGGCGGGAACGCCGCGCCTTCGCCGAAGAAATACTGTTCCATTTGTTGGAGCAGGAACTCCTGCGATTCGCGCGTGCCGAGATTCAAGCGGTATTCGTTCATGAGCATCTTCATATGCTCGAGCCACAAACGCCAGGCTTCCTTCGAGACGTTTTCGTAGACGCGTTGGCCCATGGGATGGCCTTCGAACGGAACTTCATCGAGCCCGTACATTTCTTTTTGAAATTTGACGCAGAAGACTTTGTGCCCCGTCTTGTTCGGTTCCGGAGGCTGAACGCCCAACATGCCGCTGCCGCATCCCATAGATATTTCGCTCCTTACTCAATCTTAGAACACCCGTGCAAATCAGGCCATTGTGTACCAGTGCGCAACAAAGCCGGCAAGACGCGGAAAGAACTTGTAAAATCATACGCATTGATGCTTCCCGGCAACACGCCATTGGTTGCGCAGTCGTCGGCTGCGACGGAATTGAGACGTTCGCCACGATCGGTGTCCCCGGTCGCGACGGAGGTGCCGGATGATTTCATACGGCGCCTGAAAACGGCGCTGATCGAGCGGCACATCAGCGACGGCCTCGCGCTGCTCGAATCGTATCGCGATCGCATTTCCTCGATCGGCCCCGCGACGCGCAATGCGGGCGTATTTGCGGGATATCTGGCGCAATGGGTCGATGCCGGATTCGACGGCCTCGCGGAACTGCGCGCCTTGCTAGCCGCATTGCCCGGGTCGCATCGGACCTCGATGTCGCTGACGGATTACGTCTACTTGCGCATGGCCGACGGCATGCTCGCGATGGCGGATGAGGAAGTCGAAAATACGCAACGGCATTTCGATTTTCTGCTGGCTGTTGGCGGCGAACTCGGGGATCGCGAAATGCTGGCGGTGGCGAATTTTTGGAAAGGCCGGTGTTATCGCAAGAACGGCCAATACGATCAGTCGCTCGAGTCGACGGTTATTGCGCGTGAATTAGCGGTGGAACTCGGGCACGAATGCATGGCGGCCGTCATGCGGACGCTCGAGAGCTGGCTGTACTTCCAAAAAGGCAAAGTGCGCGACGCGCTGCGGACCTTGCGCGAAGCGGAAACGGTGCTGCAGAGTTCCGACGATTTCATTACGCTCGGAAACCTCTATTCGTCTTACGGGCGAATCGCGCGGCGCGACGGGCGTCTCGAGCAGGCGGTGCGTCATTTCCGCGATTCGATCGACGCGTATTCGAAGCGCGACCCGGAGCATCGGAACGTCGCGCGATCGCTCGCGAATATGGCGCATGCCGAGCGGCTCATCGCGAGCCAACTCCGCGAGAAGGTCGATGCCGAGGCTGCGCGACGGCGCCGTTCCGGATTTCAGGATTTGAAGCCTCATCAGCCGCCGGCCGCGCCTGATCCATTTCGCGAGCGGCTGCTGCAGGTGCTTTCGGATGCCGCGCTGCATTTGGATGAAGCTGCGCGGATTTATAAGAATCATCCGAATAATCGGGGAGCGGGCACGGTCCACATCAACTGTGCGCATCTGCGGCTCGACAACGGGGATCTCGATCGCGCGGCCGCGGATGCCGTGCTGGCGTATGAACTGGGGCGAGAAAAGGGCGACTGGATTGTGATGTCGCGCGCCCGCATCCTCGAAGCGATGATCGAAAATGCGCGGTTCGAAGAGCAGATCGACGAGCCTAGCCATCATGCGCAGCAGGCTCTCGAATTCGCGCGTGAAGCCGTTGAACTGGCGCAGAAGACGCAGAATCGCCGATTGCGCGCGCGGGCGTTGGTCGCGCTCGGCATGACGTACGCGAACGATTTTTTCAATCAGATGGATAACGCGCAGCAGGCGGCGGATGAAGCGGCCGGACTGCTGAAGCCGGAAGGTCGCGATCCGCTGTGGCAGAGTTTGCAGAAGTTGAAGGCGCAGTTGTCGCACGTCGGTGCGGTCGATGCGAAGTTGCGGGCGTGGACGCAGGGAATCGTCGAGGATAAGACGTTTCAACAGGTCACTGAGGAGTTCGCGCAGTTGGTGATTCCAAAAGTGTGGGAGCGCGAGGGCCGCAAGGTGAGCCGTGTTGCGACGCGGTTGTCGATCTCGCCGAAGAAAGTCCGAAGGATCCTGAATAAGGCGGGACTGCTCGGCTTGCGCGGCGATGAGAGTGAGGGCGACGAGTAGTTAGCGACGTGCCGCGGCTTGCACGAATTTGCGGAGGCGCGATTCGAAGGAACTTTGCGGAATCGCCATCAGCCGGCGCGTTTCCGGCGATTGCAGATCTTTGCGGCTCGATGAAGGCAACAGCGCGACGGCGGCTTCGAAGGCGCGGCTCGATCGTTCGGCCATGCCGGCGAGGGCTCGATAGTAG
>DASXZC010000458.1:0-4288 GCA_036502165.1 Bryobacteraceae bacterium
CAATGTCAGAAGAAGAAAAGCGATCCGCCGCCGATTATGTTCCGAAGCAACGCACGCTGCCCATCATGTCGAAGGCAGTGCAATCCTGCCGTGGATGTGATCTGTTCAAGTTCGCAACGCAGGCCGTTTTTGGGGAAGGAAAGGCGAAGGCGCGGATCATGATGGTGGGTGAACAGCCCGGCGATCAGGAGGATTTACAAGGCCGTCCATTCGTCGGGCCTGCCGGCCGAATCCTCGACAAGGCGCTCGATGAGGCGGGCATCGATCGAAGCACCGTCTATGTAACGAATGCGGTGAAGCACTTCAAATTCGAAGAGCGGGGCAAGCGCCGGCTACATAAGAAGCCCAGGGTCGGCGAAGTGAACGCTTGCCGGCCGTGGCTCGACGCCGAGATCGAGACTGTGAAGCCGCGGATCGTCGTGGCGTTGGGCGCGACGGCGCTCCTGTCGCTGGGAGGACGGGCGCTGCATGTTTTGCGCGATCGAGGCCAGTTCTTTCCGCATCCGATTGCAGGGGCGCTGATGGTCACGATTCATCCTTCGGCTCTTCTACGAATTCCTGATCACGATCAGAGAGAGATCGAATATAAGCGTTTCGTGGACGAGTTGAAGCAAGTGAAGCTACGGCTCGAATCCGGATCGCGCCCGGCGTGAATCCCAGAATCTGCTTGAAGCGGCGCGTGAGGTGGCTTTGATCGGCGAATCCACAGGCGAGTGCGACGTCTGAGATTGGATGTCCACGCGAGACGAGGCGCTTCGCTTCGAGCACGCGCAGATGATTGAGATAGACGTGTGGCGTCAAGCCGACCTCCGAGCGGAAGACGCGCAGCAGGTGAAACCGGCTCAATCCGGCGGCGGCGGCGAGTTCGATGAGGGAGACCGGGCGAAGACAGCAATCGTGCAGGAACTCGCGTGCGCGGCGGACGGCGGCGCGTTCAAGTCCACACGCCGTCTTGGTTGCATTCGAATGACGATGGATGCACGCGGCGAACGTCGAGAGGCATGCAGATTGGCGTTCCAGCAAGTCCTCGGACGAATCCAGAATTCGATACAAGTCAACCAGACGCCGGCCAAGCGAGGCGTCGATGATCGCGCGTTGACGAAACTCAGGAGTTCGTTGGCGACCCAGAGCATCCGATGCAATTTCGCAGATCACCGGCGCAGGAACCATAAAACAGACGAAGGCCCAACCATCCTTTCCGGCTGCGTACGCATTGTGTACATCTCCGGGATTCAGCACACTGATCACTCCCGCGGGCGCCGTATGTTTGGAGCCGCCATGATCGAACGCGAGTCCGCCTCTGAGGATCACGCCGATGCTGTAGCCGTCGTGGAAATGATTGTCGAAGCTGAGCCTTTGCAGGCGCGCGTGCACCAGTTCGATGCCTCCAACATCGTGGGCGAAGCCGACGCGGAGGTGCTCGCTTGTGACGGTCTCCATCTCGGATGAGACGAAGAACCAGGCGAAACGTTGCGCAATTTCATACAAGACCTGCGCGCGAGATTGGCCGTACATTATTTCGAGTGAGACTTTCAACGTGTGTTGGTGTCTTGGGGCTATCGATGCTGGCGTTGCCCCTGAATTCGCAGCAGCGGACGCCGATCGACGAACCGAAGTTGTTCGCGGAAGGCGTTATCTCCACGCCATTCGATGAGTTCGGCGCCGCGTTCAGCATGGATGGCAAGACCGTATTCTTTTCGCGCAGCGTGCCGAGGAGCAACCTCTACACGATCTGCCAGTCGGTTTTTTCGAACGGCCATTGGAGCGAACCAGTGGTCGCGCCGTTCGCGGGGCAGTACTGGGACTTCGATCCCGTTTTCTCGCCGGATGGTCGCAAGCTCTTCTTCGCGTCTGATCGGCCGGTGCCGGGCCACGCGAAGAAAGACCAAGACTTCGACATATGGGTGGTCGAGCAGTCCGGCAGCGGATGGACCAAGCCGACGCACCTCAACGCGAACGTCAATAGCGGCGAGGATGAAACGTTCGCGTCCGTCGCGGCCAATGGAACTCTTTATTTCGTCTCCGCTCGTGAAGGCGGACGGGCGCACCTGGGTATTTATCGTTCGCGATTGGTCGATGGCGTCTACGCGCCGGCGGAGAAGCTCAAGGGTCCAGTGAACGATCCGGAGAATTCCTCGCTCGAGGTCGTCGTTGCGCCAGACGAAAGTTTTCTGCTGCTGGTGCCATACGGACGCGCGGGCGGATTCGGCAGCTTCGACATTTACGTCAGCTATCAGCACGACGGCGTTTGGATGGATCCCAAAAATCTCGGGCCCAAGATCAATACGAGGGCGCGCGATTACAGTCCAAGGTTCTCGCTCGATGGCAAATATCTGTTCTGGGCGAGTGAGCGCGGATTCACAACTGATCCGCGCGAGCGTCCGCTGACTTACTCGGACTTGCGCAAGCAGTCCAGCGGAACGCTGAATGGTTGGGGGAACATCTACCAAATCGATTTGAGCGCTATCGGATTGGAGATCAAGAAATGAAGCGGATCCTCGTGGGATGTGTGGCGGCTCTCGTGTTGATGGGATCGGAGAATCCGAAGCTCGTCGGAGAAGGGGTGATCTCGACTGCCGACGACGAAACTGGATTCGCGATTACGCCGGACGGCAAGACTGCGTTCTTCGGCAAGCGTTCACCTGCGACGGCTTCGCCTACGGCTGATGTAATCTGTGTCAGTCATTTTGTGAACGGCCACTGGGGCGAGCCCGAGATTGCACCGTTCTCGGGCCGTTACCGCGACATCACGCCGTCCATCTCGCCGGATGGGGCGAAACTGTTCTTCGCGTCGAGCAGGCCGACGGGCGCAGACGAAAAGCCGAACTTCAACATCTGGTCCATCGATCTCGCGGGCGACTGGGCGGTTCCGAAGCCTGTCGGCGGAGCGGTGAATTCTCCGGCGCAGGAATATGGAGTTTCGATCGCTTCGAACGGCACGCTCTACTTCGGATCGAATCGCGAAGGGGGCAAAGGCGAATTCGACATCTACCGTTCACGGCTTGTGAATGGCGTGTATCAGGAGCCCGAGAATCTGGGCCCTTCGATCAATTCAGAGGGCTCTGAAATCACGCCCGCGGTTAGTCCTGATGAGCACTTGCTCGTCTTCGCGGCGCTGGGCCGCGCGGACGAAGTCACTGGTATCCATCAGGAATACAACAAGGGCGATTTGTATGTCAGCCGTTTCGAAAATGGCGCGTGGACGCAAGCGCGTAACGCGGGTCCGCACGTGAACTCCGGTGCGGCTGAATCCGATCCGTTCTTCTCGGCCGACGGCAAGACGCTGTATTTCGTGAGCGAGCGGGGATTCGCGACTCAGCGGCCCAACCGGCGTTTGAGCTATCGAGAAATCGATCGATTGTTGGGAACGACGTTGAACGGTTTGGGCAACATCTTCTCGATCGGCACAGAAATTCTTCATCGTCCGTAAGAAAAGTGGGAACCTTCCCGCTCATCGACCGTATATCTGTTGACAGTCTAGATGTAGGCAGCCAACAGATATGACCGACCCCAAGACCGACGTTCCTTACGGAACCCTGGACCTTCTGATCCTCAAGTCGCTGGACACGCTCGGTGCGATGCACGGTTATCGCATCGCCAGGCGCATCGAACAGGTTGCGGATAATCTACTGCATCTGAATCAAGGGTCGATCTATCCGGCCCTGATACGGCTCGAGCAGCAGGGTTGGATCCGCACGGAGTGGGGCATTTCCGAAACCAAGCGCAAGGTGAAGTTTTACTCGCTGACCAAGGCGGGCATCAAACAATTGAAGGTTGAAATCGCCAACTGGGAGAACACGACCGCGCTGGTGGCACGCTTTCTCGAGGCGAAGTCATGATGCGCCGCGCCTGGCAGCATCTATTGGCTCTGACACGGAAGAAGCGACTCGATCGTGAACTCAATGACGAGGTTGAGGCGCATCTCGAGCTCATCGAACACGACCTAATCGCATCCGGGATGTCGCCCACTGAAGCGCGCCTGGCTGCGCGCCGCAATTTTGGAGGGATCGAACAAATGAAAGAAGTTCACCGCGAGGTCCGCGGATATCCGTGGATCGAAGGATTCGTCCGCGATTTTCGCTACGGCTTGCTGGCAATGAAACGACAGCCCGGGTTCGCCGCGGTCGCGATCGCGGTGCTTGCGCTGGGGATCGGCGCCAATACTGCGATGTTCAGCATCATCGACGCCGTGCTCTGGAAGCCCCTTCCCTTCCCGGATCCCGATCGCATCGTACGCGTTTGGGAGACGCCCGACGCCACCACGCGGAACTATACGGCGACTCTCACT
>DASXZC010000459.1:0-5822 GCA_036502165.1 Bryobacteraceae bacterium
GGATGATCGTCACCGCTCATAGCAATATCAGTGTACAGTATCAGGTCGCGGTCATAAATCCCAGGCTGGTGGCGGGGAAGTTGACGATGTTCGGAAATACTGTGGGCAGGTCGGATGCCTGCACGCCGAACCAGGTCGACATGGTCGCGGCGTATTGATCGAGGGAGGTGCTGGGGATCCACATTCCGCGGTCCGCGGCGTCATCGGGGCCGTTGACGACGAGGGTTGGAAACGTGCCGTACATCGCTCCGCCTTTCACTGCGCCGCCGAGAACAAAATGATGACTGCCCCAGGCGTGGTCGCTGCCGGCGGTGGAGCTCGGGTTGAACGTGCGATTGAATTCGGACTCAGTGAACGTCGTGACTTGATTCGAGATTCCGAGCTCGCCGGTCGCCTGGTAGAACGCGGCGAGCGAGGCGCTCAGATCCGCGAAGAGTTGGCTTTGCGTGCCGAGTTGCGTCGAGTGCGTGTCGTATCCGCCTTGCGAACAGAAGATGATCTGCCGCGAGAGACCGAGCGCGGAGCGGACGCTCAACAGTTGCGCGGCTTGCTTGAGTTGGGCTCCGAGGCCGGAGGTCGGGAAGACGGTCTGCATCGCGGGAGCGCTCTTCAGCACCTGTTGGATTTCGGCAGCATTTTGCAGGCCTGTGCCGAGGATGGTGCTCATCGCGCCGATCAGTTTGACGCCGGTGTCGAAGCTGAGGATCTGCTGCAGCGCGGTTTGACGCGCGAGGTCGGCGGTGCTGGTGCTGATGGTGGCGAGTCCGAAATCGCCGCCCTGTCCGATTTGAGTGGGAGTGGTGAACTGGCCGTTCAAGAGCTGCGCATTTCCTGCGAGCGAGATGCCGGGCGTGAAGGTCGAAGGATACGTGTTCCTCAGAACATCCGCGACGCGTCCGGCCCATCCGGTGCCGATCGATTCCTGGGGCACTGATGTCTGCCACTGCGTCATTTGATCGGAGTGCGAATACAGATTCCGCGGCAGCGATGCCTGGCCGCCGTTGATGTCCTGTCGGGTGACGGGCTTGATGAGCGTTCCGACATTCGCGACGATCGCGAGGTTCTTGTTCGAGTTGTAGAGCGGCTGCAATGCGGCGAGTTGGGCGTGGAGTCCGTAAGCTGCGCTCTGTCCGTTGACGGGAAGAAGGCTCGCGGGAGGAAGAGCGATTCCTCCGCGCGCCGCCGTATATTGATTGAACGGCGTCGAGTCGAGCGGCACGATCATATTGTTCGCATCATTGCCACCGAACAGAAAGACGCAGACGAGCGCCTTGAAATCCGATGGGGCGGAGGCCGTTTGCGCGCGCAACTGAGAGGCGGCGGCGATCGATGTACATACTTTGAGGAATTCGCGTCTGGTTCTCATGTGTGTGTTCCCGTTTAATGAATGACCTGATATTGTGAGGAAGAAAACGCCAGGTACAGCGCCGTTAACGCCTTGTTCTGAGCGCCGCGTTGCGCTGCGACAGCGGTGAGGATGGCGTTCTGCATGTCGGACGACATGAGTCCTCCCATCACTTCGTTGTTCACCATGTCGAGCAGCACATTCGGATCGGCGGCAGCGGTGACGAAACGCGCGAGATCGACTTGGACGTCGCCGCCGAAGTTGCCATATAAGAGGTTGCCGACGTAGTTGACGCGCTCGATGACGGTTTGCGCCGTCAGAATCTGGAACTCAGGAGCGAGAAGAGATCCGCCTTCGATTCGGTACGCAGGCGAGAAATAGTTGAAGACGCTCGGCGCGTAGAGGAGCGTTTGTCCCATGGCCTGCGAAGAGTCCGATAGGAAGGGATGATCCGCGATGATGCCTCCGACGTTGCGCATCACAGACGTTACGAACAGCACGGGCTCGCGCAAGTGGCCGCCCGAATCGGCGGGTGGACTGATTGCTTCGGGATCCGTGAGGATCGCGGTGATCACGGCAGCAAGGTCGCCGCGCACTCCGTTCGTATTGTTGAACGCCGCGGCGACGCGTCCGACATAGGCGGGGCTCGGATTGCTGGTCACGAAGTGCTGGATCAGGTTCGAAGCGATGAACGGTCCGACGTTCGGATGATTGAAAATGTTGTCGAGCGCGCCGTCGAGATCCTGCTGGGCGGTGTTGCCGGCGGGCAGCACGACGCCGTTCAGGAGATTCTTTGCGCCTTCATCGTGGTTCGGTTCATAGGCGACCATGGGGCCGGTGTAGTTGGGCTGATTGTGTCCTTTGGTCGTGGCTCCGAGGACGGGCGCGTACGTCCAACCCGTGTAAACGCGGGCGAATTCGCCAATGTCTGATTCCGAATACGTCTGCAAGGGAATGCCATTCGTGTCGAGCATCGGTGTTCCATCGGGGTTCAACTGCGTAAGCCCGAGGGTGAACAACTGCATGAGCTCGCGTGCGAAGTTCTCATTGGGAGATGCGCCGGTCGAGGGATCCGTCTGATCGTTGTTGACCATGTCGAGGAATTCACCCATGCCGGGATTCAGGGCGACGTCTTCCATCAACTGGCGGAAGTTCACGAAGGCGTCCGCTTGCAGCGTCCTCAAATAGGACATATAAGAAGGTGAGTAGTCGACCTTCACGCCGGAGACGACGAAGATCTGATGCAGGGCGAATGCCATCCGTTGGCGCAGTTGATCGGGGCCGGTCATGGCGTTCACGAAGAATTGCGCTTGCGCCCAGTCGAGATCGAGGTTGTCGAGGATCGCCGGGTAATCAGATGGCGTTTCCGCAAACTGATTCTTCAACCAGGCCTTGTAGCCCAGCGATTGAAGTTCATCGACCGACGCGCGAGTCGGCCCGAACGTCGCGTAGTTGAGGAATCGCGAGGCGTCGATGGTCGACAGCAGAGGGGCGAGCGTCGATGAGACGACGACTTCGACCGGGGCTGAGGTCGAATGGCCGGGATCCGGATTCGTGAGCGTGAGAAGTCCTGTGCCGATGTCGGTCACGGCCGCGGTTCCGGAGAGCGTGATCGTGCTTGGCGTGACGGCCTCGACCATGAGCGCGTTGCCGTTGAAAGTCGCGGTCGTGCCGTTGATGAATCCCTGGCCGGTGACGGTCAGCGCGAATGGGCCGGTCGTGATACGTCCGGGAGTGACGCTTGCAATTGCCGGTATCGGATTTGTGATCGTGAAGTTCACGGTCTTCGTGGGATTGGTCGTACTCGCGGGATCGGTCGAGACCATCAGGACTGCTGTCACGATCACCGGGTTCACAGGAGGAACGGCTGCGGGAGCGGTGTAGAGTCCATCAGCGGTGATGGTTCCGTTGACTTCGTCGCCGCCAGGAATTCCATTGGCGGTCCACACGATTGTGGGGCTGTCGATGTTCGCGGTTGTGACGGTCAATTGATAGGACGCGAGCGCATGGAGGGTCCTCGATGCGGGAGTCACGGTCAAAGATGGCGAGCCGGAACTGGCCCATGCAGCGGCGGCCCAGATCCCCGCGCTGGCAAGGATTGTTCGATTCAAATGCAAAGCGGTCCTCCTCCTGTTTTCGGCTCAGACGCCGTTCGGGCGGGAAATAAAACAAATACAATTTGAAATTCAGCTTGTTTTCACGCGGACGAGCGCGATCACAAAAGAGCTGGCGCGGGACGAGCGCTGCTTTTCAGTCTAGTTGGTACTTGGTACTGTTCCAACGGCCTAGCAATTCGGAACCCAACTCGACGCGCTTTCCTTGCGGAGTTTAGCCCGAGCAGCGCCAAATTTCGGGCACATTCGAGTAAAGATTACCGGCAATTATTTCTCAGGTGGAGTCCGAAGAGGCGCTAAAACAAAAAGCTCAGCCTCTGTTAGGGGAGGTGAGCTTTTTGACATACCCTGCGGTGACCCAGGGTCGATGTTCATGGGAGAATCGGCATCAACGGAACACAACCGTTAAAACCGTTGTGATTGGATCTTAGGGCTTCTTGTGGCCTTGCGTCAAGCAGAATCTTGTTCCGCCCGAAACCGCTTGAGTCCAAACAGGTTCCAGCGATTCTGGTTTTTCCTTGCAGAGCGGCGCGGCTGAGGAAATCGGCCTCCGGCGCGTCGCTCACTGGACTCTAACTAACAGAAATATAGAGCCTTATTGTTTCCACTCATTTGCTGAGGTCGAGGGTGATCATGGACTCGTCGACATCGTTGGGGCTGTAGCGCCTGCGCAGGTAGCGGAGCAGACCAAACATGATGCCCGTGCCCACCGCCAGGGCGCCGATCAGACCGGCGAGTTCGACGATCGAGAGCAACATTTTGCCGGTGTTCTTGACGACCAGGTTCGGGTCGGGCTCATTCCACGTAAGTGACGCCTGGTAGTTCACTTTAGCCAGAATGCGCTCGGCGCCGTTCGGGTCGCCGGATCCCATCATCACGGCCACCAGCGGACCGCTCCGTTTTACCACCGATCCCTCGGCTTTGCGGAACTCGTCGACGCGCTGGCGGGCGATGTCATGGGTCGGATAATTAAAAATACTTAATCTACCGGCGTTGCCGTAATCGGCCACAACAGCCTCCGCGCCCATGCTGAAAGCGGCCGTTGCCGCGCCAATCCTGCCCTCGTAGCGCTCCAAAGTGGCCGGGCCGATCACATACCTCTCGGAACCGGCCAAGCGGCCTTCCTGGGGCAAATATCCGGGCAGGACGGGGAGCGAGGATTGGTCGAATTTGGCCAAAGCAGCGTAAAGTACTTTGAGATCGGAAGCGGCGGGAGTCCAGCCTTGCTCATTGAAAACGTAGTTCCCGTGCGCCCAAAACAGGCCTCCGGGGATGGATAGGGCGAGCGGCTCGGTTTTCACAAAGGCGTCCGGGGCCTTGCCAAATCCCGTGGGACGGGACGCGAAGTAGTAGGAAAGAGCGGACGTAGGATCCTTGAATCGATGAGCTTCGATCGCGAATTTCCCCATCGGACCCGTAAAATCGGCGCGTTCGCCGGC
The DNA here is from genome assembly GCA_036502165.1 of Bryobacteraceae bacterium. Classification (GTDB taxonomy): domain Bacteria; phylum Acidobacteriota; class Terriglobia; order Bryobacterales; family Bryobacteraceae; genus F-183. The sequence continues at coordinate 4,899 of DASXZC010000459.1, forward strand.
TTCGAATCCCAGTTCTTCCGCTAACGGGCGGTCGGTCAACGTAACGATCGCCGGCTTACCGGTCAGTTTTGCATCGCCCCAGTTTTCGGGAAAAATCGCCGCCACAGACCATGTTGCGGAGGCGAATCCGATCAGAATTGCGAATTTCAAGCACCGTGGCATTTCTTGTATTTCTTTCCGCTGCCGCAAGGACATGGATCGTTGCGCCCGACCTTGGGTCCGGCGATGACCTGGGCCTTGGGAGCCGGAGTGCCCGAGCCCGCCATTTGCAGCTCGGACATTTCCTTTTCCTTTTTCCGATGGACGTTTCGAGTGAAATCCTGTACCGCGGATTGGGCTTCCCGCTGGCGTTCGGAACTGACGGCGACCGCTTCCGCGATGCCGGGCCCCTCTTCTTCTTCCTCTTCCGGCTCGTCGACTTCCGGATACGGCCCCTCGGGAGGCGTGCCGCTGTCTTCGCGCTGCAGGAAGAACAGGTAGCGGATCGTCTCATCCTCGATGCGATCCATCATGTCCTGGAAGAGTTGGAAGGACTCCTTCTTATATTCGATGAGCGGATCTTTTTGTCCGTACCCGCGGAGCTGGATGCCTTCCTTCAAATGGTCCATCGACAACAGGTGGTCTTTCCACTGGTTGTCGATCACTTGCAGCATCACGATGCGTTCCATGTGGCGCATCAACTCGGGGCCGACCATCAACTCTTTCTCGTCGTAACGCTTGTTGAGCTGCTCGGTCACGGTCTCTTCGACCTGCTCACGACTGAGTTCCGAGAGGGCCACGGGATCGATGCGGACGCCGAACTGCGTCAGCACATCCGACTGCATGCCCTGCAAATCCCAATTGCTCGGATGCGCTTTTTCAAGGCAACGAATGTCGATGTAGCTCGCGACGATGCCGCGGATCATCTCGAGGACACGCTCCTTC
>DASXZC010000460.1:0-7683 GCA_036502165.1 Bryobacteraceae bacterium
ACCGGTGTTCACGTTGAGGGTTTCGACCTTAGCTCCGACAACGGCGGCGGCGCTCGCGTCGGTGACCGATCCGGTGAGAGATCCGTAGAGGACCTGGGCGCTCGCGGCACTGCTGAAAAAGACGAGAGCCAAAAGAAGAGAGAACAATGTGAGCTTCGAGGCTCGCACTCTATGTTTCATTGGAACACTCCTGACCTGGGAAGACTGCTTGCCTTACAGATGTCAGGGGCCGGAGATTTTGTTTGTGGCCCCTACAATTTTTCCGAGACTTCCCGTGCCCACCTCTGGTCGAGTTGGAGGGCGAGGATCTGGTCGGGTCTGGGCGGAGCTTGTTGGAGGGCGGCGGCGAACATCGTGGCGCGGTAGGCGGCGGCTAGCGCGAAGACCCAGGTCATCACATCGAAGCCAAGAGTAAATGCGAACTCGGTGTCGGCACTGAACGCCAACTGGGACTTGAACGTTTGTGAAAGCAGGACGAGCAGGACTCGGCCGAGGATGTGCGCGACCAGGAATCGCATCGAAATGGCAAGTTTTCCGCCTCCCATATCGACGATGATGCGATGGAGCGCGACCGAAAAGGCCGCGGCGAGGGCGATCACGACCTGGCTCGAGATCTGTAAAACCCGCGGGCCGGGCAACGGCATGCTGGCTTCCGACAACTGATCGCGGAAGACGAGAATCACGCACAGCACGCCGAAGATCATGGCGACGGCGATGCCGTCCGTGCGGTGGATACGGAAGCCGAGGCCGGCTTTGACGAACGCCTGCGCCATGGCCCAAATGCCGCCGAGCAGCAACAGCAGCGCGAGCGTGATGGTCGCGTGCCGCCACAGGTGAACTGGCGGCCATTGCTCGAGCGTCCGCGATTCGAGGACGTGGCGGACGATCGACACGAGTCCATTGGCGGCCAGCAGTAGCCAGGCCATCCGCAGGAGAGGTTGGCGTTTGTATTCGGCGGCGACGAGCAGGCACAGACACGTGCCCCATGCGTAGGCGGCTTCGCGGCTTGCGAAGCTGATCCAGATGGCGGCAACTGGAGATCCGAACAGGTAGTGTGCGGAGATTGCCGCCGCGAGAAAGGCGATCATTCCGCAATACAGCCAACGAGGAGCGACCAGTTTCATGCGGCTTCCTGTTGGTGCAGGCTCATCCCGCGTTCCCAAACCAGTTGCGCGGCGGGCTCGCCGCAAAGTGTGGCGACGATCGTCCGCAGATGGCGGACGAAGCCGGGCCAGAGGCGTTCTTCGAGACGCCAAGGGGAATCGGCGGAGACGCGGTTCGACGCGATGAGGATCGCACGCGCGGACGTCTCGTTGCCGCACATCGGCACGAGCAGCCAATACAAATTTCCGAGGCGAAGCGGCAAATCCGCACCAAGACGGGCGAGCGTTTTCTGGCGGGCGATGGCGATCGCGGCCGGAGTCACGGGCACGGCCGAGCGCAGGCTCGCGCCTGCCGAGACAAGGGCATCGTCAACGGCGCGCATCAGCTCAGCGGTCTCGCGGCAGGCGTCGCAGGAGTGCAGGTGCCGCTCAATCCTCTTGCGTTCCGAGTCCGGCAGCGCGCCGTCCTCGAGGTAGGCGATCCAGTCTGAATCACTGATCGGGTGTTTCATGCGTACTCTCTTGCAGCGGGCTTGAGGCTCTCACGCAGCTTCCCTTTCGCCTGGAAGATTTTCCATTTGATGGTGCCCAGGGGCATGTTCAATGCGGTAGCGATTTCCTGATATCCGAGTTCGTCCACATAGCGCAGCATCATGATCTGACGCTCTTGCGGTTCGAGCGGAGACAGCCAGTCGCGGATCGAAAGTCCGGAGGCGTCACCGGTGCGGATGCGCCCGGCGAGGTGGACGTCCAGATCGTCGATGGCGACGGTTTCGGAATCTTTGCGGTGATGTTTGCGGACGTACTGCAGCAGTTGATTGCGCGCGATGCGGAACAGCCAGCCGAAGAACATCTGCCGGTCGCGCAGCGAGGCGGACTGGCGATAGACCGTGGTGAGAACGTCCTGCGCGAGTTCTTCGGCCACGCTCAAGTCCGCACCGCGTACGATGAAATAGCGGAGAATTTTCGGGTAGAGAATCTCGAACATCGCCGCGAACGCCTCTTCACCGCGGTTCGCGAGAAACTCGGACACCGCCTGGCTTTCGGTGATGTTGGGCGCTTCAAACATGACAAACAGGGCATGAGCGGGCGCTTTTTCAGGCGCCGCGTAGCGAGATAATTGTATAGATGCTCATTGTATCGGCAAATGTTTGTCCACGTGGGCCAACTTTGCCGCGACCGGAGGCATCTGCTTTAATTGGAGTTCCGAACTTTCCCATGCGTTGCAAACTGTCCGTTGGATTCGTGATCGCGTCCGTTCTCGTTTTTTCTCAGCAATTACCAGTGGTGGCGACCCGTGCGGGGGCCGTCGGATCGTTGACGGTTCCGTTATCGGGAATCGCCGCGGGCGGCCAATACAGCATCCTCTATTCACTTGACTCGTTGACTGGAATGGGGCCGGGTGCGCGCGTCGAGGTCTCCGTGCGGCAGGCTGGAGAAGTGCTCGTGCAGAAAACGCTGCATGCCGGGGATGCCGATTTCTATGCGCAATTCCACACGGCGAAAGCGGCGCTGGCGGTCGTCGACGTGAAAGCGGTTGCCGCGCGCGGTACTTACCGGCTCGAGGTGAATCGCTGGCCGTCGACGAACGAAGTCAAGAGTTCGCCGAACCATCGCTGGCAGGATGCGCAGGCGGTTAAGCTCGGCGCGACCGAGTTCGCGTATGGAGATGATGCCGAGTACATTCCGCTGCCGGGGACTCCGCGGGCTGCGGTCGTTGACGAGCCGGTGCGGACCGACTGGTACAAGTTCGATTTCAACGGCGCGTCGAAGCTCGTGTTCTTTCAAATCGAGCTCATGGAACGCGATCAGGTTCCGGTGAACGTCAGCGTCTATCGGGTGGCCGATGGGAAGCTCGTCGAATTTCTGACTGGTTCGGACCCTGTGTCGGACTCGCACGAAGTGCAGGCGCTGCACGGGAACAAATTCACGCCGAGGATCCTCAAAGATCCGGGAACGTATTACATCTCGGTGCGCGCGAATCATCCGGAATACAAGCTGGTCACGCGCGTGTACGATCCGCCGCCGTATACGGATCCCAAGCTGGCGGTGCGTACGGGTGTCGATTACATTCTGGCGGCGGGCGATTCATGGCACGCGAACACGCCGCGGCGGGGCGGGATCCTCGATCGAATTTCGACGCCGCATCAGGAGACGTCGCTTTGCGTGGGCTGCCACACGACGCACTTCCCGCAGCGGGCGCAGTTGTATGCGGCGCGCGATGGATATCCGGTGGTGCAGCGTGAGGAGCTCGAGTTCCTATCGGAACGGTTCTACAACAATCCGCGGCCGTTTTACGGATTTGAGCAGCAGGGAGCGGTGTGGTCGCGGATGATCTCCGCGCCGGCGAACGTGCTGGGGCGCATGGGGCACCTCATGGATTTGTTCGAGACGGAAGTCACCGGCGAGCGGCGGCCGGGCTTTCACGAGGGGATCGCGCAGTATTTGAAGCTCTATTATTCGGGCCGCGACAAGCTGCCGGCGGATGAGACGAACGGCAACATTCCGCTCGTCAGCGCGCACGAAGTCGCATGGTACGCGTGGACCGAGACGCACGATCCGAAGCTGCCCGACATGGTCGCGAAGGGCGATGTGACCAATGTCACCGACCTGTGTTATCAGACACTGGCTTTGTCGGATATGGACCGGCAGAAGTATCACGAGATCATCGCGAAGAACGTCGATCGGCTGTTTTCATTGCAGCGCGAGGATGGGCAGTGGTCATACAAATTCGATCCGAAGCAGCCGGAGGTTGAATTCCAAACGGGGCAGGTGCTGTGGGCTCTGCATGAGGCTGGGGTTCCGGTTTCCGATCCGCACGTGGCGAAGGCCGTTGCGTACATGCTCGGGCGGCAGCAGGCGTTCGGAGGATGGCTCGATCCGCTGCAATCGTTCGAGAATTTCCGCACGCCGTTCCGCGAGACGCAGTACGCAGTGATGGGTTTGGCCGCTTATTATCCGAATGGACCGGCGTTGCATGCGACGTGGAATTCGAAGCCGGTGGGCGAGTTTTCGAACGATCCTGTGCGGCTGCTCGAGCAGTTGGATCAGGTGTGGGATCGTCCCTCGCCGGCGACGATCGAGAAGATCCGCGAGGTGGCGGCGAAGTCGAACGACGCGCTGATCCGGCAAGCCGCGGCGGAGGCGTTAGGGCGGCTGGGGGATCGGGATCCAGTGCTGGTGGCGTTGCTCGCAGATCCGAGCAAGATGGTCGAGCGTACGGCGGCGTGGGCGGTGCGGCAGTCGTACAGCCGGCATCCGGATACTCCGGCATCGGACTTGGTTACGGCGCTTTCTTCGACGAACGATCGTGCCCGTTGGGGCGCGGCGCGCGTATTTTCACAGCATTTCTCGGCCTTAGGGCACCGTCCGGAGTTCGTAGCGCCGCTGGCGAAGCTGCTCGACGATCCTTCAACGATGGTGCAGATGATGGGCATCAAGGGGATGTGGCAGTTCTGGTTCTGGACTCCGGAACCGGCGGTCAAGGGGCGCATCGAGGACTTGCTGCTCGCGCGGCTGGGACGTCCGCAGACGCCGTGGATCCGGAGCAATCTGCACGATGCCGTCTACAATCTCGCCGACGAGAACATCCGGTATTTGTACAACAACTGGGTGCCGCTGCTGGGCCAGCCTGAGGATCGCGAGCGCGCAATTCAAGGTCGGCTGGCGATCGAGGCTCGGCTGGCGGACAAGTTCGCAGCACTGCTCGATTCCAAGGCGCCGGATCGGGAGAAGAAAGAATTGCTGCGGTTCCTCACTGAGTTCCCGTTGCGGCGTTCCGATGTCTACGACTTGAGCGCGGATTTGAGCAAGCCTGTACCGCCGCTCTACAACCGCATCGGGAACGACATCGAACAGATCGCGTTCTTCGGGCCGAGCGCCGAGCGGTTGGCGCATCCGATTACGAAGCTGATGGACTCGAAGGATCCGGAGATGAAGCATCTGGCCGCGCAGGCGGTGCTGCTGATCCGCCATACGAACTTTGGCGCGGTTAACAAAGCTGCTGGGCCGACCGGGCCGGAGGTCAGCTTAGCGATGTTGAAAGTCGAGGCAATGCCGCAGGAGAACGAAGTCGAACTCGCTTTGCATCCGCCGAAGCCGGCATCCTCGAAGGGAGCGGTTTCGGCAGTCGTCGAGAAGCCGACGATCAAACTGGACCTTGCGTTTTTCCGCGGCTATGTGCAGCCGATCCTCGAGCGCAAGGGCAAGGACGGCTATGCGTGCGTCCAGTGCCACGATTCGCACGCGATCTTCCGCGCGAATTATGAAACTGCGTTGAAGGTTGTGGATCCGGCGCATCCGGAGAACAGTCTGCTGCTGCGGAAGCCGACGTCGAGTTCGGATACCGAAGGCTTGGCAGGGACGCTGGCGCACGGCGGTGGAGTCCGGTTCACGAAAGATTCGCCGGAGTATACGACGATCCTCGATTGGATCAAGGGCGCGAAGGAGTAGCGGGGCGAAGCAGCGCGAAGATGGCGGCCACCGGGATTTCGAAGCCAGGTAACAGGCCGGAGTCCTGGAGCGAGTCGTGGACGCCGAGGCGAATGGCGCCGTCGGGGCGTTCAATCACAACGGTGCGAGTTTTGGGATAGATCGCCCAGACCGCCTGGGTTCCGGCGGCGAAGTATTGCAGGATCTTTTCATCGAGATCTTCGGCGGTCTCCGATGAGATGATTTCGATTGCGATCAGCGGGCCGCCGACGATCGTGCGCGCGGGATCCATTCGCTCCAAGTCGGCTTCTTTCCAAATCGCGAGATCAGGAATTCGAGTGGTGCGGTCGCTCAAGCGATTTTCAGCCTCGGGGGCGACCACTAATCCGTCAGGGATTGACCTTGCGAGCAGCATGTTCAGCTTGGTCTTTACCAATTCGTGTTCGGCTCGCGCGATCTCGATCTCAACTATCACGCCATTGTTGAGTTCGCGCTTGCGATCGGTCGTCGCCATCATCTGAATTTACTCTCTCACTCAACAATCCGATGCGGTAGGATCGAGGCGAATGAGCCGCGTGCTTCTTTCAGCCGTGATCCTGACCGCGATCGCCGCGGCTCAGCCCGTCGAGCCGGATCAGCCGCTCTGCCGCGCGGCGCTCGATGGCGACGTCGCGATGGTTCGCATGCTGCTGGCCCGCGGTTCCGATCCGAAAGTCCGTGACCAGGAAGGACTCACGCCGCTCATGCGTGTCGCGTCCGCGCATGAACGGTCGTCGCTCGATATCAATCGCAAGATCCTGCCGGATTACGTGGGCGTGGCGAAGGCACTTCTCGACAAAGGCGCGGAGGTGAACGCGCGGGATCCAAAGGGCCGCACGGCACTCTTGCTTGCGATGGGAGGATCCGCGTCGGAGTATCGCGTCATCGGCGCGGATGACTCGCTCGCGCAACTACTCATCGCGCGCGGCGCGGACGTCAATGCGCATGACGATGCGGGGTGGACGCCGTTGTTGAAAGTCCTGGATTTGTGGGCGAATCAGCCGGCGCTGGTCGAATTTCTAATCGCGAAAGGCGCGAACGTCAATGCGCGTTTGAACGACGGACGATCGGGATTGATGCTGGCCGCCCGATTGGGAAAGGACGATCGGCTTCCTGTATTGATCGCGAAGGGCGCCGATGTCAACGCGCGCGATGAGCACGGCAAGACTGCCTTGATGGTCGCGGCCACGGTCCGCTGGGATGAACAATCCGCAAAGATGATGAAGCTGTTGATCGCGAAGGGTGCGAATCCGAATGCGCTCGACGATCAGGGCAACACGGCGGCGGATCTTGCGGCACAGGCCGGATATCTGGAGCGCGCGCAAATGCTGATCGCGAGCGGCACCCGCATCAAAAATATGGCGGCGTTCCTGCAAACCGCTCGCAATCATGCGTTGCTGCGGGCCATCGAGAGCGGGGATCTGATCGAGGCGACGAAGCTGCTCGATCAGGGCGCAGATCCGAATTTCCACGAGATCACTACGGGCCATACTTTGTTGATGATCGCGGCGCGTGACGAGTATTCGGGGAAGAAGGCGACTCTGTTGCTGGCCCGCGGCGCGGCGGTGAATCTACGCGGCGCCGATGGAGACACGGCGCTACTCGTCGCGGCTGAGCGGTATCAGCCAGAGACTGTGCAGGCGCTGCTCGATCGCGGCGCGGATCCGAATGCGGAGGATCGCGAGGGAAACACCGTTCTCATGCGGGCGGCGGGATCGAAGTATAGCTGGGATGAGGACAAGAAGGCACTCATTCCGCGGCTTGTCGCGAAGGGTGCGGATGTGAGCCGGAAGAACGTCCACGGAGTGACGGCGCTGATGTTGATGGCGCGGGAGGGAAATCCGGCGTTGCCTCTGCTGATCGAAAAAGGGGCGGATCCGAATGCGCGTGACGACGAGGGAAATACAGCATTGTTATATGCGGCGCGATTTTTTACGCGCCAGTGGCCGCGAAGGAATGGCTGGTTTCTGCTCGAACATCGCGCGGACGTGAACGCGGCGAATGAAAAAGGCGAGACGGCGTTGATTCTGGCGGCGACGCAGTTCGAAGGCGATGCGGCGCGGCTGCTGCTCGACAAACACGCGAACGTCAATGCCCGCACGAAGACCGG
>DASXZC010000461.1:0-5367 GCA_036502165.1 Bryobacteraceae bacterium
GTTTCTCCAGGAGATGGATCGCTTTAATCTTATAGAGCGCAAACCACGGCGAAAAAGGGACAACTGCGCTCTAGCTGACGTTTAACACAAAGGGAGCGAGGGCCCGTCACCCTGGAGCTACATGCCTCCAACGTCGCTTCACTGCTTCACCGCAATAGTAGATTTATAGTATCTCTTGTAGCATATTTGTAGCGTATGACACCAGACGAAATATAGACGGCTTCCGAAGCTGTCGGTAGGCATCGTTGCCCGCTCGATCCATTGCGTTCCTGGATGATGGAAGTTGGGCTGCCGCGTTTCAATCTGCCGGGGAACGCGCGACGAGGAGTGGCCGCCAACGAAAAAATCTTCGCTGACGGCTAGGTGTTTACGGCCGCTCCGTCCGAATCGTCGGCGACTCGGACGGAGACGCCCTTCGGACCGCGCCAGAACATTTTCCGTATCGCCTGACATTCGACTGGAGCCGTGTTGCTACCCACGTTCCGCGAGGGATCATAGCCAGGGATGGAGCCCAATGCGGCTCTTCGGGAAGTGGTCGCCGTCAAATCGCCGGGGGCAACGACATCGCATGGCCGGCAGCACTCGATGGTGCTAACGTTGGGATTATGAGTATCGTCGCTCTGGACGGCCTCCTAGACCCTCTGGCCTCTTCGCTGGACCCATCCGCTTTGCGCCAAATTGTTGAGTTTCGAATCTCGCCTGAAGTGGAGGCGCGTATCGGCTACCTGGCGAAGCGCGCCAACGACGGAGAACTTATGCCCGAAGAAGATTCTGAATATGAAGCCTTGATCGACGGCGCGGACTTAATCACGATTCTGAAATTAAAAGCGCGGCACCTTTTGGCCGCGTGAGGCCGGAGTCCGTTCGCGAGAGCGTGCGCAGGCGAGCTGGTGATCGCTGTGAGTACTGCCGACTTCGGCAAGAATACTCCGAATTTGCTCACCACGTCGAGCACATTGTCGCCCGGCAACACCTTGCTGCCGACAACCTCGACAACTTGGCCTTGGCTTGCCATTTTTGGGTAGTGGGTCAGTTTGAAAGAGCGCCGCGCAGTGGCGCTGAGCGACAATAAACTATGGACGATCTAAACCTGGATATTCTTCGACGAGCCCTTACCACGAGCTACTGCCCAGACGATAACGACGAAGTTCGGAAGCGAGCCGCCGAGCGGCTCGTTCAGGAGGGCTATTTGCGGCGCAAGCATTTGGCAGAGAAACCGGGCATGCCACCTAAGTCTATTTGCTACGAGATTACACCCGAGGGAAAACAGACGGTGACTGTCGCTTAACGGCTCTCTAGCCGAACCATACCCGCTGGGACGGCTAGGCGGACAAAAGGGGCGGCAAAAACCGACCCACTACCCATTTTTGTAATCGAAAAAAGGGGCCAAATCTTGCTGGGATTGACCCTGCGACCGGAGAGATCACTATACTCTTCCATCCGCGCCGAGATAATTGGTAGGACCATTTTCGGTGGAACGGTCCGTTGGTCGAGGGTCTCTCGCCCGTTGGACGGGCAACGGTGAATGTGCTCGCCTTGAACGACAGCAAACGAATGAGACTGCGTTTGCAGCTTTTTGAAAACGGCCTGCTGGACTGAGTTGGGCCCTGAAGAGGAATGTTGGTGGCCCGACCGGCCTTCCTATGACCGGCCCATGTATTAGACTCAGTCTCATATGCAAGGCCGCCTGACGATGCATGGTCTGTTCCTGGCACCAGGCGCCGTTTTCGCATTGTGTGGCGTGGCCTTCGGTGCGTGGGCGTGGATTTCAACAATCGGCTGGGTTCCAACAACCGGTAAGGTCGCCGCAAATCAGTTGCGCGCGGACTCGGATTCAGCAGACTATGTTCCGGAAGTGGAATTCATGGCTCGGGATGGCCGGCCTTATTGCTTCGTGAGCAGCGTTGGCTCGGCACCACCTAGATGGAGTGTCGGAGACGTGGTTCCAGTGCTGTACGATCCAACTCATCCCGGTGATGCAGTGATCAATACTTTTTATTACCGGTGGCTTCTGCCGGTCGGATTGTGCGTGTTCGGCGCGGGTTTGGCCTACGGTGGTCATCTGTTGGGGCGAGGGCACGCGTGACTGAGTTGCGCACCTCTACAGCTACATGCACGTCCATTCTCACTCGGCCCGGATCGCCGGTATTCCTGGCAGGCCGGCGGTTAGGGCTGCGGCGGGATCTTTCTACGGGTGGCGCGTTTTCCGACCAGAGCTTGCCAAAATCTCTTGTTGCGGTCATATCCGGAAGCGGACCACTGTTTATAGCCTGGTCACTGCATGGATGGAGCAACTCGGCCTAGGACTCGAACTGCGAAGGGGCTCCGTGGAAGTGGTGGTGATTGACCGCATCGAGACACTGTCCAGGAATTGAGTTCGCATTTTTGCGTAACTTTCTTCCCGTGGATTCGTACTACCGGCATGAAACCCATCATGAGATCGTGCCTGCCGCTCCTCTTCACACTCTCGCTTTCGGCCCAGATGCATGACAACCGTGAGAAAACCATGACCTGCCAGGACAATTCCAACGATGGCCTCGTCCATTCGTGCAACGTCTCGGAACAGACACTCGGCTCGTCTGGAGCCCTTTCGATCGATGCGGGACACAACGGCGGCGTTACGGTAAAGGGTTGGTCGCAAAATCAGATGCTGGTTCGCGCGAAAATTGAGACCTGGGCGGCGACGGAATCCGACGCGTCACTTCTGGCCGGGCAAGTACGCGCCGAGACCAGCGGCGGAATGCTGCGTGCGACGGGACCGGAGACGGATGATAATCGGCGTTGGTCCGTGAGCTGGGAAGTCTTCGCGCCTTACAATACAGACCTCAAAATGATGGCGCACAACGGTGGACTCAGCGTTTCGGACATCCGTGGACGCCTGGACCTGGCGACTCACAACGGCGGGATCTCCGTCGCGCGGGTTGCGGGAGAATTGGTGGGCACCACGCATAATGGCGGAGTCAATGTGGCGGAGGTGCTGAGCGAGACTTCGCGGATCCAACTCGAGTCATACAACGGCGGGATCCATCTTTCGCTGCCATCGAACTTCTCGGCGCAGGTCCACGGCGAGACGGGCCATGGATCGATCGAGTCCGACTTCGCGATGCCGGTTGCAGTGAATGGCGAGCGGCGGCCCAGGATCGTCGATTTCACGATTGGCGGCGGCGGGCCGTCGATTCAGCTCAAGACGAACAACGGCGGCGTTGTGATCCAGAAGATGTAGTTCACGAGTCGGCGGGTATTCCTAACAGCTCGACCGGGCCGATTTTCCGCTTTTGTCTCTTGGATTCTTTGTGTTTACAGGCGGCGGACCACTCCCTTCGGTCGTGGCTCCGAAGCGCACTTTACGGTAATTGTGAAAATGCTCCAGCATTTGATCCGTGTGACGCACTGCATTAAGTGAGCTTTTCGTCCTGATTGAGGCCGAGCTCAGCCAGGACGCGCTCTGTATGTTCACCTAATAATGCGGCGGGTTTGTTGCAAGGCGGGCCGAAGCCTTCGATTGGATTGCCGGGAACGCGGATCCGTCCGGCGGTCGGATGATCGATGTCGATCGTCTTCATGCGGCCGGATTCATTGGCTTCGGTGATCGTCAGAATCGGGCCTGACGGCACGTCGAAGCGGGCGAGGCGGTCCAGAACATCCGCGCGGGTCAGGCGGCCGATCGTGGTTTGGATTTCGGCCACTACAAATTCCTTGTGCGCGCAGCGGGACTTGTTGGTCGCGAATCTGGGGTCGTCGAACCAGTCCTGACGGTCGAGTGCTTCGGCGAAACGAATCCAGATCCGCTCGTTGGGCGTCCCTGCTACCAGCGGGCCGTCGCTTGCGCGGAACATCTGGTAGGGCACGATCGCGGCTCCCATGGCAGGCTCTTCGCCGGAGATCAATTGCATTGGGGTGATCGAGCATAGGGTCGACATGAGGGATTCCACAAGAGATACCCGGACGCGGCGGCCTTGGCCGGTGTGCTCGCGGTCGTAGAGCGCCGTGAGGATCGCGTGGCTCGCGTACATTCCGGTCGTGATATCGGTCACCGGATAAACGACACGGAAGGGATCGCCGTTGGGTTGGCGGTTCGAGTACATGAGTCCGCTCATGGCCTGGGCGATCAGGTCGTAACCGGGGCGGACGCTTTCGTCGGAATCGCGGCGGAATCCGGAGATGGATGCGTAGATCAGGCGAGGGTTGAGCGCGGAGGCGGCATCCCATCCGAAGCCGAGGCGGTCGGCGATGCCGACGCGGAAGTTCTCGACGACTACATCCGCCTTCGAGATCAGCTTGTCGACGGCGCGGCGGCCGAGGTCGCTCTTCAGGTCGAGCGTCACCGATTCCTTATTGCGGTTGAGCGCCATGTGATAGGCGCTCTCGCCTCCTTTAAATACGGGCCCCCAGTGGCGGCATTCGTCACCGGAACCGGGATCCTCGATTTTGATAACGCGGGCGCCGCGATCGGCGAGCAGTTGGGTGCACAGAGGTCCGGCGACGGCGCGTGTGAAATCGACGACCAGGAGGTTCGAAAGGGGGCCGGTGCTGGTGAGCATCTGGATGAACATTCAATCGTAGCAAGGTTCAACTTTTCGACAAGCGAGTTCGTCATTCCGGGTGTATGGAACGCAACGGTGGACTCTCGTGGATCGTGGAAGTGATCGTGGTCGGCGTCATTCTGGCGGCGATCGTGGGGATCACGTCGCTCGGCAGCCGCGCGCTCATTCAAAGAGCGAAGCATCACGGGGGCGAGGCGCGGCCGAACACGCCGACGCGGGAGATCCGGCATCAGCGCGTGGGTTCGGGGTTAGTGAAAACAGCGCCTCACGAACGTTGACAAAGTCATCAACGCTCGAGCGGATCGCGGCGTCAGTGTTTGTGTATGGACGATGCACACAGGGGACGCGGCAAGCGTGGATTTTCGCTGATCGAACTGCTGATCGTGATCGCAATTATCTCGGCGATCGTGGCGATTGCTTCCGTGAGCTACAACACCGTTCTGAAACACGCACGGGAGACGGCGGCATTGGCGCATGTCCAGACGTTGATCAAGGCGGAGACGCAGTACTACGCGATGAACCGGAAATATGCGGCGTCGCTGCAGGAGCTGTCGCCGGCCGGGGCGAATCTCATTCCGGATCATCTGGCGTCGGGCAAGCTCGGCGGTTACCTGTTCGAGATCTCAGGCAATGCGGATACTTTCAGCATCAGCGCGAACCCGGAGCGTCATGGCAAATCCGGAGACAGCAGCTACTTCACCGATGATTCGCTCGTGATTCGCCACAACGAGCAGACGGCCGCGGATCGAAGCAGTCCGGCGATTCAGTAGAAGTCCGGGGGCGGTGGGTCGAATTGCGATATGATCGTGCCGATGAAACCCGC
>DASXZC010000462.1:0-5628 GCA_036502165.1 Bryobacteraceae bacterium
GCGCCTCTTAAACCCGAAGCCTTCCGCATCCGCACGATCGGCAAGGACATCATCATCGCCGGCGCCGATCTCAACGGGACCCTCTACGGCACATTCACTCTCCTTCGGATGATCGCCGCCGGCGAGCCTTTAGCCAACCTCAACATCGAACAATCCCCTCACGAACCCATCCGCTGGGTCAATCACTGGGACAATCTCGACGGCACGATCGAGCGCGGCTACGGTGGACGTTCCATCTTTTGGGACAATGGCACGATCCGCGCCGACCTCACGCGCGTCAATGAATACGGGCGCCTGCTTGCCTCCGTCGGCATCAACGCCTGTTCGATCAACAACGTCAACGCGAACATTAGAGCCTACGACACTCCGATGCTGCCCGAGTTGAAACGCGTCGCCGCCGCCTTCCGCCCCTGGGGAGTCCGCATGGCGCTCTCCCTCGATTTCGGATCCCCGAAATCCCTCGGTGGACTCGACACCTTCGACCCCGCCGACCCTCGCGTCATCAAATGGTGGGCCGACAAAGTAGATGAAATCTACGCAGCCATCCCCGACCTCGCCGGCTTCGTTTTAAAAGCCGATTCCGAAGGCCGCGTCGGACCTTCCGCCTACGGCCGCACCCACGCCGACGCCGCCAACGTCATCGCCCGCCCAACCAAACGCCACGGCGGAGTCCTCTTCTACCGCGGCTTCGTCTACGACCACCACATGGACTGGCGGAATCTCAAGAACGACCGCGCCCGCGCCGCATATGACAATCTGCATCCACTCGACGGTCAATTCGACGACAACGTGATCGTGCAAATCAAACACGGGCCGATCGACTTCCAAGTCCGCGAGCCTGTGTCGCCCTTATTCGCCGGAATGCCCAAGACTCGCAAATCGATCGAGCTGCAAATCACGCAAGAATACTTCGGCCAAGGCCGTCACACCGTGTTCCTCGTGCCCATGTGGAAAGAAGCTCTCGACTTCGACATGCGCGTCGACAACAAACCGTCGCCGCTGAAGTCGCTTGTGCAAGCCTTCGCCGGAGTTTCAAACGTCGGCCTCGACGACAACTGGTTCGGCAACAATATGTCGCAAGCGAACCTGTACGGCTACGGACGCCTCGCCTGGAATCCCGATCTGTCCTCGAAACAGATCATCGACGAGTGGACTCGCCTCACCTTCCGCAATCAGCCCCGCATCATCGAGACGATCTCGAAAATTCAGCTCGAATCCTGGCACAATTACGAAAATTTCAGCGGCAACCTCGGCCTGCAGACACTCACGGAAATGACCGGCACCCACTATGGCCCGTCAGTCGAGGCGTCCGAACGCAACGGCTGGGGCCAATGGCATCGCTCCGATGCAAACGGTTCCGGAATGGATCGAACGGTGGCGACCGGCACCGGTTACATCGGCCAATATCCGCCGGAAGTCGCGCACATGTACGAGTCTCTGAAGGATTGCCCCGACGATCTGCTGCTCTTCATGCATCACGTGCCCTACACGTACAAGTTGCACTCGGGCAAGACCGTGATCCAACACATCTACGATGCGCACTACGAAGGCGCCGCCGCCGCGCAACAGAACGTCCCCGCGTGGAAGCGCCTGCGCGGCATGGTCGATGAGCGCCGCTACGACGAAGTTCTTGCGCAGCTCGAATATCAAGCCGGCCACGCCGAAGAATGGCGCGATTCGATCGTCAGTTGGTTCCTCAAAACGACCGGCATCCCCGACGCAACCGGACGCGCCGGTCACTATCCCGGCCGCATCGAAGCAGAAGCGATGACGCTCGACGGATACACGCCGAGTCCCGCGAAACCGTGGGAAACCGCCAGCGGAGGCACCGCGATCGAATGCCCACGCGACAAATGCAACGCGAGTTTTGAATACTCAGGGGATCCAGGATGGCGGATCATCGAAGTGCGTTACTTCGACCGCATCGATGGCGTGTCGCACTTCAAAGTCTCGATCGCCGGCCAGCCCGTCGACGAGTGGATCGCCGACGATCATTTCCCCTCGCGCAAGCTCGACGGCGCCTCATCGACTCGCCGCCTCATCGGGCCCATCGACCTCCACCGCGGCGACCGGATCGAAATCGAAGGCATCCCCGGCGGACCCGAACGCGCCCCGCTCGACTATGTTGAACTGATGCCAGTTCATCCATGATGCCCGCCGCTCTCCGGCGTAGCCCTCTTCTGGATCGAAGAGCTCGAGATACTCTCGATGCGCTACATCGACTCGCCGCCTCATCGGGACCCATCGACCTGCGCCGAGGCGATCGTATCGGCGGAGGGCTCTCCGGCGTAGCGCTCTTCTGGATCGAAAACCTTGCGATACTCTTCATCGCTCGCTCTCTTTTCGCGCGGGTCTGTATCGACCATCCCGAGATCGTCGGAGCCCTGAACACCGCCTGGTCGGCATCATCGAGGAGTTGCCGCTCACCCCGGTCGCCGAGAGACGTTCAACGCCTTAATAACCGAACTCTCCACGTACATGAAGGGTCCCCATCGCCGGTCAATCCGTTGATGAATGGATCGTCTAGATCATTTCCCCTCGCCGCCTCATCGGACCATCGACCTCCGCCGAGGCGATCGCATCGAAATCGAAGGCATCCCCGGCGGACCCGAACGGGTTCCACTGGACTATGTAGAGCTGATCCCGGTTCGTCCATGATGCCCGCTCTCTGACGTAGCGCTCTTCTGGATTGAAAGGCTCGAGATACTGTTCATCTCTCGCTCTCATTTCGGCGGGACTGTACCGACCATCCCGAGATCGTCGGAATTCGCCTGGTCGGCATCATCGAGGAGCCACAGTCCCCCGATGAGACGTTCACCGCTTTACGAACGAACTCTCCACATATATGAAGGTCTCCATGGCCGGCCATTCCGTTGATGAATGGACCGCCAACGTTCATTTCCCCTCATGCAAGCTCGACGGCGCCTCATCGACTCGCCGCCTCATCGGACCCATCGACCTCCGCCGAGGCGATCGCATCGAAATCGAATGCATCCCAGGAGCGCCGGAACGCGCTCCCCTGGACTATGTGGAACTGATCTCGGTTCAGCCATGATGCCCGCTCTCTGGCGTAGCGCTTTTCCGGATCGAAGAGCTTGAGATGCTCCTCGTCTCGCACTCTCATTGGGGTGATCCGGAGATTGTCGGAGCCCTCTACGCCGCCCGGTTGGCATCATCGAGGAGCTGTCGCTCGCCCCAGTCGGCCGATAAGACGTTCACCGCTTTCACGCACGGCCACGCACCAGCCGGATCGCGACGTTTCCATGCTCTGTAGGAGGACTCCAAGAGTTCGAATGCGACCTTCGCCAGCACGTCCGACTCGAGACAACGTCCCGCGATCAATCGAGAGACCGTAGCCTTACTGCAACCGGATCGTTCGCCCTGTCTGCGCCGATTTGCGCGCCGCATCGAGAATCTCAGTCACGATCATATTGTTGTCGAGCCCGGTCATCCCCGACGGCTTGATCTCACCCCGCACCACAGCGCCGAGATACGACAACGGCTCATCGTAGGGAGCCGCCACCGGATCGGCCGTTCGCGTTTCCTCTTCGCTCTTGCCGATTCGCACCCGAGCTGCCTTGCCCGCGATCGTCTGAATGTATCCCGTCTGGCCATAAATATCGAGATCCTTCCGCGAATACGGCCAATTCCATGACGCCTGGATCACGGCCTGCGCACGCGGATACGTGACGATGATCGTCGCATCGTCGTCGACGTGCGCATAGATCTCCGGCTTCAACTGCTGCGTCACCGCGGTGACCGTCTGCGGACGTTGATTGTCCATCAGCCACGTCATGATGTTCGCGCCGTAGCATCCGAAATCGAACAGCGCGCCTGCGCCATTCTTCACGGGATCAGTCAGCCACGCGAAGAACTCCGGCTGCACGTGGATCTCCTTCGGCCCTTCATGCCCATCTCGGATCACCGCCTTGCGGATCTCTCCGAGCGACTTCTTCTCCTTGATCTCGCTCCACAGGATGGCGTTGTTCGGGTACCACGTCGTCTCGTAATTGACCAGCACTTGAATGTGCCCCTTGCGCGCCGCCTCGGCAATCGCGCGCGCATGTTCATTGCTGACTGCGAGCGGCTTTTCCATCATCACGTGGACGCCGTACTTCGCGCAGACCTCGACGACGTGCTTGTGCTCGAATGTATTCGTCATCGTCGCCACCGCGTCAGGCTTGGCTTTCTCGAGCATTTCCTCGATCGACGAATAGATGATCGCCGGGTCGAGGTGGAACTGCTTCACGTACCGCGCCGCGATTTCAGTATTCGCCTCCGCGACGCCGACCAGCTTTACGTCGGGCCTTTTCAGTCCGCGGTTCAGGAAACCAGTGACGTGCCCATGCTCGAGCCCGACGATCCCGAGCCGCAGAGGAGCCGCGGCGAACATCGAGCCGCACAATAGCAGAACGGAGAGTAAACGTTGCATCGCTCCCTAGCTTGCCACAAGAGCAGGGCTGCACGCGGGTTGTGTTGCTACAATCGGCAGACCTTGCCTCTCACGCGAATCGCTCTCGCCGTCGCTTTGCTGGCTACCTGCGCCTGCGAAAGTGACAGCTCGTCGCGCGGAATTCCTGTTGCATATTTCGAGATCGTCCACACCTATCCGCACGACCCCAAGGCTTTCACCGAAGGACTGTTCTACCGCGACGGCTTCCTTTACGAAAGCACTGGACTCGTCGGCGAATCATATGTTCGCAAGGTGAAGCTCGAAACCGGCGAGATTGTCCAGCAGCGCAAGCTGCCGCCCCAATACTTCGGGGAAGGCATCGTGAACTGGGGACCCGATCGGCTCGTGCAACTCACCTATCAGACGCAAATCGGCTTCGTGTACGACCTCAATTCCTTCGAGTCGAAGTCGACTTTTGCATATCCCGGCGAAGGTTGGAGCCTCACGCAGGACGGCAAGCGAATCATCATGAGCGACGGCACGCCCGAGCTACGCTTCCTCGATCCGACCACCCTTCGCGAAACCGGCCGCCTGATTGTCACTGCCGATGGCGGACCGCTCAAGAACGTGAATGAGCTCGAATGGGTGAAGGGCGAGATATATGCGAACGTGTGGCAGACCGACCTGATCGCCCGAATCGATCCAGACAGCGGCAAGGTTCTCGGATGGATCAATCTGGTCGGCCTTTGGGCCGGCTCGGACAATCGGGAAAAGACGCTGAACGGTATTGCCTACGATGCCGAACACAATCGTCTCTTCGTCACCGGAAAGTTGTGGCCGAACGTATTCGAGATTCGCCTCACCACCAAGGGACCGCTCGACAAGCCCTGAGAGCTATTTGCTTTTGATCAGGTTGTAAATCAACCCCTGAGGATCCTGGACGTAGCATCTCGGGAAGTTCGGCTCGTCCTTGATGATTTTGCAGCCATTCTCAACCAGGCGTGCTTTGGCCTTCTCAACGTCACTGACGCTCACTTCGAGAACCGGCCCGAGCGCCGGCCCGCGCTCGATATACAAATTGATCTTTTCACCCTCAAGGCTGATGATGAACGGCGACTCGTCCGTAATCTCAAACCCCAGTTGCTCGACGTAAAATCGCGCGGCCGCAGCGGGATCGGGCGCTTGAATCAGGATATCTCTGCCGAATTTGTTTGCCATGTTTGGGAATCAGGTAC
>DASXZC010000463.1:0-1787 GCA_036502165.1 Bryobacteraceae bacterium
TGGCTGACGGACCGGCCGCATTGCGCCACCCGCCTGTCTATCCACCGTAACAAGTTGGACCCTCCGAGTAAATTGCGAACGCGGCTTTGAGAATCTATCTTTTTTCACAACCACGCCAGCCGAATCGAGCCCAGACCATTCATCATAGGTATTGGCGTTGAGAAGAAAGGGTAAGGATGCGCATTCTTGTTGTCGGTGCTGGTGCGGTGGGCGGATATTTCGGCGCCCGATTGGCGGAAGCGGGTCGTGACATCACATTTCTGGTTCGCGCTCGCCGCGCGGACGAGCTCAAGGCCAGTGGACTTCAGATCCTCAGTCCACATGGTGATCTGACGTTACACCCCAAGGTAGTCACGGCCCAACAGCTCTCGGAGCCTTACGATTTGATCCTGCTTAGCGTGAAGAGCTACGCGATCGCAAGCGCAATGGACGATTTCGCACCTGCGATCGGCCCCCGCGCGATGATCATTCCCATGCTCAACGGAATGCGACACATGGACCTTCTCGCCGAACGGTTCGGCGCTGATTCTGTATTGGGCGGTGTTTGTCGCGTGTCCGCGGAAATCGATGCCGAGGGGCGGATCAAGCAGCTAGCCGGTTTTCAGAGTCTCTCTTACGGCGAAGTCGACGGCGCACGCACTGCACGCATCGAGTCCGTGGACGCGACTCTTCGGGGTGCCGGTTTCGACGCATCGATCTCCGAGGACATCATGGGTGCCATGTGGCAGAAATGGGTTCAGCTTTCGTCGCTGGGCGGAATCAATTGCCTGCTGCGCGGCAGTATCGGGCAAATTGTCGACGCTCCCGGCGGCGCCGATCTGTCCGTTTCGATGATCAAAGAATGCGCCGGGATCGCGAACGCATGTGGACATCCTCAAACGGAAGCGTTCTTGGCGCAGCACCAGGCGGCTCTGACGGCGAAGGGCTCGCCCTTGACATCCTCCATGTATCGCGACCTGCAAAAAGGCCTGCCGGTCGAGGCGGATACAATTGTGGGCGACTTGCTTCGCCGCGGAAAGATGAACGGGATCAGCTCACCGCTGCTCGAAGCTGCGTTCGTCAGTCTCTCGATCTATCAACCGGGTCGTTGAGCCACTAAACGAACTGCGGATCCCTTCGCAAATACACAAACACAATCGCCACCGCGATCGCCAGAACAGCAACAGCCAAGACCCAGGCAACGCCGTTCGGCAACCGCCGCAGACGCGCCTGCAATGCGGTCCTGCGCATCAGTACGACGGGCAACGAGATCACAGTCGTAACCAGGAACAACGTGCACGACAAGCCGATCCGCTCGAATTTCGTCTGAAGCGTGAAGTTCGAAATCACTACCAGAAATCCTGCGATGAGGATCCAACTGACGACCTCCGCGGCCATCAATAGTCCACTTGGGGCGCTGTTCACAATCGGTTTCGAGAGGAACCGGTATAGCAGGAATCCCGCGGCCGCGAGCAGCGGAGGCAGTGACACCAATGCAAGCGCCGGACCGAATCCGCCGAGCGCTCCGATCGCGATATAGGCGAAGGGCGACAGCACGACTCCCAAGACGCAAGCGGCCAACGCCGCGCTCGCCGGATTGGACGCGTCACTCGGCTGGGGCATCATACGATTTCACCACGATCACTCGCGTCACCAGCGGCGCGTAACCCCATTGGTGCTGCAGTTGCCACCAGGCCGTGATTCCGATCGCGGCGTTCGAGTGCCAAACCGAATCCGAGGCGGCGCCGTAGCTGTCCAGGTCGTCGTCATCCAATCCGAAAATGTCGTACATAACGAACTTTAAAGTC
>DASXZC010000464.1:0-18203 GCA_036502165.1 Bryobacteraceae bacterium
AGCGTTCAGTCGAGTTGCCAACTGTCCCTACCGGACCCCTCGACGCACGTGTGTGCCGGCGCTGACTCTGCTCCGTTTGCATAGAAAAACCGGCAAAAGAAAGTCGAACTTCACTCCCCATGTCCTCCTCGTCTGACCTGAAATCCGCGCCATCCGTCAACGGCTGGTTCGAAGAAGAGTTGTACCAGCAGTACCAGCACAACCACAAAGACATCCCCGATGGCTGGGAACCCCTGTTTGAAAATGGAAACGGCAATGGCAATGGAAATGGCACCGTCGCCGCGGCCCCGGCGGCTCCTCCGGCTACTACCAATGGCACGGCTGCTGCCCCCGCCCCTGCTTCCGAGCCGGTTGCTGCGACTGTCGTAGCCGAGCCGCCTCCCGCTGCTGCGCCCGCACCTCCGCCTCCGCCCGCTGTGGCCGCAACTCCTGCGCCAGCGCCAGCCCCCGCGCCTACGGCTGCTCCCGTCGCCGTCGCGACCGTGACTCCCAAAGCTCCCGCGACTTCGCAAACCTCCGTGGAGCTCAAAGGGAACGATCAACTGGTCCCGCTCAAAGGCGCCGCTCTCCGCATCGCCGAGAACATGACGCTGAGCCTGCAGATTCCGACCGCGACGTCTCAGCGATTCATTCCGATCAAGCTGATCGACGAGAACCGCCGCATCATCAATCACCAGCGTTCACTCGGTAGCAAGAGCAAAGTCTCCTACACGCACCTGATCGCTTACGGAATCGTGAAGGCGATCGGGAAAGTTCCGGCCGTCAACACCTGCTACGCCATGAAGGACAACCAGGCGTTCCGCGTCTCCCACCCGAACGTCAACATCGGCATCGCCATCGACGTCGCCGGCAAGGACGGCACCCGTTCCCTGATGGTTCCGTCCATCAAAGAAGCCAACAAGATGAACTTCGACCAGTTCATCACCGCGTACGACGACCTCGTCGCTCGTGGACGTACCGGCAAGCTGACCGTTCCGGATTTCGAAGGAACGACGATCTCGCTCACCAACCCCGGCACCATCGGCACCGTCGTTTCCGTGCCGCGGCTGATGCCCGGCCAAGGTGCCATCATCGCTACCGGAGCCATCGATTATCCCGCTGAATTCGCGGGCGTGAGTGAACAAATCCGCGCCATGCTCGGTCTCGCGAAGACGATGGGGCTCACCTGCACGTACGATCACCGCGTGATCCAAGGCGCCGAATCCGGCATGTTCCTTGGACAACTGCAAGCCCTGCTCGAAGGCGCCGAGGACTTTTACGAGAAAATCTTCAAGGATTTGAAGGTTCCCTATCTTCCGGTGCGCCTCGAAGAAGCGCCGCCGCCGGCCTTGATTCCCGCCGCTGCAGGATTTCTGCCCGGGCAAGCCGCCCCCGACGTTGCGAAGGAAGCGGCGGTCATCCAGCTCATCCATCATTACCGCGTGCGTGGACATCTGATCGCCAACCTCGATCCGCTTGGCAGTGAGCCGAAGCACCATGAGGAACTCGATCCGCACACCTACGGGCTCACTATGTGGGACCTCGATCGCACGTTCTACGCGGGATCCTATCTGGGCGATTCGGGGAAGGCCGCGACGCTGCGCGAGATCCTCGATACGCTGCGGCAGACCTATTGCGGACGCATCGCCGTCGAGTACATGCACATCCAGCATCCGGAAGAGAAGGCCTGGCTGCAGCAGCACATGGAGCCTTGGCGCAATTTGTGGCCGCTCGGCGCGGACGTGCAGAAGCGCATCGCCGAACGTCTGATCGAAGCCGAAGAATTCGAGCATTTCCTCGACAATCGCTTCAAGGGCCACAAGCGATTTTCGGTGGAAGGTGGCGAGTCGGCGATTTCGATTCTCGACGAAATTATTGAGAAATCCGCCGATTCGAATTGCGCGGAAGTCGTCATCGGCATGGCCCACCGCGGACGCCTGACGATCCTTGCGAACATCATCGGCAAGAGCATGCAGCAGCTCTTCAGTGAATTCGACGGCGACATCGATCCGGATTCGATTTTCGGATCGGGCGACGTCAAATATCATTTGGGCGCGACCGGCGTTCGCCGCACGTCCTCGGGACGGGAAATCGCAGTCTCACTCGCATTCAATCCGTCGCATCTCGAAGCAGTCGATCCGGTGGTCGAAGGCATCGTCCGTCCGAAGCAGGATCGCCTCGGCGACACCGAGCGCAATCGCGTCATTCCGATTCTGATCCATGGCGACGCCGCCTTCGCAGGCCAAGGCGTCGTGTTCGAGACTCTGAACTTATCGCAATTGGAAGGATATTCGACCGGCGGCACGGTCCATCTGGTCATCAACAATCAAATCGGATTCACCACCAATCCCAACGACAGCCGGTCTTCGCAATATTGCACCGACGTGGCGCGGGCGATTCAAGCGCCCATCTTCCACGTGAACGCCGACGATCCGGAAGCGTGTGTGCGCGTTGCGCAATTGGCTTTCGACTATCGGCAGAAGTTCAAGAAGGACTCGGTCGTCGACATGGTCTGCTACCGCAAGTACGGCCACAACGAAGCGGACGATCCGAGCTACACGCAGCCGCTGATGTACGAGAAGATCAAGGTCCAGCCGTCGGTAACTAAGCAATACACGGCTCGTCTCGAGCGGGAAAAGATCATCTCGGCGGGCGAGTTGCAGGCGATCCAACGTCGCGTTGCGGACCGTCTGAATTGGGTTTACGACGAGGCCCAGCGCGACAAGGCGGAATACGAGTTGCAGGAAGTGACGTCGGTCACGGCCGAGAATCTGAGCCAGTTCCGCACGCACACCGCGATTGATGGCGAGACCATCGAGCGCGTGCTGCTGGGCACCACGACGTTCCCTGAGACATTCACGCCGCATCCGAAACTCGCGGGATTCATCAAGAAACGCCGCGATCTGATCGCCCATATCGGCGACGGTGGCGGAGCCCTCGATTGGGCTTCCGGAGAGACGCTGGCATTCGGATCACTGGTGCTCGAAGGCACGCCGGTTCGCCTTAGCGGTCAGGATTCCGGACGCGGGACATTCTCGCAACGCCATCTCGAATTCTTCGATCATGACAATGGCAAGCGCCTGGTTCCCATGATGCATATCGCTCCGGATCAAGCGCGGTTCCAGGTGTGGGACAGCTCGCTTTCCGAGTACGCGGTGATGGGTTTCGAATTCGGGTATTCGGTCGCGGACCCGATGTCGCTGGTGCTGTGGGAAGGGCAGTTCGGCGATTTTGCGAACGGCGCGCAGATCATCATCGATCAGTTCATCGCCGCCGCTGAATCGAAATGGGGACAACCGTCGGGGCTCGTCCTGCTGCTGCCGCACGGCTATGAAGGACAGGGTCCTGAGCACTCAAGCGCGCGAATCGAACGCTTCCTGCAGCTTTGCGCCGAGAACAATATGCAAGTGGCGAACTGCACGACTCCGGCGCAGTATTTCCACATCCTGCGGCGCCAAATGTACGGCGGCGCCGATCGCCGCGGAGTGCGTAAGCCGCTCATCCTGTTTACTCCGAAGAGCATCCTGCGCAACGCGGCCGCGGTATCGCCGCTGAGCGAATTCATGCGCGGCAGTTTCCGGGAGGTCCTGTCGGATCCCGCGAACCTCGACACCGGCCGCGTGAAGCGCGTGTTGTTGTGCAGCGGCAAGGTCTACTACGATCTCGCGGCCGAACGCACGAAGCGCGGCATCACGAACATCGCGATCGTACGCGTGGAACAGATGTATCCGTTCCCCGCGGGCGAACTGCGATCAGTGCTGAGCCGGTATCCTGAATCCGCGGAAGTCTTCTGGGTCCAGGAGGAGCCGAAGAACATGGGTCCATGGCGATTTATGGTGAAGGACATCCAACCGATGCTCGACGCCGGACGCCGCGAGTTGCGCTATGTGGGCCGCGCGGAAGCAGCGAGCACGGCTGCGGGATCGCTGAAGCGCCACCAGGCTGAACAAGCGGAACTGCTCGAAGATTCGTTCTCCGCGGCGACTCCGATGAAGCGGAAGCGAAGGATCCCGGTGCGGGTGAAGAAGGGCAAGAAGTAGGGTTTCTGACGGAGCCCGATCTCATCAACGGGGAATTGGTCGACAGGCCTCTGCCGACCTTTCCCCACAGTCGTGTCCAGGTCAACCTCACAGACGCGTTCAAGGAGTGGCAGGATCGCGGTGAGTTGTTTCGCGCGATTGAAATCCGCTTGCGCATCGCAGAGAATCGCTTCCGCATCGCTGACTTCGCGCTATTCTCATCGAAACTGGCCGATCCGATTCCGGAACAGGCCCCTTGTGCGGTCATCGAAATCATCTCCCCCGACGACCGCTTTAACGACCTCATGCAGAAGCTTGCCGATTACGAAGACGCAGGTGTCGAGTTTATCCACGTCGCCGATCCTCCGACGTGGAAACTCTGGAGGTACCGGCACGGCGATCTATCCTCGGTTCCCGCCCTCGAACTCGCCGCTCATCAGGTCTCGATTTCGCTGGACTCAATCTTTAACTAATTGAATGGGCACAGAGCCCCCGGAACGGTTCATACTGGCTGTTATGGACCGTTGTTCCTTCCGGCACTTGCTCATCTTTTCACTCGCGACTTACTGTTTCACACTCACCGTTTCGGCTCAAACCGCTTTCACCTGGCAACAGATCAGGGAAAAGTTCGAAAAATCCAATCCGACTTTGATCGCCGGCCAAATCGGCATCGAGGAATCGCGCGCCGAAGAAGTGACGGCCTTTTTACGGCCGAATCCTACGGCCAATGTTTCGGTCGACCAGGTCGACGTGTTCAATTCGAATCCGTACCGGCCTCTAGGGGCCGCGCTCCCGTTCTTCTCGTTCGACTACCTACACGAGCGCCGTCATAAGCGCGAATTGCGGCTCGAAAGCGCGCAAAAAGCCACCACAGTCGCTGTTTCGCAGCAGAACGACCTCGAGCGCACGTTGCTGTTCAACGTTCACAATGCGTTCGTTCAGATTCTGCAGGCCAAAGCCGTGCTCGCGCTCGCCAAGGAGAATTTGGAGTATTACGACAGAGTACTGACGATCAGCAAGCAGCGGAACGATGCCGGCGACTTGGCGAAGGTCGACCTGTACCGACTGCAACTGCAGCGCGTGCAGTTCGAGTCGGACGTCCAAACCGCGGACGTCAATCTGCGGACCGCGAAGATTCAGTTGTTGGCGTTGCTGAACGACCGCACGCCGATTGACAAATTCGATATTTCCGGGAAGTTCGACTTCGATGATCAGATCCCGGCCCTCGATGAATTGCGTAAGTCCGCCGAGGACACGCGTCCTGATCTCAAGGCGGCCATGCAGTCCGTTGACAAGGCCCACACCGATTACAAGCTTGCCGTCGCCAACGGATCGACCGATCCCACGTTCGGCGTCGACTACGCGCACAACCCTCCGCTCACTGGATATTTCGGCTTTAGCGTGAGCATTCCCTTGCGTGTTTTCGATCGCAACCAAGGAGAGAAGGCGCGCACCAATCTCGACATTGGGCGCAACGAGCGTCTGAAGGACGCGACCGCCGCGCAGGTCTTCAGCGATGTCGATTCGGCGTATGCGACATTGAACAGCAATCTGATTCTGCTGCGTCCTTATAAGGCCGACTATCTTCCAAAGGCGACCGAAGTCCGCGAGATCATCTCGTTCTCATACCGCCGCGGCGCCGCTACGCTGCTCGATTTTCTGCAGGCGCAGAGCGACTACCGCGCCTTGCAGGTGAATTATCTGAATCTGATCGGCGCCTATCGGATGGCGGCGAATCAGTTGAACATGGCCGTCGGGCGTGACGTGATCCAATAGCGCGATCACACCTGCAACGTATCGTCCTCGCGCGCGGCGAGCGAATACAGCACGGGCGAGAGGAACACGGAGAGCAGCAGGCGCGACAACAGTCCGCCGACGATCACGATCGCGAACGGCTTTTGCGAGTCGCTCCCGATGCCTGTCGAGGTTGCGGCGGGCAGCATCCCGAGGCACGCCACGAGCGCCGTCATCATAATCGGCCGCAATCGCAGCAGCGACGCGTCAAACGTCGCCCGTGCCGGATCGAGGCCCTCTAAACGCAGCTTGTTGATGAACGAATAGAGGATGACGCTCGTCTGCACGGCGACTCCCATCAGCGCTACGAAGCCGAGCATCGACGATACGCTGAAGTTCGTTCCCGTGGCCCAGAGCGCCAGCAATCCGCCAACGGGCTCGGTGACCAGCACGCTGAAGAAGATGATCAGCGGGAACTTCAAGTTGCCGTAGAGCGCGAACAAAATCAGCAGAATCAGCATGACCGTCATGGGCAGAATCACCTTCATCTGCTCGAGTGACGCCAGGTAATCCTTGTACTCGCCGCCCCAGTCGAACTTGTAGCCGATCGGCAGCGATACCGTCTTCTCGACCACGCGCTTCGCCTCGCCGACCGCGCCCGCCAGATCGCGCCCCTCGACGCTAAACTGAATCCCGATGTAGCGCGAGTTCGACTCGCGATAAATGAACGACGCACCGTTTTCCACCTTCACATTCGCGAACTGGCTGAGCGGAAGATAGCTGCCATCCGGCGTGGCGATCAACAGATTTTTGATCGCTTCCATGCTGTTGCGGTACTTCTCCTGCATGCGGACTTCGAGGTCGAACTGCCGCTCGCCCTGGATCACCTGCGACGCCGCCGTGCCGCCGATGGCGGTCTCGACGAGCGTATTGATGTCGCTCACGTTCAACCCGTAACGCGCGATCTTCTCGCGATCGGGCTCAATGATCAAGCTCGGCTGGCCCAGTTCGCGAACGACCGTGATCTCGGTGATGCCGCGGACCTTCGACAATAAAGCCTTGACCTGCTCGGCCTTGCTGTCGAGAACTGTGAGGTCGCCGCCGAAAATCTTCACAGCGAGCGAGCTCTTGAGGCCCGTCTCGGCTTCATCCACCGCGTCCTCGGCGGGCTGCGTGAAGTTGAAGATCACGCCGGGGAACGACGACAACTTCTCCTGAATGGCTTTGATCAACTGCGGCTTGTTGTGGATGGACCCCGACTTCCAAGCAGGGTCGTCGTAGCGCTTGATACCGACGAAGAATTCGTTATTGAAAAATCCGGTCGAATCAGTCGCATCATCGGGACGTCCCAATTCATTGGCGACGGTCGTCGTCTGCGGAAAGCTCAGCAGGATATTGCGGATCTGCGGCGACAGCTTCGTCGCTTCATCAAAGGAGATCGTGTACGGCGTAGTGGCTCTGACCCACAGCGCGCCTTCATCGAGGTGCGGCATGAACTCGCCGCCGATCAGCGGAATCAGCAGCAGCGCCATTCCGAAGATCGCCAGGCAAACCACGACGGTCAGGAGCCGGAACCGGAGGCAGATTCTCAGCAGCGCACCGTAGGTCGATTGGATCAAGCCGAAGATATGCGCACTGGGCTCGCGCACCCAGAACCGCAGCAGGTAGGAACACAGCACGGGCAACAACGTCAGCGTGCACAACAGCGAGCCGAGCAATGCGAACGACATGGTATCCGCCATTGGCTGGAACAGGCGTCCCGAGGGGCCCGACAGAACATAAATCGGAATGTATCCGGCGATGATCACCGCGACCGCATAAAAGATCGGCCGCTCGACGTCCTTCGCGGCCGCGCGGATGACGTCGTTGACGTTATAACTCTGGCCGTGCCGCTCCGCCAATTCGCGGAAAATGTTCTCGACCATGACGACGGCTCCGTCGACGATGATTCCGAAATCGATCGCGCCGATCGAAAGCAGATTCGCCGGAATGTGGCGCCAGTCGAGGCAGATGAACGAGAACAGCAGGGAAAACGGAATCGTTGCCGCGACGATCAAGGCGGTCCTCACGTTGAACAACATCAGCCCGAGGATCACCAGTACCAGCAGCATTCCGCGAACCAGGTTCTTCTCGACAGTCTGCGTCGTCTCGTCGATCAAATCGTGCCGGTCGTAATAGGGAACGACCTTCACATCGGGAGGCAGCACATGCTTATTCAGATCATCGGTAACCTGGCGCAAGCGGTCGATCACAACCTGCGCCTGCTCGCCGGTGCGCATGAGAATCACGCCTTCGACTGCGTCATCCTGGTGCATGAATCCGAACTGGCCGAGGCGCACCGCGTGGCCGATCTGGACCTGTGCGACGTCCTTCACATAGACCGGAATGCCGTTGTGGACGGCGAGGACGATGTTGCCGATATCCGACGTGTTGCGCACGAGGCCCAAGCCGCGAATGTAATAAAACTGACCGCCCTGCGAGATGAAACCGCCGCCGGCGTTCGCGTTGTTCCCACCCAATTGCTGCACAACCTGCGACACAGTAACGCCGTAGGAAAACAGTTTGTTCGGATCGAGCAGGACCTGATACTGCATGGTCATTCCGCCCAAGCCGGAATCGTCCGCGACGCCCTGCACCGCGCGGAATTTCCGGTTGATCACCCAATCGTCGAGCGTCTTCAACTCCATCGGCGTCTTGTCGGTGCTTTGCAGCACGTACCGGTAAATGAGCCCGCTCGGGCTGAATAACGGAGCCATGCTAGGCGTAACGCCATCCGGAACGGTCGCATTGCCGACGCGCTCAAAAGCCTGCGCGCGGACGAAATACGGATCGCTCGTGAACTCGAAGTTCATGATGATCGACGAGAGTCCGTAGAGCGAAATCGAACGCAAGGAATCGAGCCGAGGAATGCCGTTCATTTCGATTTCGATGGGAATGGTCACGAGCCGTTCCACCTCTTCGGCGGCATGGCCGGGCCACTGCGAAATAATATTCACCTGCGGCGGCGAAAGATCCGGATAGGCGTCGATCGGCAACTTCTGGAACGATACGACACCCCAGATCATCAGCATCACGGAGGCGATGATGATAATGAAGCGTTGTTTGAGGGCGAATGAAACGAGGCGTGCAATCATGGTTGTGCCTCAGCGGTTGCTATTCGCGAATTGGAGGAAAAGGCTGCCTTCGGAGACAATCCGTTCGCCCTCCTTGAGGCCCGTCAGGACTTGCGCCCTTCCGTCCTGTTCGGCGCCCGTGGTAATCAGTCGCTGGGCAAACTTGCCCGGCTCGACTTCGACGTAAACAAAGGGTTCGTTCTCGGTGGTCCTGAGGACGGATGACAACGGCACTGACAGCACGTTCGTCTGCGAACGCGTGTGGATGACGGCGTCGACGAACGTATCTTTCTTGAGCAATCCGCGCGGATTCGGAGTGACGATGCGCACCGGAGTGGTGCGGGTCGACGTGTCGACCATTGAGCCGATATAGGAAACGACCCCGTGGAACACGTTGGGAATCGACGCATTCGTTTCATCCACGCGATCGCCCACGGTGACCGAGGCAAGATCGCGATCGAAGATGTGACCCTGCACCCAGACCGTTCCCACATCGCTCACCATGAAGCAGACGGTTTGACCAGCCTGCACCAGCATTCCCGGTGAAATCATCTTCTGCACGATCATGCCGGCGATCGGCGAACGCACCGCCAGTTCAGGACTGATCGGCACGCCTTGCCGCTCGGCCTGATCGAGTTCCGGCTTGGTGATGGCGAAAATTTTGAGCGCCTCGAGCGCGTTCTGGACATCGGTCGAGGCATCGTTGTAAGTCGCTTCGACGCCCTCCATATCCTTCTGCGCGATGGCTCCCCGGTCGAGCAATTCCTTGCTGCGGTCGAGCGCGCGCTTCGCCAAATCCTGCTGATTGCGGGCCTTCTTGTAGGTCGCGATCGCGGCGGCGACATCCGGGCTCGACACGTAGAGCAAAGGGTCGCCGGCCTTGACTACGGCTCCGGTATCGACCAGGATCCGCGAGATGGGACCGGTGACTTGCGTGATGGCCTGAGTCGTGTGATCGGCATCCCAATCGACCGTGCCGGTGGTGCGGACGGAGATGCTCCAATTGGATCTTTGAACGGTCGCGACCTTCAAATGCGCGATTTGATCCTTGGTTACGGCGAACAATCCGGGCTTCAACGCGGCTGCTTCAGTTGAAGCCTCGGCGCTGCTCTTGGCCTTATTACAGCCTGACAGTAGTGTCGCCACAAAGATGGCGAACGCCATGATCCTGCACTTCCACATTCCAAACTCCTCGTGTTTGACCAACACCGCCGCGGGAAGAAAAAAGATTTAGCAGCAGACGAGGAGGAGCCCGGCCGGAAGCGGTGCTGGCGCCGCGCTCCCGGGCGGGTCCGGCATGTTCCATGACGTACCGGATTTGTCGCGTAACGGGAGGCAGAACTTGCGGAACCTGGGTGGCCGCCGTATAGGAAAAGTGGCCAAGATGGCAGAAAACACACGCGTGCGTAACGCTATGTTCGTGGATTCCGAAGGTGAGCGTGAAGGCCCCGAGCAGAGTGCATGCGATTAAAAGGCATACGAGAGGGACCGTCCATTTAGAGCGCAAACCGCCTAGCATCTTGTCACTGCGAGTATAGCAGTTCGACGGCCTTAACTCTCCGCTCATCGCACTCCACAGCCCGCTCACCGGAACTCGGGACGCAGCGCTCAGGCCAGGTATCGCCTGCACTAAAATGGCTCTATTGACCATCGAGCAGAAATTCGCGCAATCACTCGACGAGTTGATTGCGCATATCCGGAACGACAAATCGGTGCTCGCCGTGATTCTGTGCGGTAGCCTTTCGCACGATGTCGTTTGGGCGAAATCCGACATCGATCTCGCGCTCGTCACCATCGATGACAAGAAGATCGAAACGTCCGACATTGCTCTGAACGCCGGAGGAGTGAACGTCCACTTGTTCCTCATGCCGCGCGCGGAGTTCCGCAAAGTGGTCGAAGGGTCGACGCGGAATTCGTTCATGCACTCGCTGCTTGCGAAGGGCAAGCTCGTCTATACCCATGACGATACGATCACCGGCTTGTGCAAACGGCTGCAGGGCGAGATCGGCGAGCGCGATACGCAGGTGCAGCTTCTTTCTGCGGGGACACATGCGATCCGCATGATCGACAAGGCGCACAAGTGGTTCATCACGCGCGGCGATCTCGACTACACCGCGTTGTGGATTTTGTATGCGGCCACTCCGCTCGCGCGGATCGAAGTGTTCTCGAAACGGCTGCTGGCGGATCGCGAGGTGATTCTGCAGGCGCTGAACCTGAATCCCAAGATTTTCACTGTGATCTACACACAGATGCTCAATTCGAAGAAGACTCGCAAGAACGTAAGCGAGGCGCTCGACGCGATCGATGAATACATGGCGACGCGCGCGGCGAACCTGTTCCGGCCGCTGCTCGATCACTTGCGCGAAGTCGGCGAGGCACGTTCAGCATCCGAGATCGAAAATCATTTCAGGCGGAATTTCAACATCGAAGGAGTCACCACCGCCTGCGAGTATCTAGCCGATCAGCGCCTGATTACGAAGGCCTCGGTGCCGGCGCTGCTGACAAAGAGAAGCAACATCCAGGTCGAAGAATTGGCGTTCGTTCATACGGGGGGAGCCGAACCAGATGGCGACTTCTAAAAACGCGCCAGCGACGGCGCGCAAATCGATCGCCGTGCAGGGCGCGCGCGTTCACAATCTGAAAAACGTCTCGGTCGAAATTCCTCGAGACAAAATGGTGGTCATCACTGGACTCTCAGGGTCCGGCAAGTCGAGTCTCGCCTTCGACACGATTTACGCCGAAGGGCAGCGGCGCTACATGGAATCGCTGTCGAGCTACGCGAAGCGGTTCGTCGCGCAGGTCGCGAAGCCCGATGTCGATTTCGTTTACGGACTTTCTCCCGTCATTTCGATCGAGCAGAAGACGATCGCGAACAATCCGCGCTCGACCGTCGGAACGATGACCGACATCGCGAGCTACTTGAACCTGCTGTACGCGACGGTTGCCGAGCCGCATTGTCCGCGCACCGGCGAAGTGACGCCGAGCCGCAGTGCGAGTCAGATTGTCGAGGCGATCCTCTCGCTGCCGGAAGGCGCGGAAGTCGAGCTGCGCGCGCCGGTGTTCAAGCAATACGGCGAGGACCTCGACTTCGTGCTGACGGAGATCCGCAAGAAGGGCTGCAGCCTTTTGATCATCGACGGCAAGCCTGTCGACATCTCCGCTGAGGTCGATCTCGATGAGTCGAAGATCGTCAGTATGGATGCGGTCGTCGATCGATTCTTCACTGGCCCGAAGCACGAGAAGGCGATCAAGGCCGGCATTGCGGCGACGCTGCTGGTCGGTGACGGACTGATGCAGATCCAGATCGTGAAGGGCGCGAGCAAAGCCGAGCAGGAAAAGTTTTACAAGACGCTCTGCAGCAAGACGCATCATTTCGTTTACGGCGGAATTCAGCCGGAATACTTCATGTTCAACAATCCCGAGAGCGCGTGCCGCACCTGCGGCGGCCTCGGGGTTCACAAGCTGACGCATCCGGAATTGCTGGTGCCCGATCCCAAGCGCAGCATCGTGGGCGGATGCTTCGTGAAGGAAGCGTTCAAGTACAATCCCGACACGTGGGATGGCCGCGTGATGTACAGTTTGTCGAAAATCCTCGGGTTTTCGCTCGAAACGCCGTGGGAGAAGCTGGCACAAAAAGCGCGTGACGTCATCCTCAACGGGCTCGAAGGCAAGAAGATCGTACTGAAAGTTCCTCCCGATGCGAAGACCAAGCGCGAGGATTCGGATGGCAAGGAAGTCGGATTCGGCGGCATCGCGCGGCGGATCGAGCGGCACTACCGGCGGTATCGGCAGCGTGGCGAGGCCAACTCCGGAATGGAGGCTTGGCTCGACAAGGTGATGGTCGAACACACGTGCCCCGACTGCAAGGGCGCGCGCATACGGGCGACGCGATTGCTGTTCACGATCGACGGCAAGAACATACACGAGGTCGGCCAGCTACACTTCGACGAGCTCCACGAGTTCCTCGGACGCGTGAAACCGCAAGGCCGCGGCGCGGACGCGGGACGGCAGGTGCTGGGCGAGATCCGCGGGCGGGTCGAGCTTTTGCTGGGGATTGGGCTCGATTACTTAAGCTTCAACCGGCGATCAGGGACGCTGTCTGGCGGCGAGTCGCAACGCATCCGTTTGTCCACGCAGATCGGTTCAGGACTGATGGGAATGCTCTACGTCCTCGACGAGCCGAGCATCGGATTGCATCCGAAAGACAACGTCAAAATGATCGCGACGCTCGAGAGTTTGCGCGATATCGGCAACACAGTGATCGTCGTCGAGCACGACGAGGATACAATACGCGCCGCGGATCATATCGTCGAGATGGGTCCGGGGCCTGGAGTGCACGGTGGTGAAGTAGTGGTCGAAGGGACGCTCGCCGATTTGATGGCGTGCAAAGCATCGCCGACGGGCCAATTCCTTTCGGGCAAGCGCAAAATCGACATTCCGAAGAAGCGGCGCAAGGGCACGGGCAAGTCGATCACGGTGCGTGGGGCGCGCGAGAACAATCTCAAAAACGTCACGGTATCCATTCCGCTAGGCATGATGGTTGCGATCACGGGCGCTTCCGGATCCGGCAAAAGCACGCTCATCAGCGAGATCCTCTATAAGGCGTTGTGGAAGCATTTGGTCGACACGCGCACGCTGCCGGGCGACCATGACCAGCTCGAGGGCGTCGAGCATGTGCATCGTGTCGTCAACATCGATCAATCGCCGATCGGACGCAACAGCCGTTCGAATCCGGCGACTTATATAGGGTTTTACGATAATATTCGCGACCTGTTCACTGAGGCTCCGCTGTCGGTCGAGCGGGGATACAAGGCGGGGCGCTTCAGTTTCAACGTCAAGGGCGGCCGCTGCGAGGAATGCCAGGGCGAAGGCGTCATCACGACGCAGCTCTATTTCATGCCGGATGTTGAGGTCGTCTGCGGAGCATGCAAGGGCGCGCGGTTCAACAGCGAGACGCTCGATGTGACGCTGCGCGGGAAGACGATCGATGACGTGCTGAATATGTCCGTCGAGGAGGGCGTCGAATTCTTCCGCAAGGAACCAACAATTGGCAAGAAGATCGAAGTGTTGAACGTCCTGGGACTCGGCTATCTGACGCTCGGGCAGTCGGCGACGACGCTGTCGGGAGGCGAGGCCCAGCGCATCAAGATCGCGACAGAGCTGAGCAAGCTGCAGCGGTCGAAGCATACGCTCTATATCCTCGATGAGCCCACGACTGGGCTGCATCTGGCGGATGTCGAGCGGCTGCTCGAATCGCTGAACCGGCTGGTCGACACGGGGCACACGGTCGTGTTGATCGAGCATCATCTGGACGTAATCAAGACGGCGGATCACGTGATCGATCTCGGGCCGGAGGGTGGCCATGCGGGAGGCGAAATCGTGGTGGCCGGAACTCCCGAGACGATCGCGGCGTGCAAAGCATCGCACACCGGTCGGTTCCTCAAGGCTCACATCGCAAACGGGTAAATTTGACCTATGGCTCCTTCAATCAGTCATCATCATCAGCCGGATCCTGAGCTCGATCTCGTGCTCGAGCGGATCCTCGAGGACGTTCCGCCCGCGTCAGTTTGGGCTGCGTGGACGACTCCGGACCAGGTCGTGAAGTGGTTCACACCAGCGCCGTGGAAGACGGTCGAGTGCCAAATCGACCTGCGCCCGGGCGGGGAATTTCGCACGGTCATGTGTTCACCGGAAGGGCAGAGCTTTCCGAATATCGGCTGTTACCTCGAGATCGTCGAGAATGAGAAGCTCGTCTTCACGAATGCCTTAGCTCCCGGATTTCGGCCCGCGGCGGCGGATCTTACGTTCACCGCGATTGTGATATTGGAGCCGCATGGCGAATCAGGCACCAAGTACACGGCTATTGCGATGCACGCAAATCCTGAGACGCGGAAGAGACATGAGGATATGGGATTCCACACGGGATGGGGAGCGGCACTCGACCAGCTCGTAGCGGTTGCGAAGGCCGCCTAGTGGTGCGCCTTCAGCGCGATCTCGATCGCCGGCTTCAACTCTTCTAAAGTCACGTTGCCGCGATGCAGTCGTCCGTTTATAAAAACCGTGGGCGTACCCTGGACACCTGCATCCAGACCTTCACGTTCTTCGGTCTGCACCCTGGCCGCGTACTTGTGTGACCGCAAGTCGCTCGTGAAGCGGGGAACGTCCATCCCCAATTCCTTGGCCCATGCGATGAAGTTCGGTTCAATCAACGATTTGGGATTGGCGAAGATGCGATCATGCATCTCCCAGAATTTTCCCTGTGCCTGCGCGGCCAGACTGGCTTCAGCGGCGATCGCAGCCTGCGAATGAAATTCGAGCGGGAACTGCTTGAATACGAGCTTCACGTCGTTCGGGAACTCCTTGCCGATCTCGGTCAGAGCGGTGGCTCCCGCTTGGCAGAAGGGACATTGGAAGTCGGAAAACTCGACGATCGTGATGCGTGCGGATTCAGGACCTCGCACCGGCGCGCCGGCCAGTTTGAGAGTGACCGGTTGGTTAGCGAGTTCGTCCTGGACCTTCGTCATGTAGCTCGCATTCGCGAGGATCGCGGCGGCAGCGGCGGGAGTTTTTCCCGCCTTGAGCTCACGAGCGATGGCGGTGGCCTGCGCTCTGCTGACCAGGCAACTGCGATCCTGCGCGAGGCAGACAGAGGTTTTCATCGGGCATCCGCACGTGCAGGTTTGCTGGCGGGCGATCGCGAGCACCTGCGCCTTTTGTGCAGTGGTCAGTCCGCTGACGTTCACGCCGGGGAGCCCGCCGGCGCGGTCGGTGCTGACCGCGGAAGTTTGGGCAGGGAGCAAGGCGGAGAAAAGGAACAGGCAGGCAAACAGGCGCATAACTTCATTGTGCCAGTTTCAAACAGGCCCAGGTTTCGACCACCTCTGAGATCCTGATATCATCGTTTTTCCACGATGAAGAACGTTCTTGCTTTTTGGACAGTTAGCCTGATTCCGATTGCCATGGCCCAGCCCACACGGCCGGTGCGTGCTCCGAACGAGAGTCCAGCTTCCATCCCTCGGCCGAAATCGGTCACCCCTCAAACTTATTCAGCCACGCTGGTTCGCGACGGCGGAGTTCGATTCGGCGCAGCCTGCGGATTCTGCCACGGCAAAGATGCCGCCGGCGGCGAGAGCGGTCCGGATCTGACGCGATCGGAACTGGTCTCCAAAGATTTTCGCGGCGACAAGCTCGCGCCGATGATTCGCGAGGGGCGTACGAGCGCCGGTATGCCTTCCTTCAAGAATCTTGGCGAAGCCGACATGAATGCCATCGTCGCTTTCCTGCATAGCCAGATGGATACCTTCGCGGAAGCAAAAGGCGGGCGGCGCACGGTCGATCCATCCGATCTCGCGACCGGCAACGCCGAAGCAGGCCGCGCGTACTTCAATGGCCCTGGGAATTGTGCATCCTGTCACTCTCCAACCGGGGATCTCGCGGGAATCGGCACGCGGCTGAAAGGCCTCAATTTGATGCGCAGGATGTTGTATCCCGGCGGTCCTCCTGGCTCCGGCGACACGGCCAAAGCGAAGGCCACGATCCAGTTGAAATCGGGCGAGACCGTGGCCGGACCCCTCGTCGCTGAAGACGACTTCACGGTTTCCATCCGCGATGCGGCGGGCGCGAGGCAAACCTATCAAAGGAGCGCAGCGGCGAAAGTCACGGTCGACGATCCGCTCTCGGCCCACTTTGATCAGCTTGGAAAATACACAGATGCGGACATGCACAACGTCTACGCCTATTTGGAAAGTTTGAAGTAAAGAGACCATGCGCATCCGAAATATCGCAACGATCCTAATTTGTTTTGCAGGCCTTCCCCTTGCCGCGCAGGGCGTCGACCCGAAAGAACTACTCAATCCGCCTACCGACTCATGGCTGACTTATCACGGCGACTATACCGGCGAAAGGCACAGCAAGCTCACGCAGATCAATCCGGAGAACGTCAGCGAACTGCAACAGCTTTGGCACTTCCAGGCGACCCAGCAACTCAAGGTCTCGCCGATTGTGTCCGGAGGCATCATCTACATCACGCTGCCCGACAACATCTGGGCGCTTGATGCGCATACGGGCAAGGAACTTTGGCACCATGTGCATACCAAGAACTACGCGTTTCACATCGGGCACCGCGGCGCGGCCATCTACAAGGACACGGTGTTTCTCACGACACCTGATTGCCACCTGCTCGCATTGAACGCAAAGAACGGCGAATTGAAATGGGACACGATCATTGCCGACGCGGGCAAGGGCTACTGGTCGACGAACGCTCCGCTGGTGATTCGAAATCACGTGATCGTGGGAGTGGCCGGTGACTTTGACAATCTGCCTGGCCTGCTGCGATCGTTCGACGCGGACACCGGCAAGCCACAGTGGAGCTTCCACAGCACTCCTCCTCCCGGCCAGAATGAACCGAAGAGCGGTGGCGCCACCGGCGGCCAGATG
The DNA here is from genome assembly GCA_036502165.1 of Bryobacteraceae bacterium. Classification (GTDB taxonomy): domain Bacteria; phylum Acidobacteriota; class Terriglobia; order Bryobacterales; family Bryobacteraceae; genus F-183. The sequence goes on from DASXZC010000464.1 coordinate 17,282, forward strand.
TGGAACACGGGCACCTACGATCCCGATCTGAATCTGATGTACGTCGGCACGGGAAATCCGACGCCGGTTCTGAATGGCGCGGTGCGCCCTGGCGACAATCCGTGGACCTGCAGCATTGTGGCGCTGAATCCGGACACGGGCAAACTCGCCTGGGGCTTTCAAGTTTCGCCGCACGATACGCACGACTGGGATGCGGCAGAAGTGCCGGTGCTGGTCGATGGCACAATCGACGGCCAGCCTCGCAAGCTCGTGATGCAAGCTTCCCGCAACGGATATTTCTTTGTCCTCGACCGCACCAACGGCAAGAGCATTCTGACCAAGCCGTTCGCGACCGTCAATTGGAGCAAGGGGATCGACAACCTGGGCCGCCCCATCCCCAATCCGGCAAAGGAACCGAATCAGGATGGCGTGCTGATCGCGCCGGACGAAGGAGGCGCCACGAATTTCTGGCCTCCGACGTTCGATCCGAAAACCGGCTTGCTAATCGTCAATGCGAAGGACGGCTACGGCATCTATTTCTTCAAGCCCAGCCACGGCGCCTACGGATGGGCGGGCGCGGACTATTCACTCGCCGGCAGAGGAGCCCTGCGCGCGATCGATTACAAGACGGGAAAAATCGCGTGGGAACATCCGTATTTGAGGGGCACGTCTTCGGCGGGAGTCCTCAGCACGGCATCGAACCTCACGATCACGGGCGACAGCGCCGGGAACGCAATGGCGCTTCGCACGAGTGACGGGACCGTTCTGTGGCACGACAATATCGGACGGGTGAGTGGTGCGCCGGTCACTTATGTGATGGATGGCAAGCAGTACTTGCTGTTGACGGGTGGGAACTCGCTGTACGCGTACGCGCTGCCGTAGACGGGGCGCCGCTGCCGCTTAATACGTCGACGAACTCTCGGCCGCGAACCTTAAGGCGGAC
>DASXZC010000465.1:0-22641 GCA_036502165.1 Bryobacteraceae bacterium
CTGTCGATGAGGGTCGTCAGCCGGTTGACCTCCTCGAGCATGCTGCCGATGATGTCGCGGTACTCGGCGGTCGAGATGCTGTCCTTTTGGAGGCCGACTTCGCCTACGCTGCGGATCATCGCGAGCGGAGTTCGCAGTTCATGCGACGCATCGGAAGTAAAGCGGCGGAGTTGTTCGAAGGCCTGCTCGAGCCGGGCGAGAGTGTCGTTGAATACGCGTGCCAGCTGCCCGAGTTCGTCATCGACGTCGTCGTTCGGAAGCCGCGCGTCGAGCCGTTCCGGAGTTATCTTTCGAGCCTGCCGAACCATTTCTTCAGTCGGACTCAGCGCGCGGCGCGCGAGCGCATATCCGGCGAATGCGGCGCCGGCGAGGATGATCGGAAGCACCACCAGCGATGCGAGCAGCAGGTCATCCAAAGTCGCATAGAGAGGATCTTCACTGTGGCCGAGACGGATCAGCAACGGGCGGCCTTCGAGCGTATGCGCGCGGCTCACGAGGCGTACGCGCGTTCCATCACTCAGGCGGATCGAGCGCTCCGAATATCCGCCGATGCCTTCGCCTGCAAACGGCGCGCCGCCGAGTTCGCGGTTGCCGAGCCGATCGTTGCGAAACAGGACCGCTCCAGTCGCAGGCGAGCGCACTTCGAGATAGCGGTCGATGACGGATTTCGATTGAGGATGATTGTGGTAGTCCTCGTGGACGTGGAGTTGGCCGTCTGAGGAAAAGTAGAACAGTCCTTCGACGGTTTCGATTTCCTGAACGGCGAAATGATCGAGCTGGTTGCGCGACTCCCAGAACAGGAGTGCGCACGTGCTGAGCCACGCGAGTGCGAGCAGAACAGCGAGGATCGAAACGTACCAAACAGTGAGGCGTGTGCGCAGGTGCCGCGGGCGCAAGCGCATCACGGCTCTTCTTCTTCACGCAGCACGAACCCGACGCCGCGCACCGTGTGCAGCAGCTTGCGATCGAACTGTCCATCGAGCTTGCGGCGCAGTCTGACGACTTGCGCGTCGATGACGTTGTCGATGGGCGTTTGCCGCGACGGCTCCTTCCAGATATCGCGAGCCAACATCTCGCGTGAGACGACGCGGCCCTGATTGCGGACGAGGTATTCGAGCAGATCAAATTCGCGAGCGCTGAGATCGAGGGGCTGCCCTCCACGGCGGACGGCGCGTTTGGCGGAATCGAGTTCGAGATCCGCGAGTTTGAAACGCGGATCGACATCGGCGGGCGGCCCGCGGCGCAAGAGTAAACGGATACGGGCAAGGAGTTCCGGAAACGCGAACGGCTTCACCAGATAATCGTCGGCGCCCGAGTCGAGGCCGCGGACGCGATCTTCGATAGAGTCGCGCGATGTCAAAAGAAGAACGGGCGTGCGGACGCCATGGCGGCGGAGCGTGCCGAGGATTTCGAATCCATCATGACCGGGCAACATGACATCGAGAACGACGAGATCAAACGGCTGCGCCTGCACGAGAAAGAATCCTTCTTCGCCGGTGTGAGCGACGCGGACCGAATAGTGGTCGGCTTCGAGCCCTTCCTGCAGGGCCTTCGCCATTTTCAATTCGTCCTCGACGACCAGTATGTCCACGTTCATTTATAGGAGCGGTTTCGCGCCGGCTGCAACTGACCAGATCCTGATTTCTTTCTGACGGCGGCCGTCAGAGAAGTATCAGCAACTCCTCAGGCGCAAACCGGGCGGTTCGATGCTAAAAACGCTGGAGAGGCGCCGTCGACTCAGACGCTTTGCGGAAAGGCTTGCATGCTCGTACCGGGCTTGGCGAAGAGAATCACCATCCATCTCAACGAAGATACCACTGCCCGGCGCGATTTTTTGTACAAGGAAATTTTCGCGTTTCTGCATGAACGGCGGGTCGCGGGCGCAACCCTGTTCCATCCTTCGGCGGGTTTCGGATCGCACCATCGCACGCACACCATTGAGTCCGGCCGTGCCGAACGCGAGCACCTTCCGGTGCGAATCGAATTCATCGAGACGCCGGAAGCTGCCGCAGTGCTTCTGCCGCAGCTTTGCGAATTGATCACCGATGGATTGATCGAGTCGCAGGACATCACCATCATCAAGGCCGCTGCACGGGAAGAGCAACTCTAGGATGCGGCTGACGGTTTTCGCGATGGGGTTGGGGACGTCGATCCTCTGCGCGCAAGCACAGGCGCCCCGGAAGTTAACACTCGCCGAGGCGGAGCAGACAGCGGTGCGGAATCATCCGCGATTGCTGTCGGCGAACCTGACGGCGGAGGCGGCGAAGGCGGTCGTTACGGAAGCGCGATCGGCCTATTTTCCGACGATTTCCGGCGCCTTCACAAGTGTCGCCGCGGAGCATAGCTCGACGCTCGCGGCGGGCGCGATTCAAACATCCAGCCTCTACAGCCGCGTCGCCGCGGGCATCACGGTCAGTCAACTGGTCACCGACTTCGGACGAACGTCGAACCTCGCACAGTCCGCGAAGTTGCGAGCGTCCGCACAGGAACAGTGGGCGGGCAATGCGCGTGCGGCGGTCCTGATTGAGGTCGATCAAGCGTATTATCAGGCGCTCGGCGCGGACAGCGTGCTGCGTGTCGCGCAAGCTGTGGTCGAGAATCGGCGCCTGACGCTGCGGCAGGTGCAGGCGCTAGCGCAGAGTTCATTGAAGTCGACGCTCGATGTGAGTTTTGCGGAAGTGGCGTCATCGGAAGCCGAGTTGTCGCTGGTACACGCCGAGAACAACGTCGCGGCCAGCCGCGCGCGTTTGAATGCGGCGCTTGGTGCTTCGCGGACAGAACAGTTCGAGTTGGCGGATGAACCGATGCCGCCGGCGCTCGACAACAACCAGGAAGCTGTCGTCGCGGAGGCGTTGGGCAAGCGTCCCGATCTGGCGGCGCTGCGGTTGAACCGCGACTCGACGCATCGCTTTGCGCAGGCTGAGAAATCGCTGAGCCATCCGACTGTCAGCCTGATGGGTGTGGCCGGCGGACTTCCCGCCACCGATCCGCGCTTGCACGGCGTTTACAGTGCGGCGGGCGTGAACGTCAACGTGCCGGTGTTGAACGGCAAGTTGTACGCGGCGCGGTATACGGAAGCCGAGTTGCGAGCGAGGGCCGCGGATCGGGACGTTGAGGATCTCGAGGTGCAGGTCTCCGAGCAAGTCCGATTGGCGTGGCTCGAAGCGAACACCGCGTTCCGGCGTTTGGAGGTGACCGCGCGAATCGTCGGGCAGGCTCAGAAGAGTTTGCGGCTCGCGCAGAAGCTCTACGAGAACGGCCTCGGAGGCATCGTCGAGCTCAATCAGGCGCAATTGAGCCAAGTCACCGCGGAGATCGACGCCGCCAATGCGAAATACGAATACCTCAGCCGGCGAGCGGCGCTGGCGTTCGTCTCGGGAGCTCTGCGATGAAGACATTTGTACTGGCCGTTCCGTTGATCTTGAGCTTGTGTTCCTGCACGTCCAGCAGCGGCGGCGGCAGTCTCAAAGCCGCGGCACCGGTGGCCGAGACGGCTCCGCTTGCGCCGGTTGTCAAGGCCTCGCGCGCAGATTTCAAGAACGACCTTACGCTGACTGCGGAGTTCGAGCCGTTCCAACAAGTGGACGTGATCGCGAAGGTCACTGGCTTCGTCCGCACGATCAAGATCGACATCGGGGATCGCGTGCGGCAGGGGCAGGTGCTGACCGTCCTCGAGATTCCAGAGATGGCGGATGACCTGGCGAGGGCGGCCGCGGCGATCGATCAGGCGGATGCCGAGATCGCGACCGCATCCGATGAATTGCATCGCGCCGAGGTGTCGCATGAGCTGTCGCACCTTTCCTATACGCGCATCGCGGACGTAGTGAAGACGGATCCAGGCTTGGTTCCGCAGCAGCAGGTGGATGAGGCGCACTCCCGCGACCTTGTTTCCGAGGCGCAGATTACGACAGCGAAGTCCGCACTGCACACCGCGCAGCAAAGGGCGCGGGTTGCGCGCGCTGAACGGGCGCGCATCGAAACGATGAACAAGTACATGACGGTCGCAGCTCCATTCGATGGCGTGGTGACGAAGCGCTACGCGAACGAAGGATCGATGGTGCAATCGACGCCGGTGGTGCAACTTTCGCAGAACAACCGGCTGCGGTTGAGCCTGCCTGTACCGGAGTCCGCTGTGTCGCGCGTGCATGTGGGCGAAGCGGTGGACGTTCAAGTGTCCACGCTGAATAGAACATTCCCAGGCCGGGTGGCGCGATTCGCCGACAAGATTCAGGAGGCGACGCGCACGATGGACACCGAAGTCGATGTTCCCAATCCGAACCTCGACCTCATTCCCGGCATGTACGCGGAGGTCAAACTCCGCGTCGATGAGCGTCACGGTGTGGTGTCGGTGCCGCTCGACGCCGTCGATCGCGGGGGCGCGGGAACGCGCGTCTACAAGGTGGCGAACGACGGAACGATCCACGTGACGCCTGTGACGTTGGGGCTCGAAAACGAGCAGCGTGTGGAAGTTGTTTCGGGCGTGCAGGAAGGCGACACGGTGATCGTCGGACGGCTGGCGGGATTCCGCGACGGGCAGAAAATCCGCGTGGCGGAACGGACGGAGGAGCACTAACAATGTCCCGCTTCGCCATTCGAACGCCTTACCTGATTGTGGTCGCCTGCCTGGTTATCATCCTCGTCGGCATCGTGAGCGTCGTGCGAATGCCGGTCGATTTGTTTCCAGGAATGAACATTCCGGTGGTGGCCGTCGCGACGTTTTATTCCGGCATGCCGCCCGAGCAGATCGAAGGCAACATCACGTATCACCTCGAGCGATTCTTCACGCTTGCGAGCGGGATCGATCACATGGAATCGCGATCGCTGGCCGGGGTGAGCCTGATCAAGGTGTTCTTCCAGCCCGGCACCAATCCGGATTCCGCGGTCACAACGATCGCCAGTCTTGCGATGGCGGAGATCAGCCATCTGCCTCCGGGGACGCTGCCGCCGTTCGTGTTGAAGATGGATGCTTCGAGCCTGCCTGTGTGCTTGGTAACGCTACGCGGCGAGGATCTCAGCGAGACGCAGTTGAAGGATCTGGCGCAGAACGTATTGCGCAATCAGTTGGCGAGCGTCGCCGGAGCGGCCGTGCCGCAGCCGTTCGGCGGGCGTTGGCGCGAAATCATGCTGTACGCCGATCCTTTCAAATTGGAGGCCCGCCAGTTGAGCCTCATGGATGTCGTGCGTGCCATGAACGATTCCAATCTCGTTCTGCCGGCGGGTGACGTGCGCATTGGGAAGTTCGACTACAACATCTACGCGAACAGCCAAATCAGCAAGGTCGGGGACATCAACCACGTTCCGATCAAGGTCACTGGAGACCGGCCTGTGCGCGTGTCGGATATCGGGATCACGAAGGACGCGTACGCGCTGCAATACAATGCCGTGCGCGTCGATGGGCAGCGATCCGTTTACTTGCCGGTGCTGAAGCAGGGCGGCGATTCGAATACGATTGCCGTCGTTGATGGAGTCCGCGACAAGCTGGCTCACTTGTTTGATGTGCCGGCGACTCTCGAGAAGAACGTGGTGTTCGATCAATCGAGATTCGTGAGGACGGCGATCCGCACACTGCTCGATGAAGGGGGAATGGGGCTGTTCCTCACTTCGCTCATGATTCTGCTGTTTCTCGGCAGCATGCGGGCGACGGTGGCGGTGTTCTTCTCGATTCCTCTTTCGGCTCTCGCGACGTTCATCATTCTGCAGATCGGCGGTAGTTCCGTCAACACGATGGTGCTGGGTGGTTTGGCGCTCGCGTTGTCGCGTTTGATCGACAACTCGGTCGTCGTGCTCGAAAACATCTACCGGCATTTGGAGCTTGGAGATCCGCCGGCGGTTGCTGCTGAGAAGGGCGGCCGAGAAGTCGCGCTTCCTGTGCTCGCTGCGACGCTGACGACGGTGGTCGTCTTCTTCCCTGTGACGCTGCTCTATGGCGTCAGCAAGTTCCTCTTTTCGGCGTTGGCTTTGGCGGTTGTGATTTCGCTGTTCGCGTCGTACGTGGTGGCGTTGACGGTCGTGCCGTTGTTCTGTGCGCGATTCATGAAAGCCCACGCGCATGCGTCCGTGCATGCAAAACAGAGCGCGGGGCAGCGATTCAATGCCGCATTCAACCGTGGATTCGAAGGCGTGCTGAGTTCTTATGACCGGCTCGTCGCGCGCGTCTTGCGCCGGCCCGCTGTGTACCTCGTCGCGTTCGGAGTGGCATTCGCCGCGAGCCTGTTGTTGTTTCCGTTGGTGGAACTCGCGTTCTTTCCGCGCACGGATGCGGGGCAGTTCGTGATCAACGTCAAGGCGGCATCCGGCACACGCATCGATGAGACCGAGAAGGAGGTCGCGCGGCTCGAACAATTGATTCGGCGTGTCGTTCCTGAAGAAGACCTGGCGATGATCGTGTCGAACATCGGTGTCGATCCGGGATTCTCGGCGATCTACACGTCGAACGCGGCCATGCACACGGCGTTTGTACAGGTCGGGCTGAAGCCTGGTCACCATGTTGACAGCTTCGAATACATGGCGCGAATGAAGGCGCGGATGCAGCGGGAGATGCCGGAGCTTGCGGCGTACTTCTCATCCGGAAGCATGGTCGATGCGGTGCTGAACCTCGGATTGGCGGCTCCGATCGATGTGCAGGTGGGCGGCACGAATCAGAAGTTGGCTTACCAGACGGCGCTCAATTTCGCGGGGCAGATCCGGCAGATGAACGGAGTTGCGGATGCTTACATTCCGCAGGATCTCGACTATCCGGCACTTCGGCTCGACATCGACCGCACGCGAGCGGGCGAACTCGGCTTGAGTGAGAAGGAAGTCGTGCAGAACGTCATCACGGCGCTGACTTCGAACCAGATGGTGGCGCCGAATGTGTGGATCGATCCGAAGAATAACAACAACTATTTCCTGAATGTCCAGTATCCGGAGCAGCAGATCAACGGGCTGCTCGATTTGAAGTCGATTCCGCTGCACGGAGTCGGATTGAAGCAGCCGACGCGGCTCGACATGGTCAGCACGATCAGCCGTTTTGAAGCGCCGACTGAGGTCGACCACTATCAGATCCGGCGCGTGCTCGACATTTATGTGCGTCCTCTGGAAGAAGGACTCGGGTCGGTCGCCGATCGGATCGATGCGCTGTTGAAGCGGACTCCGCTGCCGGCTGGGGTGGATGTCACGGTGCGGGGCATGGTCGAAGGAATGCGCGCGTCGTTCAAGAGCTTCGCGCTGGGCCTCGGCCTTTCCGTTCTGCTGCTGTATCTCATTCTGGTCGCGCAATTCCGGTCTTTCATGGATCCGTTCATCATCCTTCTGGCACTGCCGCCGGGGCTGACGGGCGTGCTACTGACGTTGTGGGCGACGGACACGACGCTCAATGTCATGTCGCTGATGGGCGTCGTGATGCTTGCAGGCGTCGCGTTGTCGAACAGCATCCTCATTGTCGAATTCGCACATCATCTGCGCAGTGAGGGATTGGCGACGCGCGAAGCCGTGGCCACAGCGTGCCGCGTGAGGCTGCGGCCGGTGTTGATGACTTCGCTCGCGACAGTGATTGGGCTGTTGCCGATGGCGCTGAAGCTCGGCGAGGGTAGCGAGTCGTACGCTCCGCTGGCTCGCGCGCTGATCGGCGGCTTGAGCGTATCGGTGGTGTTTACCGTGTTTCTCGTGCCCGCGGGATTCTGCCTGGCATATGCAAGGCGTCCGGATCCGGCGGGACAGCCAGTCAGCGAATGAGTCGTGGAGGGCTCTATTTCATGCATTTCTCATCCACTCACAAACGCATTTTGGTGTCGACCTGTGCGTTACTGCTCGCTTCAGCGGTGGCTGACGCGAGAGATAAAAAGGTCAAAGATCAGCCGAAGGATCCGCAAGACCAGATCGAAGTCGTCGGACACATCGCGTTGACCAATGGACCGGTCAAGCGATTTGTGACTACGCAGCATTACAGCAGCTACTATCTCTATGCGGAAAACGAGACGGGAAAGAACGTGACTCTCATTGATGTCACCAGGGTCACCCGGCCCGCCGTGTTGGGCGATGTCGCACTTCCTGCAACCGGCGGCGCTGAGAGTCTTTATGCGGTGACCGGAACGGCCGCGCTGGTGACCGAAGGAGAGAATGGCGCGGCGCTGAACGCGCAGCGCCCGCGAACTATCCGCATTCTCAATTTCGCTGATCCATTACATCCGCAGGTCACTCGCGAATTCACGGGCGTGACGGCGACCAGCCGGGACGAGCGACGCGGGTTAATTTTCGTGGCGAACGGCGAAGGGATTTGGATCTTGCATCAGGCGTTCGCGGAGGATCCGGAAGTGGAAAAGGCCTACGCGCATCACGTGGTCTACGATCACTAATCGCTAGCTCGGTTGGGAAATACAAATGCGAAGGACTGCTCTGCACGCAGTCCTTCGCATTTTGTTTTTTTTGGGAAGTGGGTTAAGAGGAAAGAAACCGGTGAAGAAATTGGTCGGGCCGGCGAGATTCGAACTCGCGACCTCTTGCACCCCAAGCAAGCGCGCTACCAGGCTGCGCCACGGCCCGAACTTCTGTATGTTAACACGCCGCCTCCGCGCGCTGCGCGCGTTCAGGATAAAATTGCGTGAAACATGAGCAAACGGCAGGATTTTAAACGACTGAATACCAGGCAGGCGTCCATTGTCGAGGTCGGCGGTTTTCGGCCGAGCGGCGATCCTTTCGCGTCGAACTTCGGCTTGCAGGCGGTCGGCGTTCCGGGCCAGCTCTGGCCCCGGTTTGAAGAGCAAGCCATGCTCTTCGTCTGTCAATTGAACCTGACAGAGGCGCCCGTGATTCCAGCTTCGCTCGAAGACATCAAGTTGATCACCTTCTTCACGACGGTGCTGGGCGGTCTCAGTAAGGCGCAAGAGAACGGCCATGATTGGCGACTGTTCGCTCATACGTCGCTCGATGGATTGGTTCCGATCATTCGCCCAGCGGATGCTTCGAGACTTCATCGAGGAGCGGAATGCCGTTGGACCTTGTCGGATGATCATCCGGAATTCGACGACCCGGAGCGGCAGCCTATTGAGGGATTCGATGATTCCGAGGTCGAGCTTGAAAACATCGCTCGGACGAAAATCGGTGGTTATGCGAGCACCATACAATCAGAACCCTGGTGGCACCTGAGTGAGCATCGCAGCCAGCCTGGTTATTGTCTGCAAATCAACAGTGAGGAGAAGGTGGGCCTTATGTTTGGCGACGCGGGGATTGTGTATCTCGCACGAGGCACGGCCGAGGGCTCAAAGGACGAATGGTTTCTGGACGGTCAATGTTATTAGGACCTGACTATTTTTAGAGACCCGCGCCGCTCCCTGCCAGCGGCGCATCATCTCCTCCCAAATTCCTGCTCTACGCCGTCAGATCGACGATTCTCGCTCCCGGTCCATTTCTCATTACCGATGCAATGCCCTTGGCCATTGCAGAAGAAGACGAATACGTTTCACTCTTACCGATGACTTCGTGATTCGCTGCTTTGAGAACGAAATAGTGTTGACCGTTGCTCGCCACCTTTCGTTCGAACATCCCCTCAACCGAGGAGTTCTTCTTGACCGACTCGACGCCGTTGTCCACACTTTCTTTTTGCTTGTACATTTCGCTGGTGAGGATCACTTCGCCATTCGCCGCCTTCAAGTTAAAGAAGAACTGCCCATTCTTGGCTTTCTTTATTTCATACTTCGCTGCCACAGAAACTCCTTTCCGCACGTTGTCATTTGTTAGATGTAACAAATGATCCTAATCAAGCTATCACGAAAGATGGACGTTGTGTTGCAATAGATTGCACCTCTGTTCCTGGGATGTGTCCTGGGACGAATCGAACATACTGATGCGCCAGTTCCCTTTGCTCGAGCTCTCAATCCTACTGTTATCGGCCGTTCATGGACCCGCGAACGCTGCCTCTCAAAAGCTGACTCCGGTGTGGGTTGAGACGGGTCCTGGTCATGCGATCGAGGCACGTGTGGTCCTCGCCGATGGGTCCGAATGTCCATCGATATCCGTCGGGAATGCGGCTCCCGTGGCGATGCATCTCAGGCGTCCGGTTCCGAAGCGGTTCCATCCGGTTTGCGAATTCCAGATTCCGCCGGGCACGCGGCACGCCGCCGTCGAAGGTCAACGGCTCGCGCTTCCCGTCGAAAATCCTTCGCGAATTGCAGTGATCGGCGATACCGGCTGCCGCTTGAAGGGCACCTTCATCCAGGCTTGTAACGATCCGGCGCAATGGCCGTTCGGAACAGTTGCGGCGAAGGCGGCCGCAGCGAAGCCACAGTTGGTGATTCACGTCGGCGATTATCTATACCGCGAGCAGCCGTGTCCTGCCGCGAGGGAGCAGGAATGCGGAGGCTCACCGAGCGGCGACAATTGGGACGCGTGGAAGGCCGACTTTTTTACGCCGGCGAGTGCGTTGCTCGGCGCGGCGCCATGGGCATTCAGCCGCGGAAATCACGAGTCGTGCGATCGCTCGTGGCGAGGTTGGTTTTATTATCTTGATCCGCGGCCGTTTCGCGAGGCGTGTCCTATATATTCCGAGCCGTATTTGGTGACGTTGGGAAAATTTCAACTTCTTATGATCGACAGTTCGGCGGCGAGGGATCCGGTGGATCCGAAGCAGGTCGCCGAGTACACCGCTCAGTTGAAACGATACGCATCGACACCGGCGTGGATCGTCGAGCATCATCCGATGTGGGGCGTGTCGAACACCGGGCAGAAGGGGTCCGCGGATGTTCCGCTGACAGCGGTCATGCAACGGGCGTATGACGCGGCTGGACTTGTTAACATCGGAATGATTCTTGCGGGACATACGCACCTGTTCGAGATTCTCAGCTATGCGAACGGGCGTCCGCCGCAAATCATCGCAGGTGACGCGGGAACGATGCTCGCGGATCAGGTCCACACGGATCTCAAGGGCGAGACGGTGTTCGGCAGCGAAGTCCAGAGCGGCACGTCGCGGCATCAATTCGGATTCACGTTACTCGAAAGGAAGAAACAACGTTGGGATCTCGAGTTGAAGGAGCCATCCGGGAAAACCGTCGCGGCCTGCAGGATTCAAGGGAAAACCGTCCATTGCAAAGGCTCATCGCTGTAGCCGGATGTGGTTTGCTGCTATGCGCCGTCACGGCTCAGGCCGAGATGGTCACCGTGCGCAATGGCATCAAGATCTATTACGAGATTAAGGGCGAAGGGCGGCCGGCAGTCCTGTTGCATGGCGGAACGGCGACCAGTGAGATGTCGTTTTCGAAGCAGATTGACGTGCTCGCGCGCGGGCATCGGGTCATCATGATCGAACAGATGGGGCACGGTCATACGCCCGATATTGCGGGGCGTCCATTCAGCTATGAAGAGATGACGGAGGACACCGCGGCCGTTCTGAAGTCGATCGGCGTCAGTGATGCCGATGTGATCGGGTGGAGCGATGGAGGGCAGATCGCATTGCGCCTGGCGGCGTTTCATCCGGAGCTCGTGCGGCGTGTGGTGGCGTCAGGAGTCGGGTTCGGATCGAGTCCGGCATCGCGCGAGGCGGTCGAGAATATGTCCGACGCCCGTTGGCCGCGCGAGTTTCACGATGCTTACGCGAGGACGTCGCCTGACGGTGCTGCGCATTGGCCGGTGGTGTGGCGCAAGGCTTGTAAGATGTGGGCCGGTCCGACGTGGGGATTCACTGAAGCCGATCTGCACCGCATCAAAGCGCGGGCATTGATCATCGCGGGTGAGCACGACATCGTGAGTGCGGACACTACGCAGCGGGTGGCGCAGGCGATTCCGGGAGGGATCGCGCGGATCATTCCCGGTGTGGACCACTTCACATTTCAGAAGCGCGCCGATGTGATGAATCCGTTGTTGCTCGAGTTTCTCGACGCGAAGTAGTGTGTCGCTTATTCGGCGATCGCTTTGAGGTACCGCTCGGCCGACCGCTTCACGGCTTGCGATCCATCTTCTTCAACGACGTGGCCGAATGCCCCATAAATGCGGTCGAACTGGAACGGTTCAAGCGATGCCACGACGCGGTTGATCGCCGCCGCATTCAAGGGAATCAGATTCGGATAGCTGTACATGAAGCTGACCCAACGGCGATCGGGTACCACTTGGATCACATCGCCGGGCAACAGAATTCCTTTTCCGTTTGCAGCGGGGGACGCCCAATGGAGGACCGCCCCTCCTTCGAAGTGGCCGCCGCAGCGGATGACGGTCGCGCCTCCGAAGAGCTCGAGACGGTCGCCTTCCCAGAACTGGTTGGCGCTGTCGGTGCGCGCAGCCCACTTGCGATCGGCGGCGTGCGTGTAAATGGGGATGCCTCCGAAAGCGCGGCTCCACTCGACCATCGAAGTGTAGTAATGCGGATGGGAAATGGCGATAGCGGCGATGCCGCCCAGCGCCCATAATGCCGATACCGTGCCGGGATCGATGAGGCTGACACAATCCCACAGAATATTTCCCTGCGGAGTCTGCACGAGATAAGCGCGCTGCCCGATTCCGAAATTGGGCCGCATGAAAATCTCGTACAGCCCATCGTCGACGCGCCGGATTTCATTGTGACAGTTGGCGCGGAGTTCCTTCATATTCGTGAAACGCTGCCCGTTCGCGGGCACAAACTGGCGGTCGTCATCGCAGATCGGGCAGTTGTTCGGCGTGTTTTCGCTCTCAGGAAATTGGGTACCGCAGGCGAAGCAGATGTGGGCTTGTGGGGTCACTTTGATACAATTCTAGCTTCATGCCGCGCAGGGTTTCTCTTTTTGTCACCTGCATCGTCGATCAGTTGTTCCCTCCCGTAGGATTAGCCATTGCGGATGTTTTGGAACGCAAGGGGTGCGAAGTCGAGTTCCTCGAAGCGCAGACCTGTTGTGCGCAACCTGCGTTCAATAGCGGCTATCGCGATGAGGCGCGCGAGGTTGCGCGGCACTTCATCGAGACGTTTCGCGATGCCGAATATGTGATTGCGGCGTCCGGTTCGTGCTGCACGATGGTGTCGCATCACTATGAGGATTTGTTCGCAGGCGACGCGCACATGCTCAAGGAGGCGCACCGGTTGAGTGCGCGGACCTTTGAGTTTTCGGCATTTCTGACTGATATTTTGAACGTCGACGATTTTGGCGCGCGATACGACGGCGTCGTTACTTACCACGATAGCTGCCATGCACTACGCGAACTGGGAATCAAGAACGGTCCGCGGCGATTGCTTTCGAAAGTCCGCGGACTGACATTGAAAGAGATGCCGGCGGCGGAGGAATGCTGCGGTTTCGGCGGGACATTCTCGGTGAAGTTCGCGTCAGTGTCGGGAGCTATGGCGCGCACGAAGATCGATTCCATCGAGTCGACAGGAGCGGGGGCGGTCGTCTCGATCGATTCAAGCTGCCTCATGCAACTGCGCGGAGCCCTGCTGCGAGCGGGGTCTGAGATCAAGACTCTGCATCTTGCCGAAGTGCTGGCATCGAGGTGATGGTTTATCGTGTCGAGTAGTTATCCCATACAGATCGATGCGACCGTCCATGATCCTGCGCTGCAGAAGGCTGTCTACACGGCCACCGGACGGTTGATGGACATGCGCCGCAATGCCGTGGCGCTGGTGCCGCAGTTTGAGGAACTGCGCAACCATGCGAACGCCGTGAAGCGCCATACGATCGGCCATCTCGACCACTACCTCGAACTCGTCGAGCGCAATGTAGAGGCGCACGGCGGCGAAGTCGTCTTCGCACAGGACTCGACCGAGGTCGCCGATTTCATCTTGACGCTCGCCAAACAAAAGGGCGCGAAATTGTTTGTGAAGTCGAAGTCGATGACGACCGAGGAAATCCACTTGAACTCGCGGCTCGAGGCGCATCAGCTCGAGGCGGTCGAGACGGATTTGGGCGAGTACATCCTACAGCTCGCCGACGAGCGGCCGTATCACATCATCGCTCCTGCGCTGCATTATACGCGGCATGATGTGGCGCGAATCTTTGAAAAGAAGTTGGGCCGCACTGAGACGGAGCCGAGTGATCAGGCGATGATTGCGCGAGCCGTTTTGCGGCAGAAATTCCTCGATGCGGATATTGGAATCACGGGCGCTAATTTTGTGATCGCCGATTCGGGAGCGGTGGTCGTCGTCGAAAACGAAGGCAATGCGCGGCTGACGCACTCTGCGCCGAAGATCCACATCGCGATCGCCGGAATCGAAAAGATCATCCCACGGGCGCAGGATCTCGCGGTGTTCCTCGCGCTGCTTGGGCGTAGCGCGACAGGGCAGGCGATGTCGGTGTACACGTCATTCGTGAGCGGGCCGAGGCGCACGGGTGAAGTCGATGGGCCGGACGAGTTCTATCTGATCCTGCTCGACAATGGACGCACGAAGGTGTTGGCCGATGAGGCGAAACGTCAATCGCTGTATTGCATCCGCTGCGGCGCGTGCTTGAATCACTGCCCGGTGTATCGCAAGATCGGCGGCCACAACTATCCTTGGATTTATTCAGGACCGATCGGCGCGATTCTTACGCCGCAGTTCCACGGGATCGATCACGATCCGTGGCTACCGTTTGCGTCGAGCCTGTGCGGAGCGTGCGCCGAGGTTTGTCCGGTGAAGATCGACATCCCGCGCGTGCTGCTCGAACTGCGCCGCGACGTGATTGAATCGAAGACCGCGGCGGGTGCGAACAAACTCGAGCGCATGGTGTTTCGCATGTGGGCGTGGGCGATGAAGCGTCCGCACATGTATGAACGGTTGGGGAAAATGGCGGCGATCGGGGCTCCGCGTGGGGATGCGAAGACGGGATGGATCAAGGATCTCCCTGGATTTCTCGCGCCGGGTCCGGTGGCTGGATGGCTGCAGGAGCGGGACCTTCCGCGCCCGGCGGCGCATAGCTTCCGCGAGTTGTGGCGCGAGCGTCAAAAGAAGAAGGGGCCCGCAACGTGAATAGCGCGTCGCGCGATGCGATCCTCGGCCGCGTGCGTGAGGCTCTTCATAGGAAGGCTGGTGACGTGATTGAAGACGCGCCACCGGTGCGGCTGGATGTTCCTGAGCTCGGAGTTCCGGCGCGAATCGCTGGTTTTCGTGAGCGATTCGAGGCTCTGAACGGGAAGGTGCACGTGGTCTCGTCACGCGATGGCGCGCGGCAGGCGATCACAGAAATTCTGAACGGGCGCGCGGCCGTGGCGTCGAACGCGCGATTCCTCGAAGAATGCGGCATCGGCTGGCTCTCATCTGTGCGAACCGGCCTGACGGATCGCGAGGAATTGAAGGCGGCATGCGCCGAGGCGCCCGTCGGCATTACGTCCGCGCAATATGCGATCGCATCGACCGGGACGCTCGCGATGCTCTCTAGCGCGGAGGAACCACGCCTCGTCTCGCTGTTACCACCCGCGCACATCGCCGTGATTCCGGCGAGCCGGATCCTGGTGAATCTCGATGAACTGTTCGAAAAACTGCCGCTGCCGGCGGATGTGACGTCCGCGCTGGTCTTCATCTCCGGACCGAGCCGGACGGCGGACATCGAGCAGATCCTCGTGCGTGGCGTTCATGGGCCCGGGGAAATTCACGTGGTGATCGTCGAAGGCTGCTGAAGATACAATAGCGGCTGGCCCCTAAAAATCTTGACAAATAAGAGGAGTTCGAACATGTTTTTGAAAACCACGCTACTGGGTGTGACGGTTGCCGCCGGTGTCATGCTGGCGCAGGCGCCGAGTATCAGCAAGGAAGCGCAGCAAGCCTACGCGAGCACCAAACATAATCTGACCAAGCTCGCCGAAGATTTGCCCGAGGATGCTTACGGGTACAAGCCGGTCGATTCCGTCCGCACGTTGGCCGGGCTGATCGGACACGTGGCGGATGCGCAGCAGGGATCGTGCTCGGCGGCGAATGGGGCGCCGAAACCGGGCGGCGCGTCGAAGCTCACCGCGAAGGCGGAATTGGTGTCGGCGTTGAAGGCCTCGTTCGAGGAATGCGACAAGGCGTTCGCCGGCTTAACGGATTCGAACCTCACTGATCCGATCAAGACTCGCCGTGGGGAACGTTCGCGCCTGATGACGCTGTTGGGCGTGGTCATTCATAGCAACGAAGAATACGGCTACATGGCGGTTTATTTGCGCATGAAGGGGATCGTTCCTCCTTCGAGCCAACACTAACTACTTCGCAGGCGTCGCGCCGCGCATATCGAGGAGGATGTAGGTAACGATTGCGAGTCCGCAGAGATTCTTCTCGCTGTCGTGGATCTCCACTTCGCCGATTGACAGGGTCGATCCTGTGCGGCGCAGACGGGCACGGGCGTAGACGGTGCTGCCGAGAGCGATGGGGCGGAAGTAATTGATCTTCAATTCGACCGTCGTGATCGGGCGGCCCTTGTAATGGCGCGTGGTTGCAATTCCTACGGCGGCATCGGCGAGAGTCGCTGAAACGCCGCCGTGGAGGACTCCCACAAGATTGAGCAGCTTCGGTTTCACGCGGCACTTGATGGTGACGCCATCGTCGTGCGTCTCATGCAGGCGGATGCCGAGAACCGTATTGAAGGCCATGCGAGGCAGCATGTCGCGTATGGCTTTCGCTCCGTCATCCTGCAAGGTTTGCTGTTTCTTTTTTTCGGGCACTGAAGAAGATTGTATATTGGACGCTGGAATTTCCCTTCCTACTATGCAGATCAAAGACAAAGTAGTCGTCGTCACTGGAGCCGCGAGCGGCATCGGGCGGGCGCTCGCCGAGCGGTTCACGAAAGAAGGCGCCAAGCGCGTGGTCATCGCGGACGTGGATGCCGCAGGGCTCGAGCGAGTCGCGAAGGAAACGGGCGCGTTGGCGATCCGAACGGACGTTGGACTCGAGGCGCAGATTCAACATTTGATCTGGCATACCGAGGAGACCGTTGGACCGATTGATCTCTACTGTTCGAACGCCGGCATCGGACTCGATGGCGGACCGGAAGTCCCCGACAGCGGATGGCAGCGGATCTGGAACATCAACGTGATGGCACATATCTGGGCGGCGCGCGTGCTGGTTCCGCTCATGATTGGCCGCAAAAATGGATATTTTCTCGAGACGGTTTCTGCAGCGGGATTGTTGACGCAGATCGGCTCGGCGCCATATGCGGTCACGAAGCACGCGGCATTGTCCTTCGCCGAGTGGTTGTCGGTGACGTATGGCGACGAGGGATTGAAAGTATCGGCGCTCTGCCCGCAGGGCGTCAAGACTGCGATGCTGTTGACTCCCGAGCCGCATTCCGGCACGTTTCTGCTCGAAGGCGCGATCGAGGCTGAGGCGGTTGCGGAGTCGGTGGTGCGAGGGCTCGAGAGTGAACAGTTCCTCATCCTGCCGCATCCGGAAGTCGCCGACTACGTGAGGCGCAAGGCTGACGATCGCGATCGTTGGATTCGCGGGATGCGCCGTTTGCAGGCGAAAATACAGGGGAGGAAGCACTGACTCGTGTTTGAGAAGGAACTGCACTACGCGCGCATCGCGGCTCGCACGGCGGCTGAGAACGCGCTCAAGATCCAACGCGGCGGCGTGACCGCGGAGACGAAGTCGGATCTGTCACCGGTCACGATCGCCGACAAGGAAGGTGAGCAGATCATTTCGCGCATTTTGCTCGATGCCTTTCCCGATGACGCGATTCTCGGTGAGGAGGGCGCAAGCAAGACTGGCACAAGCGGCCGGCGGTGGATCATCGATCCGATCGACGGCACTCGCGATTTTGTACGCGGGAATCTGCTGTGGTGCGTGCTGATCGGACTCGAGCAGGAAGACGATGGCGAGGTGCAGGCGGGGGTCGTGCACTTTCCGATGCTCGGCCAGACGTACTTCGCGGGGCGCGGGCTGGGCGCGTATTTGAACGACACGCAGATCCGCTGTTCGACGATTGATGAGGTTGCGCAATCCGTGATCATGGTCAACGTCGGCAACAAGATCGTCCACCGTAAGGACGCCATGGAGTGGAACGAATTCATTGGGCAGTTCTGGGCGTTCCGTTCACTCGGCGGAGCACTCGATGCGATGGCTGTTTCACAAGGGCAGGCCGAGTTGTGGATCGAGCCCGCCGCGCAGTCGTGGGACTTTGCTCCGATGCAGGTGATCGCCGAAGAAGCGGCGGCGCGATTCTTCACGCTCGAAGGCGAGCGTTCGATTCACGGGAAATCCGGTGTCGTGTGCGCGCCTGGGATCGAACGCGAAGTCCGCGAGTTCCTGTCCACTCTCCATCATCCGGCTCGATGACGAAAGTTTAACTCCTAGGCCGCGCAACTGATACGCCCGAAGTGCGCTTACACATTCGTGAACGGCGTCGAAGTAAAAAAGCCGGCACAAATACAAGAGGAGGCAAACAAATGAATCGAACATTGATTGTATTGATAACTGGCGCGATGCTCACGGGCGCGTTGGCGATGGCGGAGGACAAGGTGGACCAGCGCGTCGCGAACCAACAGAAGCGCGTCGGTCAAGGACTGCAAACCGGCTCGCTGACTACGAAAGAGGGGGCGAACCTGGAGAAGAAGGAAGCGGGTTTGCGCAAGGAGGTCCACAATGACCGCGTTGCCAACGGCGGCAAGTTGACTGGCGCTGAGAAGGCGCAAGTCAACAAGCAACAGAACAAGCTCAGCAATCAGATTTACAACAAGAAGCACAACGACAAGACTCGGTAGGCTGGTCGGGCTGAGGAGCAAAGTTCGGAGGAGAGTGAAGCGGGTTTCCGCGCCGTGTGGTCCGGCGAGGAGCCCGCTTTCGCTTTTTTGGTTTGTCAGTCGGGGAGTCCGTAGACGTACACGCCGTTGCGAGTGGCGACGTAGACGCGGCCGTTCGCGACCATGGGGATGGTGAGACGAATGGCTCTGCCAAGTCCGTCTTTGGCATTGTTCGCGGTCGAGTACAGCAGGCGTCCGACATCGGCGGCGTCGTAAGCCTGCAAGACTGCGGTTCCGTCGTTTGCGTTCCAGGCTTTGGTGAGGACGACCCATACGATACCGTTCTTCGCGCCGTCGGCCGAGATCGAGGGGATCGCGCCGGGGTTGCCGAACTTGAACGTGCCGCTATGAACCGGCTGCGCCGAGAGGCGTCCATCTTTCAATGCGAAATCCTTCAAGACATCGTCGCTCGCGAAATAGTACACATGCCCATTCCAATAGGCGGGCGCGCCGTAGACGCCGCCGGGGCTCGTGATCGTCTGGATCGCGTGACGGTCGGATCCGCTCTGAAATTTGCCCATGCGGTCGCGGTCGATCAGGTAGATGACTCCGGCTTTGCCTGCGGCGGCGAGCAGATGCGGATGCGGCCCTGGCTGATCCGGCAAGAGCACGGGGCCTGTCGAGCCGAGATCATCATCCGACCAGTTCAACCTAAATTCATTGGATGGCGTAAAGAAATCACGCACCGTGAGGGCATCGTTGACGAAGCTCAGTTTGAGGACGGAGTCGCCGTAATCGCGGCCGTTCGCGCTCGACGCAGTAAACTTGCCATTCCCCGTGACTGTGTAAACGGCCCCGCTACTGTCGGCCGCCATTCCAGCTCCGGATTGCCAGATGCCGCTCTCGGTCGCGTCGGGCGATGCGTTGAACACTCCGGTTTGTTTCAGACTCCGGGCATCGTAGGCGAGCACCCAGCCATAGTACGGTCCCACATCGCACGAGGAACTCCACGCGGCGTAGATGGTGCCGCGATCGAGCAGCAGCGCGGCGCGCTGGTTCTCGAGAAGCGCGTGAAACGTCACTTCGCGCTTCGCAAGACCAAAGTATGAGGATCCGGAAATCGACGCGCGGATCAGCACTGGACTTCCCGGCCGCTCCGATCCAGTCAAGATGTCGATCGAGTGCAGACGCTGAAAATATCTAGGCTTGCCATCGGCGCCGCGCTCGGCGGTGCGGGCGATGAGGTACATGGTGCCGGCCGCCGCATCGATCACCGGAGTCGATGCGATGCCAATCTCAGGACTGAGGAAAGAACACTGCGCGGCCTGCGCGCGAACGGTGTCGACTCCCTTGGCGGGATCGATGAGGCTCAGGTGCCACAGGGGATCCGCGGGCTTGCCGGCGGCGTCGAAGGCATAAATGCTGTCATGCCCGGTGGCGATGAATACGACGTCATGGACACCTTTGCCTGGAATCGTGAGCTTGGGAACGAAGAGCGGCTCCGCGGTCACGTCGCCATCAACAGGCAGGATGAATTGTTTTCCGAAGTGGCCGCCGCTAACGTTTGCGGGAGTGAGTTGGGTTTCCTTCAGATTCGCGCCGGTCCGCGCATTGTCGTACTGCGCCGTCGTGACCAGCGGTTGTTGCGCGAGGAAGACGAACAGGAGTGCCTGGATCATCATGGGAAAAGGCCGGACCCATTCTAGGATCCGGCCTTTCAATTTTACTCAAGCGGGCGTGAGTTACAAGCCCTTCTTGCCCATGAACGTGACAAGGTCGACGACGCGGCAGGAATAACCCCACTCGTTGTCGTACCAGGAAACGACCTTCAACAAGTTGCCGCCGATCACTTTCGTCAAATCCGAATCAATGATCGAGCTGTTCGAGTTGTGCAGCATATCGGTCGACACAACCGGGTCGGATGTGTATCCGAGAATGCCTTTGAGACTTCCTTCGGAGGCTTCCTTCAACGCTGCGTTTACTTCTTCGGCGGTGGCGTCCTTCTTCAACAGGGCAACCAGGTCGACAACCGAGACGTTCGGCGTTGGCACGCGCATGGCGTAACCGTCGAGCTTGCCCTTCAGTTCCGGCATCACCAGAGAAATGGCTTTCGCGGCTCCGGTAGTCGTGGGGATCATGTTCAAAGCGGCTGCGCGAGCGCGGCGCAGGTCTTTGTGGGGAAAGTCGAGAACGTTCTGATCGTTGGTGTAGCTGTGGATGGTTGTCATCGACCCCTTGTCGATGCCCCACTTTTCATGAATGACCTTGACGAACGGGGCAAGGCAATTGGTGGTGCAGGACGCGTTCGAGACGATGTGGTGCTTCTTCGGATCATAGGCGCTGTCATTGACGCCGAGGACGATGGTGATGTCTTCGTTCTTGGCTGGCGCTGAAATGATCACTTTCTTGACGGATCCGCGGAGATGCTTCTTCGCGTCGCCGCCGTCGGTGAAGCGGCCCGTGGATTCGACAACGATATCGACGCCGAGGCTCGGCCAGTCGATCTCGGCCGGATCCTTAGTTGCAAAAACCCGGATGGGTTTGCCGTTGACTTCGATGTTGGCTCCGTCAACTTTGACGGTGCCTTTGAACTGACCGAGGATCGAATCGTACTTCAGCAAGTGCGCAAGCGTCTTGGTGTCCGTCAAGTCATTGGCGGCCACAAATTCGACATCCGGATTGTTGATTCCGGCGCGGACGACATTACGACCAATGCGGCCGAAGCCGTTGATCCCTACTTTAATTGGCATGTGTAAAACGAACTCCTCTGAGGTTGGTGGGTGTGTCAATCCGATTTTAGCAAGCCGGATGCGGTCAGATCCAATCCCGTGAGCTTCTTAACGATAACGATGACCGTCACCGCGACCGCCAGCATCATTAGTGCTGTGGCCGGAACCATGTAACGGAGGATCGGATTGACGAGTACCGCCATGAACCAGAAATAGCAGACTACGGCGGCGATGCCCCAGGCGACGGCGCTCATGCGCAGACGGCGGCCCATCCACCACAGGCCGGCGCAGGCAGTGATGATGTAGACGAGTTCGATCAGCTTGTTGATGCCTTCGAAGTAGCCTTCGAGCGTGCCGTACCAGACGCGCGTCGTCTTCAGGTACATGAGCTTTATGAACGCGGTTGGATGGGTTTGCGCCTCTTCCTTGAGAAAGTTCACGAATCCGCCGGTCGAGCGGATCTGATCCTTCCGCGATTCGGCGCGGGCCATCAGTTCTTCGACATCGGAGGGGACGGGAGCGGGGTGCAGAGCGACTCCATGGAGGCCGAAGGTCACACCGTCGATGTAGCCGGTTCCGCTGTTGTCGCCGACGAGGATCCAGCGGCCGAGATGATCCTTCGCGATGACTTCCCAGGGGAGAATCGTCGCGAAGTTGACGGCGACCAGCAACGCGGCGAGCAATGTCCGCTGCATGATCGGCTGGCGGCGGCCGAAGAGGATCAGGGACGCGGCGGTGACGAATCCGCCCAGGACTCCGATGGGGCGGACCAGGGCGGCGAGCGCCCAGCAGACGCCGCTGAGGACGGCCCATTTCCACGGCTTATTGTTGGTTGGTCCTGGCGCGACGAGGCGGACGTATCCATAAAACCCCCATAAAACGAAGGGAAGGAACGGCCCTTCTGAATTTGGCTGCTTCAACATCCACAGGAAGAATGGGTACGTGATCAGTAGAAGTGCCGCGATCCGCCCTGCCCAGGCGCCGAACAGGAACCGGCCGATCGTGTACATGGCCAGCACGGAGGCGACTTCGCACAGGGCGATGAACAGAGCCATCGCGACGCCATCGCCTATCACTTTTCCGACGATGAACACGCCGGCTAGCAGGACCGGATAGCCGGGCGGATAAGCGGCGGCGAAATGTCCATTCGAATAGATGAAGCCGTTGCCGCCGATCCAGTTGCGGGCGGAGGTTTCGTAACAGCAGGTGTAGTCGTAATTCTGATTGGCTTGGAAGCGGGCGGGCAGAGAGAGCCAGAACACGCCGAGAAGCACGACCGCAAAAACCGCTAGGATAAGCCGGTCGCGCCCCGGACGATCTGTTTCAAGGATCTTCATAGAGCGCTCCAGTCGAT
>DASXZC010000466.1:0-2983 GCA_036502165.1 Bryobacteraceae bacterium
ACCCCCTCCCCGATCGAAGCGTCAGAGAAGCAACCCACCCGCGTCACCGCGAAGGTCGGCCGCAACGCGCCATGTCCCTGCCGTTCAGGGCTCAAGTTCAAGCGCTGCTGTCTGCAGAAGAAGCAGTGCCATGTCTGAGGAGAATCCTAGTCGTCGCAGACGTCTTATGCTGCTGCGACCTTATCCCGCTGCGGCTCGCCCCCCTACGCTGGCGGACGCCGCATTAATTGCCACTACCGCGAAGTGGTGCGTGTTACCCTCAGGAATTCCCCATTTCCCTATGTCCACGTTCGAATACCAGACGCCGCATGGAATCACCGTCACGCGCACCAGCGCGTCGATTCCGTACCATCGCGGACTCTCGGCTCTGATGACCAAGCTCGACCGCGAGCGGGGCATCTATTTGTCTTCCGGCTATGAATATCCGGGACGGTATTCGCGTTGGGATATCGCATCGCTGGCGCCGCCAATTGAGATTATCGGGGCGGGGCGGGATTTATCGATCCGGTCGCTCAACGAGCGCGGAGCCGTACTGCTCGATCTGCTCGAGCCGGTGGTGGCGGAGCATCCGCATTGGGCGGACTTCGCGCGCGAACCCGACCGCCTGCGTGGCGTGTTGAAGCCGCTGCCGGCACTGTTTCCCGAGGAAGAACGCAGCAAACAGCCGAGCGCGTTTTCGATTTTGCGGGCGTTCATCGAGGAGTTCAGGAACGAACACGACGGACGCCTGGGACTGGTCGGCGCGTTCGGTTACGATTTGCTGTTCCAGTTCGATCCCATCGAATTCCGGCTGCCGCGGCAGGGCGTGAAGGATCTGCACCTGTTCCTGTGCGACGACATTTATTATATGGATCGCAAGAAGGAACTGATCGTGCGGTATCAGTACGATTTTTCCTCCGGCGATCGGAGGACGCGCGGGCTGAAAAGGAAGGCTGAGCGCCTGCCGAAACCGAAGGGTGGTCCGGCGGGCGAAATCACGTCGAACCACACGCCGCAGGAGTACATGGCGGGCGTCGAGCGCGTGCGCGAAGGAATGAAGCGGGGCGACTATTATGAGGTCGTACTGCGCCAGACGTTCTCGGCGCCATTCAAACAAAGTCCATCGGAATTGTTTCGGAGGATTCAGAAGGCGAGTCCGAGTCCGTACGAGTTTTTCCTGCAGCTCGGCGACGAACAGCTCGTGGGCGCGTCGCCGGAGATGTTCGTGCGCATCGAGGGGCGGCGCGTCGAGACCTGCCCGATCGCGGGGACGACGCGGCGGACGGGTGATCCGATGACGGACGCCGACAGCATACGCGACCTGCTGGCTTCGACCAAGGAAGAGTCGGAACTGACGATGTGCACCGACGTCGACCGCAACGACAAGTCGCGGATCTGCATTCCGGGCTCCGTGCAGGTGATCGGACGCCGGCTGCTCGAGTCGTACGCGGGTGTGTTCCACACGGTCGATCATGTGGCGGGGACGCTCGCGCCCGGCTTCGATTCGCTCGATGCGTTTCTGACTCATATGTGGGCGGTGACGATCATCGGCGCTCCGAAGAAATGGGCGGCGCGGGCGATCGAGGGGATCGAGAAGGACGCGCGCGGATGGTATGGCGGCGCGATCGGGATGATCTCGCTGAACGGCGATATCAACACGGGCATCCTGATCCGCACGGTGCATTTGCGCGACGGAGTGGCGAAGTATCCGGTGGGCGCAACGCTGCTATACGATTCGATTCCTGAGAGTGAGGAACTCGAGACGCGCATGAAGGCGACGGGATTTTTCGCGGCGATCCGCGCGGCGCAGGCTCCTTCGACGAAACCCGCGGCAGCCCCCGCGCCCACGCAATCCGGCAAGGGCGTCAAGCTGCTGCTCGTCGATAACGAGGACTGCTTCATCCACACCCTGGCGAACTACGCGCGCCAGACAGGAGCGGAAGTCGTGACGTATCGCGCGGGAATTCCCGCCGAACTGATCCGCGAGATCAATCCGGATGTGATTCTGGTGTCGCCCGGACCGGGGCGTCCATCCGATTTCGGAGTGCCCGACTTGGTGCGGACGGCGGCGCGGCTCGAGATCCCTGTGTTCGGCGTGTGCCTGGGTCTACAGGGAATGGTCGAAGCGTTCGGCGGCGAATTGGGCGTGCTGGATTACCCGATGCACGGCAAGCCATCGACAGTGGTGCATCGCGGCGTAGGCGTATTTGAAGGATTGCCGGAGCGCTTCAAAATCGGGCGTTATCATTCGCTATACGCGCTGCCGGAGAAGCTACCGGCGGTGCTTGAAGTGACCGCACGCTCGGAGGACGGCATCATCATGGGCGTGCGTCATCGGACGCTGCCGATGGAGGCCGTGCAGTTCCATCCGGAATCGATCCTGACGCTCGAGGGCGAGCATGGGCTGCGGTTGATCGAGAACATGATCCGGATGTACGGACGTGCGCCACAGGCTGTGGCGATCTGAGACCTCGGTCTAACCGCGCATCGAATCGGCGAGCGAGAAGATCGGCAGATATAGCGAGATCAGCACGAACGCGACGAAGATGCCCATGCAGATCATGATCGCCGGCTCGATCAGCGACAGGATCGCTGTCATCCGGGTGTTGACGTCATCCTCGTAGAACTCCGCCACTGAACTGAGCATGGCCGGCAGCGCGCCCGTCGATTCGCCGACCTCCATCATGTCGATCGCGAGTCCGGGGATGATGCCGGTCGACCTCAACGATGACGACAACGGTTGCCCTTCACGGACGGATTGCCGCACTTTGCCGATCATCATTTTCAAAAGCCGGGAGCCGAGACTTTCACCGGCGGTGTCAAGCGCCTGGACCAGGGGAATGCCGCCTTGCAAGAGCGTCCCGAGTACACGTGAGAACTGCGCGACCTGGTATTTGATCCAGATCTCGCCGAGGAGTGGAGTCTTCAACTTCACGCGATCGGCGAAAATCTGGCCCTTTTCGGTTTTCGTGTACAGGCGTATGCCGAAGATGGCGGCGATCAG
>DASXZC010000467.1:0-16973 GCA_036502165.1 Bryobacteraceae bacterium
CGCGAACTGCTCGCCCGCAAGGATATCGACGCCGTGCTGATCGCCGTGCCGGATCATTGGCACTCGATTCCCGTCATCGAAGCCGCCCGCGCCGGCAAGGACATCTACGGCGAGAAGCCTCTCGCGCTCACCATCGCCGAAGGACGCGCCATGGCCAACGCCGTCCACGCAAGCAACCGGATTTTCCAATGTGGAAGCCAGCAGCGCTCCGACGTCCGCTTCCGCAAGGCGTGCGAGATCGTCCGCAATGGCGGCATCGGCAAACTGGAAACCGTCCTCGTCGGACTCCCCGGCGGCACTCCCGACTTCGGCCACACGCGCGACCGTCAGGATCCCGAACCGGTCCCCGACGGCTTCGACTACCAAACGTGGCTCGGCCCTGCGCCCGAGGCTTACTACGCTCCCGGACGTTGTCACGTCAACTTCCGTTGGAACCTCAACTACTCCGGCGGCCAGATCACCGACTGGGGCGGCCACCATCCTGACATCGCTCAATGGGGCATGGGCACGGAGATGACCGGCCCGATCGCGATCCGCAACGGCCAAGCCGAATGGGCGAAGGAAAAAATCTGGAACACCGCGGTCGACTATTATTTCGAAGCCATCTACGCGAACGGAGTAAAGCTGATCATCTCGAGCCGCAACCGCGGCGGCGTGACCTTCGAAGGTTCAGTGGGCAACGTCTGGGTCAATCGCGGAGCCATCGAAGCAACTCCGCAATCTCTTCTCGAATGGGAGCCTCAGGAAAACGACATCCATTTGTACAAGAGCAACAATCACGCTCGCAACTTCATCGACTGTATAATCTCACGGAAGCAACCCGCCGCGCCGATCGAGATTGCGCACCGTTCGATCACGATCGCCCATCTCGGCAACATCAGCCTGCGTCTCGGCCGCGACATCCGTTGGGATCCTGAAAAAGAACAGATGATCGGCGACGAGTCCGCAAACGCCATGCTGTCGCGGCCGATGCGCAGGCCGTGGGCGCTGCCGGTCTGAGGTAGCCTAAAGGTGTAAGGTGTACCCGCTCGCCTGAGGATGCTCGCATGCACATTGAAATTCACGACGCTTCCGTAGAAGCCAGAATCCAGCGCCAAATCGAGGTGACCGGCGCTACCAGTCCTGAAGAAGCGCTACTCCATCTGCTCGAGACCCAGGAAGAACAAGACCGCTGGCTGGCGGAGAATCGCGAGGCGGTAAACGCCAAAATTCTTCGCGGCCTCGAACAACTGGACCGGGGGGAAGGGATTCCTGAAGATCGGATCCAGGCTCACTTGGCTCAACTCAAATCCCTGCACAGATGAACCCTCAGTTCGTTCTCTCCCCGGAGGCAGCCCTCGATCTGGTTGAGATCTGGCGGTACATTCTGAGGAAGGAGAATCTTGATGTTGCAGACCGCGTCGAATCGGTCATTCTCGAGAAACTCGCATACTTGGCCGGCACTCCGGGCGGTGGTCATTCGCGCAAGGACTTGACATCTGAAGACGTCAGATTCTTCCCCGTCTATTCATACCTGATCGTCTATCGCGCACGAACGATTCCATTAGAAGTGGTCGCGATTCTACATGGCGGTCGCGAACTCAAAAGACTCTTGAAGACGCGGCTGCTCTAGAGAGATCGCAACCGCGAGACCCATTTACCGAATCGGCGAAAAAGCCAACGGCGACAAGAGAATATTGCTGATGTTCGACACGATCTCCGCATCGCTCAGCCCCGGCTCTCCGCGTAGCTTCTTCCAATCGGGATCAGACCCGAACGCCTTCCACAAACGCTCACGCGCCGCCATGTCGTCGTAGGCGAGCATGTACGTCAGGCTCGGCATATTCTGTCCGACGATCGTCTCAGCGAAGAAGATGACCTGCATTCCGACCTTGCGGAAAATCCCAATCTCCCCGCCTTCTTCGAACATTTTGATCTTGCGCCTGAGCGTCGTCGAATTGTTCGACTCGTACGTGCGCAGTTCGAAGAGCCGGCCCGGCCGCCCTACCTCACTCGGAGGAATCTCGATCGCCGGCACCGCCGGAAACGCGCGCAGCAACGAACTGTCGATCCGTTCATAAGCGAGACCGGGCATGGCATTGAATGCCTCGATTTGCTTGGCGTATCGCGCATCCGCATTCATGCGCCCCCGGATCTCCTCCATCGCGGCCAACGACGGATAGCTGATGAGCGCGACGAGAAACGGCCCAACTGGCGCGACCGTGCTCGAGAAGAATCCGAACGGTCCAGCGCCATACTTTTCAAGCGCAGGCACCGTTGCGTCGAGCAACAGACTGTTCATCCGTTCGCGTTGACGATCCCCCGAGTTCCGCTGATGCACGATCCGAAGCTCATACACGCACGGCTTAGCCGGGCCTTTCGTTTGTCCCTTCAGAGCAACGCCAGCAGCAGCCGCAGCCGCGGCGGGAACGAATTTACGTCGTGTCATCGAATCCCAGTTTATGCGATCAGCCAAGCAGCCGCGAAATCGCATCCACGTCATTCGCCAATACCGTCGGCGCATTTCCAAACGTCGCGCGGATCGGCGTGCCATTCGGAGCCTCGAGCTTACCCGTGTGATACCGAAAAATGTAATCGGGATCCTTCAAAACGTTGCCCGTCAGCACGCCAACCACATCCGCATCGTGCGCGATCACACCGTCCGCAACCAGCTTCTTCAATCCAGCGAGCGACGCCGCCGACGCGGGTTCGCATCCGATGCCCGCTAATCCGATTTGCGCCTTCGCATCCGCGATTTCCTGCTCCGTGACGCTTTCAACAACTCCGCCCGCGGTCTCGATCTCATACTGCGCCTTCGGCCACGACACCGGATCCCCAATTTTGATCGCAGTCGCGAGCGTCTCCGGATGCCCCACTGCGTGAAATCCACTCTTGCCGCGCCGCATCATGTAATCGTAAAATGGCGCCGACCCTTCCGCCTGCACCACCGCCAGCTTCGGACTCTTCGCAATAAAACCCGCCTTCACCAACTCGCGCAGCGCCTTGCCGAACGCCGAGACGTTGCCTAAATTTCCGCCCGGCAGAATGATCCAATCCGGAGGATGCCAATCGCGCTGGTCCAGCATCTCGATCACG
Source organism: Bryobacteraceae bacterium (assembly GCA_036502165.1). Classification (GTDB taxonomy): domain Bacteria; phylum Acidobacteriota; class Terriglobia; order Bryobacterales; family Bryobacteraceae; genus F-183. The sequence goes on from DASXZC010000467.1 coordinate 3,076, forward strand.
ATGCTTTTCTGCCCTTCGATGCGGAATGGGTTCACGGAATTCAACAAATAAATCCCCAGCCGCTCGGCAAGCGTTCGTACCAGCGCTAGAATCTGATCGAAATTCGCATCAATCTGCAGCGTCCGCGCGCCATACTCGAGCGCCTGCGCGAGCTTGCCGTACGAGATGTTCCCGTGCGGAATGAAAATGATCGGCTGCAATCCGCCCGCGCTTGCGTACGCGGCCATCGACGCCGACGTATTACCAGTCGACACACACGCGACTCGCGTCATCCCAAGCCGACGCGCCTGCGCAGCCCCGCACGTCATGCCGTTGTCTTTGAACGATCCCGTAGGATTGAAGCCCTGATGCTTGAAGACGACCTTGTCCATTCCCGCATAAGCCGCCGCCTTCGAAGCCTCTAGCAGCGGCGTATTTCCTTCCCTCAGCGTCACGACATGCTTCAAATCGTCGAGGAACGGAAACAGCTCCCGATAGCGCCAAACGCCGCTCTGATTAAGCGCGGAGTTGTCCATCCGCCGTTCGCGGAACACGCGCTTCAATGCCGCCGCATCGAGAGGATCGTCATAGACGGCTTCGGGCAAACCTCCGCAATCCGGGCAATTGTAGAGGACCTCGGTGATCGGAAAACGCCGTGCGCACTTCTGGTTAAAGCAGGATAAGGATGCGGACATTCGATTAGAGTTGGATCCCCGACTTCTTGCGCACGCGGCTCCAATACCACCAGTCGCATTTTTCACGCGCAAGCTTCGGATTGCGGGCCTGCTCAACGGCGCATACGAAAACATCGTGGACGCACGGATCCATGCGCGTGTTCATGATCTTGCACAATCGATGATAAAGCTCATCGCCGTCGCACCGGGCAAGTTCTGTAACAGAGTGAACGGCCAGCATGTCGAAGTCCTTCAGCATCGCGCGTCCGATGCCGTGGAGGTCCGAAAGTTGGCGAGTGTCTTTCAATAATGCGGCGGCAGGCATAGCGTTTACCCATTAGTATAGCGGCCTCGGCACGCTACATCACTCGACTTTTTCGACATACGCCTTCAATCGGATCAACGCGTCGTCCCACTGTTTCGAAATCAAATCGAGGCAATGCCGCGCATCCTCGAGCGGACGCCGGTCCAGTTGCCACACGCTCTCGCGCCCTCGCCGCGTCGACCGCACCAGTCCCGCATCCTCCATCACTCGCAAGTGCTTGGTGATCGCCTGCCGCGTGACGTGCGAACCTTCGGTGAGCCTGGCAATCGACAGCGGCCCGTCGTCGCATAGACGCACGACGAGCCGCAACCGGTTCTCCTCCCCAAGTGCCGCGAACACCGGTGCGGCTCGCTTCGCGTGGACCCTCTCACTTCTCGAGCGCAAGGTACGCCTCGACGAGCGTGATCACCAAACCCCAGCCATTGTCGTTCGCCGTAAACGCCTTCGCCCGCCGCGCCAGCGGAATCTTGTCGAAGCCGGATTCGGTAACCGTCAATTCCACTCCGCCCGCAACTTCCTTCAGCGTGAATTCGACCAGCGTCATCGGCTCGGCCGAATAGTCGACTTGAGGATCGGTCGCGTTCGGATGCCAGCGGAACGAGAACAACCGCTCCGGCTCGATCGTCTCGACCGTAAGGTTGAACGGCTTTCCCTCGTACGGCTTCTGCTTCTGCGCGATCTCCGGATTGACGGACGTGGTCACCATCACGCCCTTCATGCTCGCGCCAGGAACGAAGGGATCGTCGAACTTCACTCCGAACCAGGTCCCGAACTCCCTGGAATCCGAAATGGCCCGCCAAACGCGGCTTCGCGGTGCGCGCAGCAGGATCTTCTTCTCGACACGATCTGTGTTCATATGCAACCTTTCAGTTGCACATTAGCAAATCGGCGGTCTCAAATGCAACCGTTCAGTTGCCCTTCTTATCAGAGCCTCACGAGTGCGTACAGAAATTGATCGAGCAGACGCCCATCCTTGATCGCACTCGCGCGCAGCCGGCCCTCGAGTTCGAACCCAGCCTTCTCGAGCACCCGGCATGACTTCAAATTCGTTGCGTATGCCTCCGCGTAAATCCGTTTCAATCCGAACGCCTCGAACGCGTAATCCGTAAACTTCACGACCGTCTCGGTGGCGATTCCCCTGCCCCAAAACGGTTCGCCGAGCCAGTACCCGAGCTCGGCTGTCAGCCGATGGACGTCGCGGTTGATCGTCACACCCGCGCCGCCAATCGCCTCGCTATCGGTCGCGATCGCGAACGATGTGGTGGGACTCTGCGCCCCAACCAAATCGAGGAATGCGCGCGCGCTCGACTCCGTATATGGATGCGGAAAGACGTCCCGCATATTGATCCAGATGTTGCGATTGTTCGCGTACTTCACCAGCGCATCCGCGTCGCCTTCGCGCCAGGGACGGATCTGCCCGAACCCTGTCCGAATCGGCATCATGGCCGCCGCGTCGACGCCAGCAGATCCGACAACATCCGCGCCTGCCCGCTCTTCGAAGAAACCAGAACGAATTGAGCATCCCCTTGCGTCAGCCTCTGCGTCTCGAGCACCTCGAACAACGCATTCGAAACCGCCGGCGTCTGCGAGATCTCCTTCAGGGCCGCGCCGAGCGTACTCGGACGGATCGCCGTCGCCTTCCCGAATTCGATCGAGGCTTCTCGCTCGGCCGAACTGGTAATCACACTCACCTGATTCGCCCCAGCCTGCTTGATCGCGGAAGTCACCTGCCGCAGCCGGTTCACCACTTTCTCCTCGATCTGCTTGATCATCCCCGCATCACGGAAATGAACCTTGCGGATGTACACGGACCCCAACTGATAACCCCACGCCTGCGACTGCGGCGACACTTCGCTGCGAACCGAATTGCTCATCTCGTGCCGCGTTTCGAGCATATCCGCCAGCGGCATGTTGCTCAGGCAGCGCACGGTCGCATTGCTAACGCTCGCCCGCAGCGATCCACGAGGATCCGTGTTTTTGAACAGATACGAAATTGGATCGGTGATAAACATCTCGTACCAGATCCCGATCCCCATCGGCGCGCCTTCTTCCGAATTGACCGCCTCACTCCGCCGGTATTCCTGATCGAGCCGCAGATCGAGCACGTAACACTTGCCCAGCCAGTTGATCACGAACGCCGCCAATCCGAGTTTCCCGGGAAGGAAGTGCAACCCCGGTTCATCAAGCGACGCGATCACCTTTCCAAACAGGACGTACACGCGGCAAGTGCGCTCGAGCACAACCGCGTAGAGACCAAAGAAGCGGCACACCGAGAGAGCGATCGGAAGTCCGATAAACATCAGCAACAGCGTAAGAACGAACGAAGCCATGAACGTCATGAATTCGGTCCCTCCGGAGTTACATCAATGTATGCGGCCTTGGTCCTCTCATAGATTTTCAACTTCACGTTGCGAATATAAGCATCGAGTACCGCCGGCCCAGCCAGATAGAGCTGCGCCAGTTGCTCGGCCAAGAGTTTGATCGGCTGCACTTCCGCCTGCGCTTTGAGCGTCTCGATCTCGACCGCCCGCCTCGACTGGACGATCTTCTGATCGGCCGAAGCTTGCGCCAGACTGATGTCGCTCGACACTTGATTGTGCGCGGTATTGATCGCCGCGAGCGCCGATTCGACTTCCGTCGGCGGATCAATTCCCGTGATCAGCGACGCATCTAACACGACGCCATAACGGGCCGCAGTCGCGCGACACTCCTGGTCCATGTACTCGTTGAGGTCGCGCAGATTCTTACGCAAGTCATTGATCGAGATCCCAATCATCTCGCTACTAGCCGGCAGCACCGGAGCATCCGGCGCCGGCGGCACCGGTTTTGCTTCGAAATTCGCGATTTTCTGACGCAGCACCGAAACAAAATATCCCATCGTGTGGACGAACGGCTGCTTGATCGCAAACAGATACGCGTACAGATTGTTCTCGCTCACGTGGAACCGAATCTGCCCAGTCAACCCGGTATTGAGTTGATCCTTAGTGACGGCGTCGAGCCTCGTCCCGTTCTCGTTCGCCCGCGGAGTCTCAGGATCAGTCGCCATACTGACGGTCTGGGTCGCGACATTGATCTTGTAAATCTTCTCCCACGGCATCTTGAAATACGGGCCGCCAGGTGGGATTACGCGAACCATCGGATACGTATAACGGTCGCGCTCATCGGGCCTCAGCACCGATGCAAGATCAGGCGCATCGAGCGTCGTCCTGTTGCCAGGGAGACGTTCAGCCCTGCCGAAGCTGGTCTTAACGGCACGCTCGTTCTGGTTGACCGTATAGATGCCCAAAACGATGACGCGCACGAAGAACCAAACGAAGAGTCCGGCTGCGAAGCCGGCAATGGTTTCCATTGGGAAGCTCCTGTCGAATATTGGATTTGTAGCGTTTTCCAGTATAGTCGCTGGCGCGCCGACTCGTGCCGTCTGATCGCTATCGTGGAACCCGCTCGTGATCAATTGGCTTCACACTTACTTTCACTAAGACGCCGCGAGCCGGGCTCATCGTGACCTCGGCGTACAATCCATCGCTATACTGAGCAGTTGACCCACCCGATGACCGCGATCCACATCGAGCATGGCGAAGTCACGGTCCGCGACGTGGCTAAAACCAAGCGCCGCAAAGGACACGCCCTCCTTCGTCTCATCACCGGCGGCATCTGCAATACCGACCTTGAACTCCAACGCGGATACTACGGATTCTCCGGCACTCCCGGCCACGAATTCGTTGCCGAAGTCGTCGAAGCGGACACATCCAAGTGGATCGGCAAGCGCGTCGTCGGAGAGATCAATCTCGCCTGCGGCAAGTGCGAATGGTGCGTCAGCCGCAAGCTCCCGCGACACTGCCCGCATCGCACAGTCCTGGGGATCGTCAAACACCCCGGCGCATTTCAGCAGTTCTTCACGCTTCCGGAGGAGAACCTCTTCCCGGTTCCCGACAGCGTCGCCACCGATCACGCCGTCTTCACCGAGCCCATCGCCGCCGCCTGCGAAATCCTTGATCAAATCAAGATCGCGAAGGGCCAGCCCGTCGCCGTCCTAGGCGATGGCAAACTCGGACTCCTCATCGCCCAAGTCCTCGCCCTTCACGGCGCGGACGTCCATCAGTTCGGCCGCCACAAATCCAAACTCGCGATCGCAAAAGCCGTAGGAGTGACAACCGCAAGCCATTCCCCCAAGCCGTCCACGAGATTCGACATCGTCGTCGAAGCCACCGGCTCCGCGCAAGGCTTCGCGACCTCCGCTCAAATGACGAACCCTCGCGGCACGATCGTTCTCAAGTCCACCGTCCACGACCGCACGCCCGTCGACATGGCTCACATCATCGTTCAAGAGATCACCCTCGTCGGATCCCGTTGCGGAAGGTTCGCGCCCGCATTGAAGCTTCTCAATTCAGGACGCCTGAACCTCGATCCCATGATCCACGCGCGCTTCCCGCTCGCGAGCGCCCCACTCGCGTTCGAAAAGGCCAATGAAAAAGGCGTCTTGAAAGTGTTGCTCGATGGCTAGCACCACGAATCGCCCCACGCGCCCGTGGCCCGCTCCCGGCGGCCCCTGGATCATGCGCCAGACCTGGAGCAGCCTCCTGTTCGCGCACTGGCGCGTGCCCGGGGACTTCATGCGCGACCTCGTCCCCGAGCAACTGGAGATCGACACCTTCGACGGCTCCGCGTGGATCGCCGTTGTGCCGTTCTACATGTCCGGCATCCGCCTGCGATTTCTGCCGCCGCTGCCACCCACGCATGAATCGCTCGAATTGAACGTACGCACGTACGTTCGCTACGGCGGACGTCCTGGCGTGTACTTCTTCTCGCTCGATGCCGAGAAGCGACTGCTCGTCGAAACCGCGCGCCGCTGGTTCCATCTGCCTTACCATCAGGCCGCCATGCGCATGAAACGCGCGACCTACGTCCGCTACGAATCGATGCGCACCGAGGTCGGCTCCCCCGGAGCTGAATTGCACAGTGTCTATCGCCCGGTCGGCGATCCCACGCGTCCCACGCCCGGATCCATTGAGTATTTTCTAACCGAGCGGTATTGCCTCTACGCCATCGCTCCTGATAAACGAGTGCTGGTCGGAGAGATCGATCACCAGCCGTGGCCGCTGCAGCGCGCGGAAGGTGAGTTCGAGCGCAACACCATGACCGAGGATCTTGGAATCGAATTGCGCGGCACTCCGCTTCTCCACTACGCCGAGTCGCTCGACGTCAAGCTGTGGGCGCCGGTTGCTGCTGAGTCATACAGTGAAGCGTTCCCAGACCTAGAACCAGATCAGTAGCCGGCACGCCAATAATCTCGCGATCGGGAAACAGCGACGCAATGGTATTCAGCGCCACGCGATCGTTCCTATCCATGAAGGTCGGAACCAGCACAAGCTTGTTCGCGATATAGAAATTCGCGTAGCTCGCCGGCAAACGCTGGCCGTCGAAGTACACCGGCGCAGGCATCGGCAACGTCACGACGCGCAGGTCGGCACGCGCCTTGAGGATCGCGAGATTCTCCGCGAGCAGCGCGTAGTTCTCTTCCGTCTTGTCTTCCTCAACCACCGTGACAACCGTATCCGCACTAACAAATCGTGCCAGATCGTCGACGTGCCCATGCGTATCGTCGCCAACAATCCCGTTTTCGAGCCAGATCACTTCCGTCGCACCCAGATAGTCGCGCAGCGCCGCTTCCATCTCCTCCTGCGTGCGCCCCGGATTCCGCGCCTGCACGGGAGATAACAAACACTCGCGCGTCGTCAGCAGCTTGCCTTCGCCATTGACGTCGATGCTGCCGCCCTCGAGCACGAACGGCGGCGAGAATCTTTTCATCTTCAGCGCCTCCGAAATCATCCCCGGAACCGCGTTATCGAGCTGCCAGTTGTCGTACTTCGCCCAGCCGTTGAAGATCCAATCCGTGATCGCGACTTCACCCTTCGCCTCCTGTACGAACAGCGGGCAGAAGTCGCGCGTCCAACTCCGATTCGTCCTGTGCCGGAACAAACGGACGGCGCCCATATCGACTCCGCACTTCTTCAGAATGCCGCGAACGTCGTGCTCGTGCCCTTGACCAACCACCAGGATGTTCACCCGCTCGACTCGAGCCAGGTGCCGCACGATTTCGCCATAAAGCCAAGGAATCGGTGGAAATTTCCCCGGCCAGTCCGACTCCTCATGCGGCCACGCAAGCCACGTCGCCTCATGCGGAGCCCACTCGGCCGGCATGCGATACCCAAGTTGAAATGGCGTCATCCGATCCACCGCGATGTCACCGCTCCATACGCGTCGATCCGGCGATCGCGGAAGAACGGCCAATTCCGGCGCACCTCATCCTGCAGATTCGGATCGATCTCCGCGAGCAGCGTCTCCTCCCGATCCGCTGATGCCTGTGCGATCACGCGTCCAAATGGATCGGCGATAAACGAATTCCCCCAGAACTCGAGTCCCCGATCCTGCGGACCTTCGAACCCCACGCGATTCACTGCCGCCACAAAAATTCCGTTCGCAATCGCATGCGACCGTTGGATCGTCTTCCACGCATCCACCTGCGCCTCCCCGAACTCGGCCTTCTCCGCCGGATGCCAGCCGATCGCCGTCGGATAGTACAAAATGCTCGCGCCCTGCATCGCCGTCAGCCGCGCGCCCTCCGGATACCACTGGTCCCAACACACCAATACGCCGAGCCGTCCAAACGGAGTATCGAAATTCTTGAACCCCAAATCGCCTGGCGTGAAGTAGAACTTCTCGAAATACAGCGGATCATCGGGAATGTGCATCTTGCGATAGAGCCCCGCGATCTCGCCATCGACCCCCATCACCGCGGCAGTGTTGTGATACAGCCCCTGCGCGCGTTTCTCGAACAGCGACGCCACGATCACGACGTTCAACTGCTTCGCCAACTTCCCCAGCGCCTCCGTCGACGGCCCAGGAATCGACTCCGCCAAATCGAACAACTCCGCCTTCTCATCACGGCAAAAATATTGTGATCGATAGAGCTCCTGCAAGCAGACAACCTGCGCGCCGTTCTTTGCGGCTTCAGCGATCTTGTGTTCGGCCTTCGACTGGTTCTCTTTCGAATCGGTCGAGCAACTCATTTGCACAAGTCCGGTTCGGAATTTGGGTAGCGGCTGCATAGTCTTATTGTGCTCTAACGACGCTGCGTCCTGTCCAAACAGCTATAAAGGATGTAATGGCCTGTTCCCTCGAAACCAAGCGCCGTCAGCTCTGCACCGCACTCACGATCCTCTGTCTCACCGGATGTTCTATCCATCGAATGGCCCTGAAATCCATGGGCGACGCCCTCTCGCGCGCCTCCGACGAATACGCCCGCGATGAGGATCCCGAGCTCGTCAAGGCCGCCATTCCCTTTTCGCTGAAAGTCATGGAGACGATCCTCCGCGACAATCCTCGCGATCAGACCCTGCTGCTGAATCTCACGAAGGGATTCACTCAGTACGCTTTCGGATTTCTGCTGCCCGACGCCGAAGCACTCGACGACAAGGACAAGGTTGCCGCGAAAGCCATCCGCGACCGCGCAGTGCGTATGTTCATCCGCGCCCGTGGCTACGGCCTCCGCGCGCTTGAAGTGAAGCATCCCAACTTCGGCTCCCTACTTGCCGCCGATCCCAAGAAGGCCGCCGCATCGCTCACGAGGGCGGACGTCCCCGCCGCCTTTTGGACCGGCGCCGCCTGGGGATCCGCCATCGCAACCTCGCGCGACTTCCGCATGCTGCCGGAACTTCCGCGCATGGAATCCCTGCTCGAACGCGTGCTCACGCTCGATGACAGCTACGACGCCGGCGCGGTCCACACGCTATTCATCACTTATGAAATGGTTCGGCTCAAACCGAATGGCGATCGCGTAGCTCTCGCCACCAAGCACTTCGAACGCGCCCTCGCGCTCACGCAAGGCAAGCAGGCCGGACCTTACGTGACGTACGCCGAATCCGTGCTCACCGTCGAAAAGAACCGCGCCGAGTTCGAACGTATGTTGCACACCGCCCTCGCCATCGATCCCGCGAAGGATCCGGACGACCGCCTCGAGAACGTAATCATGCAGCGCCGCGCCCGTTGGCTACTGGGCCGCGTCGATCAATTGTTCCCTAAGAAATAAGCTACGCGAGCGGCAGCTTCGACATCGCCTTCGTCTCGTTGTCGTGATACACGATCAGCTCGCCGAATCCGGGCAGCACCTGCATCCCAAACGTCGACGTCAGTTCGCAAGTCGCGTATTCCTTGGCATTCTGGTTATATTTCGCCAGCCAATCGTTGAACACGCGCTCATCCCGCGGAGTCTCATACGGATATTTGACGTTCGGCTTGTAGAGGTCGCACCGCCACGGCTTCGGCGTCAACCGCGCGCGGAACGACATCTGCATCTTGCACAGATGCGTGTACATGGTGTCGGCGCCGAACTCTTGCAGCAGCGCCTCTGACTCCGCGCTCGCAGGCGTGAACTTCCGATCCGTGAGGATCAACCGCAGTCCGCCGGCGGTCTTATATACGCGCCCCGACAACCCGTGACGCGATGCGATTCCGTTGATGTCGACCCTCGGCGGCCTTCGACCCTCGCTGTCGATATCCACGAACATCATCTCATCGGTATTGAGGATCAACGCACCGTAAGCGTTCCGCGTCACCGCCGCCGATCCACCCGCGAACTGCTTGAGGATCGGCTCCGGCAGCGGACGATCGCCATATGGATAGCGTTCCTTTTGCCCCGGATACTTCACCACTCGCTCAGCGACCCGATGCGCCACCTGACGAGCCTTGGCTTTCGCGTCTTCGAAACTGTTGTCCGACCATCCGCGCGCCGACGCCTGCACGCCTTCGTATTCGGCCGTATCACGGCTCCAGAATTTCGCAAGTTTCATCGAATGAATCCCCTCCTACTTCGCGAACATCGCGAATGCATAAACCGTATCGCCGCACGCGAGCACAACGTATTGCGTTCCATCGAGCTCATAGCTAATGGGCGCATTCGTGATTCCCGAATTCAATCCAACATGCCACAACGGCTCGCCAGTTGTCGAATTCAAAGCCACGAAATTGTTCTGCATATCGCCCGCGAATACGATATTACCCGCCGTCGCCAGCACCCCGGATCTCGGCCCTCCCGGACCTTCCCACTTGTGGCTCCATTTGACTTTGCCCGTCTGATAGTCGATGCCCTCGAGCATGCTTTCCGAGTAGCCGCCGCGATCATTCCCGCCCCAGCCTTCCGGCTTCTCATCGTTGTCGTAGATGTAATACACGCTGTATGCATTGGTCGCGTTGATGTAGAACAATCCCGTCTTCGGACTGAAGCTCGGCTGCGGCCAATTCGCCGCGCCCGCTTGATTCGGAGACACCAACGCCCCATCCGGCTGCGGCATCTTCGCCGGATTCGGAATCGGCTGCCCCAGCTTGTCGAGCCCCTCCGACCAATTGGCCCGCGCGAACTTCGTACTCGAAATATTCTTGCCCGTCTCGCGATCGATCACGAAGAAGTATCCATTACGCGCCGCCTGCGCCAGCAACTTGCGAGGCTTGCCGTCGATCGTCCCATCAATCAGCACCGGCGTCTGAATCGCATCCCAATCATGCGTATCGTGCGGCGACGACTGGAACGCCCATCTGAATTTCCCATTGTCCGGGTTGAGCGCCACAATCGACTCCGTGTACAGATTGTTCCCCTCCCGCCCCTTGCCCGCAATCACCGGCTGCGGATTCCCTGTCCCGAAATAAATAAGATTCAGCGCCGGATCGTACGTCGGCGTGGACCACGTCATTCCCCCGCCATGCTTCATCGCATCGACGCTCGGCCACGACTTCGCCGCCTCCGAACCTTCCTCCGGATACACGTACCAGCGCCACTGCCGGTCACCCGTCTCCGGATCGTGCGATTCGATATAGCCGGGGATGTCAAGATCGTCACCGCTCACTCCGGCGACCACATGATTGCCCACCACTAGCGGGGCCGCTGACGCAAAATACATCTGGTCGAGATCGCAGATCTGTTTATGCCAACGCTCCTTGCCGTCCTTCATATTCAACGACACCAGATTGCAATCCGGAGTCTCGAAGTACAGCCAGCGTCCATACGCGCTCACGCCGCGGTTGCCGATATGGATCCCTCCATGCGACGGCCACGTGTAGTGCCAGATCTCGTGGCCCGTCCGCGCATCGACCGCCCACACGTGATCGGGAATCGTGAAATACATCACTCCATCGATCACTACCGGACTCGCCTTGATCGCGCCCCCGAAAATCGCGTTGCCCTGCGCATTCACGCGATGCACCCAGGCGAGGCTCAGCGACGACACGTTATTCGAATTGATATTCGTCAGCGGACTGAACCGGCGGCCCGAAAAATCGCCGTTGTGCGTCGGCCAGGAATCCGTCGGCGCCTGCGCCAGCTTTGCCGGATCGAGTTGCGCCAGCGCGGCCGTCGTAGAGAGCGCGAGGCATCCAACAATGAGTCTCGTGTTCATTTATTTCAAGGTCTCCAGGTAGGCGACGATATCGTGCATGTTCTTGTCCGTGTACTGATCGAGCAGCTTCTCGTGCATCGCGAGCGGATCGTGCTTCACGACCTGCAGCGACGGCGTCCGCTTCCAAGTGAAGTAATTCCCTTCGGAGTCGCGCAACGACACGTTGAAATCATCGAGGTGCGAAAGCACTCCCGTAACGCTCGGCCCCGACGCCGGAGTCACAGTCACCGTTACAACGACCGGCGGTACATGCCCACGCGTCCCTCCCCGTGGAGTGGCGAATGTCCTCGGAAAGAGGAACTTCTGCTGCAGCGACACCGGATCGTACTTCTCTCCAACACCCGCCAGATCGCCTGTCACCGAATGGCATTGATTGCATCCGCCCGCTCCATTGAAATAGGCGGCGCCATCCTTCGCATTTCCAGTCAGCACGTTAATCGGCTTGGAATAAGGACCGTTGCGCAACGTATCCCCGACCTTCTCATGCAGGAAGTGCGACAACTCGACAATCTGCGGACCCGTCAACGAGGAACTCGGCTTCCCGCTCTGCATCGGATGGCCCGCCTTCAGGAACGCGCCGAGCATGCTCCCGTAACGGTCCTTCAACACGATCATCGACCGGATCAAGTCCGCCCCTCGTGGACCTCCGCGCGCTTTGACGCCGTGGCACGTTATACATTCCGCAATGTAGACCGTGCGTCCACGCTCGGCGGCAGCGACGTCGACCATCTGCGCTTCATCCGATCCACCGCCGAGAAATCCCGCCCCGCCCGCTCCCGCCGCACCCGTCTTCGGAGGCAGGTTCGTAGCCAGATAATTGACGATTTCAGTAAGTTCCGTATCGGACGCCTTGGCCCCGCGCGACACCATGCTATTGACGACCGCTCCCCACGAATCGCGCGTGTAGCCCTTGCCCGCGACGAGTTCCGCGCCATGGCACGTCGATCCGCACACCCGCTGCACGATCTCGCGTCCAGGCCCTTCCGGCAAGCTGCGGCGCGACTGAGCCGGCAGACTTAACGGAAGCCCCACGGCGACGGCGAGCGCGAGGGGCAGGACGTGTGTCCAACGCGTTGCCATATGTTTCGATACGGTCATCAATCGGTTCCTTTCCGAACGCACGAGCCGATTTCGGCCCAATGGTCAGTGTACTCAAAATTGCCATCCCGCCAAAACACCAGATGAAAACGTTGCCATTCGACGGTGCCCCAAAGGCGGCGGCAAAGCGATATTGTTATACCTATGATCAAACTGGGACCGGTGGGAATGCCGATCGTCGTGTCAGTCCTATTCACCTGTTCCCTCACTGCTTTCCAATTCCCGCCCCAGGATCCCGCCGCGCGCGAGGCCCTGCAAAAAGCCACCAATGAGGACTACCAGCACATGCTGGACCTCCTCAAAATCGACAAGGTCCGCCCACGCGCGAACGGCAACAATCCTAAGGCCGCTAATGCCGCGAACTACGATGAATCGAAGGCCAACCCCTACCCCGACCTCCCGGATCCTCTGACCTTCAACAACGGCAAGAAAGTCAAAACGGCCGCCGACTGGCCCCGCCGCCGCCTCGAAATCATTGAGGATTTCGACCGCTGCATCTACGGCCGCGTCCCGCAGGACACGCCCGCCGTGAAGTGGGAAATCACCGCCAAGACCAATGAAACCGTCGGCGATGTTCCCGTCATAAAGAAGCAACTCGTCGGCCACGTCGACAACTCAACCTATCCGTCGATCACTGTGGACATCCAACTCGTGCTTGTCACTCCGGCCAACGCCATCGGACGCGTCCCCGTCATCATGGAATTCGGATTCAACTTCCCGCCTCGCCCCGGCGCTCCGCCTCCGCCGAAGCCGACGTGGCAGGAACAAGTGCTCGCGAAAGGCTGGGGCTACGCGATCCTTACGCCCACCAGCATCCAGCCCGACAACGGCGCCGGCCTCACCAAAGGCATCATCGGACTCGTCAACAAAGGGCAATACCGCAAAGCCGACGACTGGGGAGCCCTCCGCGCCTGGGCCTGGGGATCGAGCCGCGCGCTCGACTACCTCGAAACCGATAAGGCCGTCAACGCCAAACAAGTCGGAGTCGAAGGCCACTCCCGCTATGGCAAAGCCGCCCTCGTCGCGATGGCTTATGACCGACGCTTCGCCATCGGCTACATCAGTTCTTCCGGTGAAGGAGGAGCCAAACTCCACCGCCGCAACTGGGGCGAACTCGTCGAGAACATCGCCAGCTCCGGCGGATATCACTGGATGGCCGGAAACTTCATCAAATACGCCGGCCCATTAAATTGGAACGATATTCCCGTCGACTCTCACGAATTGGTCGCTCTATGCGCTCCGAGGCCCGTATTCATTAGTGCCGGAGCCGCCGAGCAAGGCGATGGATGGGTCGACGCCAAAGGAATGTTCCTCGCCGCCGCCGGTGCTGGTCCAGTCTACAGGCTGTTAGGCAAGAAGGATCTCGGCACCACC
>DASXZC010000468.1:0-6533 GCA_036502165.1 Bryobacteraceae bacterium
CGGAGGAACACATGAAGCCTCAGGGCCCTTCGAACTCGTCGAGAAGACGCATCGTCCTTATCGCCGCCGGCATCGGCGCGGCGACATGCCTCGCTGTGATTGTGGGAATTACGTGGGCCATCCTGTATATCCATAAAGAAAATTCGGAACTCGAGCGTGTGCACGCGGAAATCACGAAAGTGGTCAGCGTCAAGCGGTCGGCCCTCACGAGGGGCATACGGTTCGGCAAATACGTCCTCGACGTTCGCTATCGGACGAAGGATGGGCAGGTCGCGACTTACTCGATCGAGAAGACTACTTATGGATTTCCGTCGGCGGGGGATTCCATAGAGTTGCTTTTCGACCCGAGCAGGGGGTCGATCGAGCCGGATCCGTTTCCGGAGATGTGGTTCGTGATGGCGGGGGCGTACGCGTTTCTTGGGGGGTTGGTGTTCTTTTTCATACGAGCGGCCCGGTTCGCGGGGCGGCTTTGAGGCTGAGTTTATGGGCGAGTCATCTATGTTCCTTGATTTGGGACGCGCCGCAGCACATATTGTCGAGGATGAGATCGAACGCGGCGGATGCTTTGGTGCTCGCTCGATGATATTCGGCGAATCCGAATGGAAGTTGGACTTGCCTGGACTTCAGGCCGTCGTGGTCCACGAAGGTTTGATCTAAACCTTGATCTGAGGGGCTGCATAGCCACTCATGCTGTTTGATTGTTCCTTCTGGATGTTCGGTTGGCAGCGGTCCTACGGTGTTGCCGAATATGATGCGGAGCGATTGTGTGGACGATCCGCGGCCGTAGATGATCCGGTATTCAATATAGTCCGCGTCGTGCGTGCGGTGAAGGGATAATTGCTTTGGAATTGTCAGTTCGATTAACCCGAAGCGGGAGACGATTGTGCGGCTGCCATGTTTTTTCGCGGCGCAGGCTGTGAGTTGTCGCGTTGCGGTTGGTTCGGGTTGGGCGTTGCTGAGCGTTGACGCCAGGCTCAGGGCGAGCAAGAGCAGATGTGGTCCTCTCATTTTTCGACTCAATGCATTTGCGAGCATCAATCAAAACCAATCGCGATAGAATCTGACAGCCCAAGCTGTCGCGGCCACGATCAATTGGGCCAAGCCGAGAATGGAAAACAATGATGTGAAAATCAGCCATCCGAAGGCGAAGGCTTCCAGGTCGCCTCGGCTCGCGTCGACCGGGCGCCTCCGCGAGATGAACTCCGCGACATAAAGCGGGCCCCAGGCGATCGCAAAAAAGATCAACCCTATATACGGCGAGATGAGGGCGCGTTTTAGACTTGAGCTTTCATGTGCCATGGATTGTTCTGGCTTTTCTGCTCGGCAGCTCGAGCGGGTCCATGGCAATTACATTCCCATGCAATAGCAATAGTACTAAATACGAACCTTGATACTTGGAGTCGAAGGTGAACGATCCGTCTTCGTGGACCGCTGCTAGCGCGATGTCATAAGGGCCGCCGCCGAGGCGGGCTACTTGAATCCACATGCCGGCGGCGGGTTTCGAAATTCTACCGGATATTGTTTTGCTGGCTGGATTTTGGATCAGGGTTATGGCTCTATGGGGCGATTCGATGGCGGTGTCAGCCGTTAATGTGCCGAGATCGTGCGGATTGGTCCATGCCGAATAGTGCGGGAGGTAGATGCGCCGGGCGCCGGTCACGAGTCCATTGCGGGTGAATATGAGCAGATTGGATCCTTCGCGAAATCCTCCCTCGAACTGAAAATCGCCATGACTGTTTATTTGAGCAACCTTCGAGGTTAATGCCTCGTACAAAGGGACCATGTTTACCGTCATACCGGGTACGGAGGCGACGATCCGGCCTTTCACGATATCCTTTACCCGCATCATGCCGTCGCCCCGGTCGGGAAGGGGGCTGGTTAGAACCATCATGTGCTGGTTTCCCGGGATTAGATTCACGGGGCGAGCCGTGTTCCACCGGATGCCGGGGTACAGGTCGCTCGAGATGTCTCTGACTGCGAAGCGATAGGCTCCGGGGTGGACGCCCGTGACTTTACCGTCTTTAAACGCGGCGACGAAGCGTCCGTTTTCCTCGAGCAAGTTGGCGCGGTAGCTGGTGACGGGGACTCCGTCGGGGGTCGCGACTTCGACTGACAGAGTGCGGGGGTTGGCGGGCCGCGGTGTTGGGGCGCAGCCGCAGGCGAGGGCGTAGACGAGGATGGAGACCGGGAAGCTGGACGTTTGCATTATCGGAGGCGCGAGGTGATTTCCATCGTATTTATGAGAGGCGACTTCTCTCTCTCCTCAGTTTACATTGAGGATTGTAGCAGCTCCTGGAAAGCCGGCATCGCGAAGCCTAGTATGAATTTCACATGACAATGCAACGATCCGGCGGCATTCGGCACTATACTGCGGTAAAGACTTTTCCCTGATGAATGGAGATTCGATATGCGGAACGCTGTAGCATTTGCCAATAATGACATCGCCACGATCGCATGGAGCTATGGGGTTAAA
Source organism: Bryobacteraceae bacterium (assembly GCA_036502165.1). GTDB lineage: Bacteria > Acidobacteriota > Terriglobia > Bryobacterales > Bryobacteraceae > F-183. The sequence goes on from DASXZC010000468.1 coordinate 2,474, forward strand.
CCCGAGGGCTGCATGGGCTTCGCGGTGTATCGGATCGATTCGAAGGGAAATGAGACTGCTCTTCCGAGCCATGCGGTGTTTCCGGGAGACACGATCAAAGCGGGGCAGACGACCGCGGAGTTCCCCATCCAGAAATTCTATTGGAAAGATTTGTTGGCACGACTGGAAGGAGATCGGACGGGGAATTACATGTTCCGATATAAGGTCGTTCCGCTCGAGGGGCCGTCGGATAAACTGGTGCCGATGGCGTCGCTTCCCATATTGACGACGAACGAGGTGACGATTTCCGGGGTATGTTCGGCAAGCGTAACGGCGATTTTCAATCGGGGAATTATTTCGACGCAACATGTGTCGAATGCGTTGAAAGGCAAGGTCAGCAAGACTAGCCTGCTGGCGGCGATTAAGGATCCGGCGAATCAACTGCGGAAGGATCTGGCCGGCGATATGATTGAAACGCTCACGGGGTTTGTGGCTCGGGCGAAGACGAGCGGTTCGATTTATGCGGCACTTTATGAATTGACGGACGTTGAATTGGTGCAGTCGCTGGTGGGGATCGGAAACAAACTGAATATCGTACTCGCGAATATTGTGGGTAAACCAGCGAAGGGCGGCTCGGACGAGGTGCCGGGAGAGAACGATGATTCGGAGACTGAATTGAAGGCGTCGGCTGCATCTTTGCTTTACCGGAAGCCGGCGAGCAGCCATATTGTACACAATAAGTTCTTAATATACGTGGATAAGAGTGGAGTTCCGCAGGCGGTGTTGACGGGCTCTTGCAATTGGACCGATACGGGTTTATGCGCGCAGACGAATAACGCGATCGTTATTGATGACAAGCTGGTGGCGGCGCGGTATATGGCGTATTGGAAGAAGCTCCAAACGGACGAGACGAAGCATGAGGCGGGCGGTCCATTCCAGGATGCGCCGCTGCGGACATTCGATGGTACGGGGAAGGACTTGACGCTTGACAAGGGAACCGATGACGCGAGTACGTTGACGAGTTATTTCTCGCCAAATACTCCGAAGGCGCGCAGCAGCAGCAAGAAGGGAACGGAGGCGTTTCCTGTCGATATGAAGGACCTGAGCGATCGCATCATGGCGGCGAAGAACGCGGTGCTCTTTCTGGCGTTCATTCCGGGGACGCCGAGCATTACGGAGTTCGCGGCGGCTGCACAGAAGGCTAACAAAGATCTCTTCGTGCGGGGTTGCCTGACGTCGCCGGCCTCAGCGGGAAACTTCTACTACGACTTGAAGGGCACTTCGCCGCCGAAGACGCAGAAGGGCGTGAAAAGTGCGCCGGCACCGCAGGATCCGCGGGTGATTTCGGCGAATGCGTTGGATAAAACTGACATTCCTGAAGGTTGGCAGAAAGAATTGCTGAGCGCGGGCTTCGCGATCACGCATGACAAGATCGTGGTGATCGATCCGTTTGCCGACGATTGTGTCGTTGTCACTGGGAGCCACAATCTCGGGTACCAGGCATCGTATAACAACGACGAAAATCTGGTCATGATTTCCGGCAATAAGAAGTTGGCGATGGCGTACGCAACACATGTGCTGGACGTGTACGATCACTTCTCATGGCGTTGGACGGTGAATAACGGTACGAGCGTCGACGCGCATCTGAAGACCAAGCCCGATGACTGGCTGAGCTGGTATTTCGACGCCAAGGGGAATATCAAGACGGCGCAGTTGAAGTTCTGGATGCAGGCGACAGTGTAGTCGAAGCGTTACCGCGGCCAGGCTGGTTTCGGAACTATAAGTGCTCGGAACTTGCCAGGATGACAAATCGATTCTTGCCCTTTCTGCTGGCGGTGGCGCTGTTTGGCGCTATCGATCCGACGTCGGAAGTACAGCTTGTGACGACCGCAACTGTCGGTCCTGGCGCGGTGGGGCCGAAGGTCATCCGTGCGCAAATTCTGCTGGCCTGTGGGAGGTTTTCTCCTGGTGAGATCGATGGGAAGTACGGGGACGATCTGTCGATTGCGATCAAGGGTTATGAAGAAGTCCATGGTTTGACGGTCGATGGCGTGATCGGGCCGGAGATGTGGAAGCTGCTGAACGTCCACACGGGCCCACTGTTGGTTCCTTACGTAGTCACGGCCGCGGACGTGAAGGGGCCGTTCGAACCTTTGCCGGCGAAGGTCGAGGACCAGGCGAAGTTAAAGTGGATGGGTTATGAATCGGCGCAGGAAGAATTGGCCGAGAAGTTCCACATGTCGCCGAAGCTGCTGGCGCAACTGAATCCGAGTGCGACTTTTACGAAGGCGGGCGAGCGGCTGATTGTGGCGAATGTTCGATTGGCGCCTGCGCCGCGGGCCCTGAAGGTTGTGGTGTCGAAGTCCAAGCGGACGGTAACCGCAATGGGCGCGGGTGAGAAGGTGATTGCTCAATATCCGGCGACGATCGGCGGGCCTCACGATCCGCTGCCGGTCGGAGATTGGAAGATCGTCGGCATCGTGCATAATCCTTGGTTCTATTGGGATCCTATTCACTTCTGGAATGTGGATCCGGATAAGGCGCCTGAGAAGCTGCCGCCGGGTCCGAACAATCCAGCGGGCTCGGTTTGGATGGGGCTTTCGAAGGCGCACTATGGGATCCATGGGACGCCGGATCCGGGACATATACATTATGGCGAGTCGTATGGGTGTATTCGGCTGACGAATTGGGATGCCTTGGATCTATCGCGGATGGTCGTGGTGGGGACGCCGGCGATCCTCGAGGAATAGCGTGCTGATTTTAGCCTTGATTATTGCGCTCGAGGTGCCGGAGATCGGTTTGCCGATTGAAGGGCTGACGGTTCCGAGGTTGGTTAATACATTCGACGAGATGCACTCGGGGCATAAACACGAGGCGATCGACATCATGAGTCCGAGGGGGACGCCGGTGCATGCGGTGGCGGCGGGGACGATTCGCAAGCTGTTCCTGAGTAAGCCGGGTGGGAACACGATTTACCAGTTCAATGAGGGCGAAACGTACTGCTATTACTATGCGCACTTGGACCGGTATGCGGAGGGTTTGCACGAGGGGATGCGAGTTGCGCGGGGCGATGTGATTGGATTTGTGGGGTCGACGGGGAATGCGAATCCGAAGGCTCCGCACTTGCATTTCACGGTGTTTGAGTTGGGGCCGGAGAAGCAGTGGTGGAAGGGGAAAGCTATTAATCCGTTCGCAGCACTGGTGCAGGCGGCGGCGCGGGGTGTGGCGAAGTAGTGGACCGCGCGTTTGGGTTCTTGGTTTCGGCGCGGCTAGTTGCGATTCGTTTTAGTAGAAAACTAGCTGCCTCTCTGAGGCGCCAGGGTTCATCCGACGACAAATCGAGGTAGACACACGTGGCATCGCGGCCGACCTAGAAAGTTTCTCGGGATGTCCGAGAGCAATTGTCGCTCGTTCCGCCGCCGATCGGATTTCTATTAACTTCCACGCTTTTCCCTTTTCGACTTGCAGGACCGTGCGCGTGCCGCTGCAGCGTTCTCGAAGAACGCGAAGGTGGAGTAAGCTCGCTCGTCCTTGGTCATATTTTTGTAAAAGTTCGAGGTTGTGGCTCGAGCGCCATTTTGCAGACGCCGCTTGCAGAATGCATCCTCCTGTCACAACTCGACAAAGCCTTTCTGCAACTGAGGCCCCCAGCCATTCTTCATTTCCTGGCGTTGCCGAGAGGAGCTTAGCCAGCCGAGGCATGATTTGCTGGCAATGAGAGAAAGGCGGACGTGAAGGATCGGCGTGAACCAAGCGTTTACGGAACAAATCAACACCAAGACCTCAAACTCCACGATGGAAGGCGTATGGTCCCCTCGCGGCCAACCCGATCGCTCCAAAGTCTCGGCTGGGCTCGGGGCAGCGCTCAAAGAGCGATGAAAATCGAGGGCACGCCGCTGGCGTAATAAAATGGTGGGGAAAGGTAATCTAATCCTTGCCCTATCGGGGCGGTGTACGTGGCGTTCAGAGGTAGACTAGTTGGAAAGGCAAAACGTGAACAACCGAAGCGCCAGTGGCGGCGCATGGCCGCGCCACACGATCACGTTTCCTCCCCAGGTGTTCGAGACTCGCGAATACCTCG
>DASXZC010000469.1:0-5746 GCA_036502165.1 Bryobacteraceae bacterium
GAATGGGTTTTCAGTCGTGCGCGAGATGGTCGGGCACGGCATTGGGACGAAGTTGCATGAGGAGCCGCAGGTTCCCAACTACGTCGACCGGCAGCAGGAGAATCCCCGGTTGAAAGAGGGGATGGTGATGGCGATCGAGCCGATGGTCAACATGGGCAAGGCCGACATGAAGATCCTGCCGGATAAGTGGACGGCGGTGGCGGTCGACGGTCTTCCGTCGGCGCACTTCGAGCATGTGGTGGCGGTGACGGCCAACGGGCCGTGGGTATTGACGAGGCCGTAGCCGATGGAAGTGGAAGCTGAGGTAATCGAGCTCCTTCCGAACGCGACGTACCGTTTACGCCTCGACAACGAGGATCGCGTTCTCGCCCACGCGGCGGGAATGGCAGTGAAGAATTTTGTCCGGCTCCGGCCGGGCGACCGGGTCAAGGTGGAACTATCGCCTCATGACCGGGGACGAGGAAGAATACAGGCGCTGGTCGATCCGAAGCGGCCATAACGGCGCAGTCGGTTGGAGCTGAGAGAGACAAACATGAAAGTACGGGCGTCGGTTAAAAAAATCTGTGAGAAGTGCAAGGTCATACACCGCCAGGGCCGCGTGCGCGTGATCTGCGAGAATCCCAAGCACAAGCAGCGGCAAGGTTAGTCGGAACAAGGAAGCGGAGGCTACAAGACATCCATGGCACGTTTAGCAGGCGTGGACCTGCCACCCAAAAAGCGGGCTGAAATCGGCCTGACTTACATCTACGGCGTCGGCCGCACTCGCGCGAAGAGCATCCTCTATCGCTGCGGAGTTGATTTCAACAAGAAGATCGCCGACCTTACCGAAGAGGAAGTCTCGAAGATCCGTACGCTGCTCGAGAACGAAGGCGCGATCGAGGGCGACCTCCGCAAGGAGACTTCGCTCAATATCAAACGGCTCATCGAAATGGGCTCGTATCGCGGTCTGCGTCACCGCCGCAGCCTCCCGGCCCGCGGCCAGCGGACGCACACCAACGCCCGCACCCGCAAGGGTCCGCGCCGCGGCACGGTCGCCAACAAGAAGAAGGCTACGGCCAAGACGTAAAGACGGAGAACATCGAATATGGCCAAGGCAGCAGCCAAAACGACGAAAAAGAAGTCCTTCAAGAAGAAGGAAAAGAAGCACGTGTCGATGGGCGTCGTCTACGTGCAGGCGTCGTTCAACAACACGATCATCACGATCACCGATCAGGTCGGCAATGTCCTCTCCTGGTCGAGTTCCGGATCGCTCGGCTTCCGCGGATCGCGCAAGGGCACGCCCTTCGCCGCCCAGCAGGCGAGCCTCACGGCCGCCCAGAAGTCGAAGGAATTCGGTCTGCGCGTCGTCGAAGTCCGCGTTTCCGGCCCCGGCGCCGGCCGCGAATCGGCCGTCCGCGCGCTCGCAACCGCGGGTATCGAAGTCCGGTCGATCAAGGATACGACTCCGATTCCGCACAACGGCTGCCGCCCGCCCAAGCGCCGCCGCGTTTGACGCGCATGTCATAATAAATTTAGTGGCGCTTGGCTCCCGATGCCCGGCGCCATTTTGAACGTAACATTCGAACAGGAAGCTGAAAGTCGACAAGCAGGACGAAGGCGCGGAATCGAAGCATTCCGCAATATGCCGTAAACTGCACCTACTCAAGCGAACTTAATCAGAAGTCAGGAGATCAGGTCTAGACCATGGCGAAATACAATGGCCCCGTGTGCCGGCTCTGCCGCCGCGAGGGAATGAAGCTGTTTTTGAAGGGTGAACGCTGCTACACCGAAAAGTGCGCGATCGAGAAGCGCAACTTCCCCCCCGGCCAGCACGGCAAAGATAAGAAGCCGAAGATCGTCGGCTACGGTTTGCAGTTGCGTGAGAAGCAGAAAGCCCGCCGCTACTACGGCGTCCTCGAAGGACAGTTCCGCAACGTCTTCGAGAAGGCCGTCAACACCAAGGGCATCACCGGCGACGTCATGCTCAACATGCTCGAGCGCCGCCTCGACAACACGGTCTTCCGCATGGGTTTCGGCAGTTCGCGCAATGCTGCCCGTCAGATCGTGCGCCATGGCCACATTCTGGTCAACACGAAGAAGGTCAACATCCCGTCGTACGTCGTCAAGCCGGGCGACGTCATCGAAGTCCGGGAAAAGAGCAAGAAGCATCCGGCGATTCTCCACGCGAGCGATGTGACGTCCGTCTATCCGAGCCCCAACTGGCTCGAAGTCGACCGTGACAATCTCAAAGCCCGCGTCATCCAGCAACCCAAGCGCGAGGATCTGGTGCAAATTCAACTCAACGAACAGTTGATCGTCGAATTGTACTCGAAGTAAGTTGGTCCACTAGACCGGGCTCGCCCCGGCCCCGGTTCCGCGGACGAAATCATGCGGAACGGTCCGGGCATGTCCGAGAAGGGAACTCATGTTTAAAGTCTTCCAGAAACCCAAGCGGCTGGTTTCGAACACCGAGACGCAGAACGAGCGTTTTGGATCGTTCACCGCGCAGCCATTCGAGCGCGGCTTCGGATCCACCATCGGCACCAGCCTGCGCCGAGTATTGCTCAGCTCCATCGAAGGCGCCGCCATCACAGCGGTCCGCATCGAGGGTGTCGAGCACGAGTTCAGCCCGATTCCGGGCGTCGTCGAGGATGCGACCGACATCATCCTCAATTTGAAACAGATTCCATTCAAGATGTCCGTCGAGGGCGTTCGCACGGTCCGCGTGACCGCGAACGGCGCCGGCGAGGTGCTGAGCGGAATGATCGAGACCGACGCGGATGTCGAGGTGCTCGACCGCAATCTGCACATTGCGACCGTCAGCGAAGGCGGCAAGGTTGCGATCGAGATGCGCCTGAAGCAAGGCCGCGGCTACGTCTCCGCCGACCGCAATTACGATGAGGATCTGCCGCTCGGCTACATCCCGATCGACTCCGTCCACTCACCGGTGACCAAGGTCAATTATATTGTCGAGAATTCGCGGCAGGGCCAAACGACCGATTTCGACAAATTGAACATCGAAGTATGGACCAACGGCGCGATCTCCCCGCAGGACGCCGTCGGCCAGGCAGCCAAGCTGGTCAAGGATCACATGGCGATCTTCATTAACTTTGAAGACCTGCCGGAAACATCCGAAGAGCCAGCCGAGCGCATCGTCGGCCATATGAACGAAGTGCTCTCGCGCTCGGTTGAAGAGCTCGAGCTGTCGGTTCGTTCCTACAACTGCCTCAAGAACGCCAACATCCAAACGATCGGCGACCTGGTGCAGAAGACGGAAGGCGAGATGCTGCGCACGAAGAACTTCGGCCGCAAATCGCTCAACGAAATCAAGGAAATTCTCGGTGGACTCGGCCTCGGCTTCGGCATGAAGTTCGATTCCCAGGGCCGCCTCGTCGGTCCCAGCGGAGCGCCGGTCGCCCTGCCTGAGCCTGGCGAGTTCGTAATCGGCGAACGTCCCACGGACGACGATGAAGATGAAGACGACATCGTCGACATTGATGCCGGCGACGAAGACGACGAGATCCTGGACGAAGGAAAGTAAGGAAAGGCACTCACAATGCGTCACAAGGTGGATGGATATAAACTGGGCCGGAACGTGGCCGCGCGCGATTCCTTGCTCCGCGGTCTGGTGACCAGCGTCATTGAAAACGAACGGATCATCACGACCACGGCGAAGGCGAAAGCTGCTCGTCCGCTGGTCGACAACATGATCACGCTCGCCAAGCGCGACACGCTGCACACGCGGCGGCAAGCGGCGGCATTCCTCCGGACTCCGGCATCGGTCAAGAAATTGTTCGATACGCTCGGCGCCCGTTTCGGTAACCGCAGTGGCGGCTACACGCGAATCGTGAAGCTCGGCTTCCGCAAAGGCGACGGCGCGGATACGGCGATCCTCGAACTGGTCGGTAGCGAACTGGTCAAGCGCGCCGCGGAACGTGCGAAGCGCAAGGAAGAGCGTTTGAAGGCCATCCAGGAAGGCCGCGAAGGCGGCGAAGAGCCGCCGAAGTAGACCGCTCAAAACTTCGAAAATACAAAAGGGCGCGGCGTTCGCGATTAGTGCGGACGCCGCGCCCTTCTTCATTCCCGTAGTAAAATCCCCATGTATGCCAGCGCCTGCTGGGCGGTTCGCCGACCTCATCGCCGAGTCTCGCACCCTCGACCGCGATCGCGATTTCGCGCGCCTGGCTGAGATCTACGAGGAAGCCGCGACTCTCGTCGATCACGCCGCCGAGCCCAAGAAATGGGCCGCTCTGCGTTCCATGGCCGGCGGAGTCGAGATGGGCCACGGCCCTCTGCGCGCCATCGCAGCGTACCGTGACGCACTCACCGTTTGGGATCCCAACCAGGACCACAACTCCTGGGCGCACTGCCACTTCAGCCTCGGGACGCTCTTAGCGGTCGCCAGCCCACCCGGAACTCCGGAAGCCGATCAGGCGATCGCGAGCCTCGAACTCTCCGTCGCCGATTACCCCGACGCAGCGAGTCCGCTCGCCGTACTCTACCATTACCGGACCGTCGGAGATCCCCATGATAATTGGAAAAAATGGGAATATTATGCCCAATCCGCGCTGAACCTCGTCTCCCGCGCCGAGGATCCCGCCGGCTGGGCCTCTAGCATGAATGAGCTCGCCCTGTGTTGGACCGCCGAGCCCGGATCCCCGTTCGAGATCACTTCGAAGAAGCGTCTCGCCGGCCATCTCGCCGCCTTCGAAGCATTCCCCGGCGGATTTCCCCCGCCACCCGGAACTCCCGCCTTGCGAGTCTGGGTCGAGACATGCGTCAACTTGAACGACTCGTACGCCTTCCAAGTCGGTGGGAATCCGACCGACGATCAGAAGCAATCGGAAGCCTACGCTCGTATGGCCGTCGATGCGTGTTCGAAACCCGGAGCCGTTCCCCCGGATCTGCATGTGCAGGCCCTGCTCGCGCTCGCCCGCGCCCTTGGCGTCGAGACCTCTGATCCGGTTGCACGAATCAAAGAGTCCCTCGAGCTATACGATCAGGCCGCCGCGCTCATTGATCCGGCGCAATTCGCCGTAATGGCAGCGAATATCGACAAATTCCGGTTAAGCAGTTACCTGCGTCTGATTGAGCTCGGCCAGCCGGATGTCATCGACCAACTCGTCGCCGCCGCCGAGTCCGCTTACGCGCGCCTCGATCTCGAAGCGTATTCCTCAGGCCGCCGCGCGATCATGCAAATGGAGGCGGAGGCGCTCGTTCTCACCGGCCGTTATCCGCAAGCGACCGGCTGCCTCGAACGGGCCGTCAAGGAAGGCGAGTCCGCACTCGCCCAAGCCGTCACGCGTCCCGGACGTCTTGAAAAAGTGTTCGACCTCCGCGACTCCTGGGCGCTGCTCGCGTACTGTCACCTCGAAGCCGGCGACATCCCGACTGCTCTCGAATGCCTAGATCGCGGCAAGAGCCGCTTCTGGCGCGAGGACGCCGTCGCGGCCTCGTATGCATCGCTCGCCGGATTGATCCCCATTGGCGGAGCGCTCGTGTTCCCCGTCTTCGCCGCCGCCAAAGGAGCCATCGTGGCGGTCGCACAATCCGGCGCCGCCATCTGCTGGCTCCCGAACTTCGGAAAGACGCAGCTCCGCAACATGCTCTCCGGCGACCCCGCAACCGGCGAGCTTGGCGGATGGTTGAAGGCCCGTACGTTCTGTCATTCCGACGTCGCCGCCTGGGTTCAAAAAATCGACTCCATCGGCGCAGATCTCTATAACGAAATTTGGACACCGCTCATCGAGACTCTCGCGAGCCTCGG
>DASXZC010000470.1:0-8316 GCA_036502165.1 Bryobacteraceae bacterium
CTTTTGCGATCGAAACCCGCGTGCGAACTCCCATGAGGATGATCAACGTGTCGACCGCCGCGTACTTGCTCCAGTCGACCAATTCGGCTTCGTTTCGGAGATGTCCGGTGACCACCGCAAATCCGTCGGCGAGTCCGCGGAAGGTCGGGGGAATTCCTGCTAGTCCTGGTACCGAAAGCGCGGCACTGACGCCGGGGACTACTTCGACCTCAACACCGGCTTCCCGCAGCAGGCGCCATTCTTCAGCTCCACGGCCGAATACCAGCGGATCTCCGCCCTTCAAACGCACCACTCGGCGGCCTGCGAGAGCGTACTCGACTAAAGTGCGACCGATAAAGCCTTGTACCTCAGCTTGTTCGCCCTGAATCTTCCCGGCATAGATGAGCTCCGCGGAAGACGGAATCAGCGCTAAGATAGAGGAGGAAACCAAGCGGTCGTACAGAACGACTTCCGCCGATTGGATGATTTGGAGGGCACGAACAGTCAACAGTCCGGGATCCCCCGGTCCTGCGCCTACGATGTACGCTTTTGGCAATTTCGGATAGTGTTCCTCCATTCAGTATGGCACATGCCCATTACCAAAAGCCGGTACCGTCGCTCTCTACAAACGGCTTTCAGGAGCCGATAGTATAAATTTAGGTTCTTCTCCCATCGACATGAAAACACTCACAAAACAGATCACAGGGGCGGTGCGTCTATGAAGACTGATTGGCTCATTGTCGGCGCTGGATTTACCGGCATCACCCTTGCCGAGCGGATCGCGACCCAACTCGACCAGCGCGTGCTGCTCATCGACAGCCGCAACCACGTGGGCGGTAACGCCTATGATTACTACAACTCCGATGGATTACTGGTCCATAAGTATGGCCCGCACATCTTCCATACCAATTCGCAGAGGGTCTGGGACTACCTCTCGGCATTTACCTCCTGGCGGCCGTACTTCCATGAAGTGTTGGCTGTGGTTGATGGCCATAAAGTGCCGGTCCCGTTCAACTTAAACTCGATCGAGAAGCTCTTTCCGAAAGGATTGGCGTGTCGCCTCGAAGAGGCGCTGCTGAGGAACCACCCGTTTGGCGCGAAGGTCCCGATCCTCAAGCTGCTCGAGGCGGACGACAGGGACCTGAAGTTCCTGACGGATTACATCTACAAGAACGTCTTCCTCGGCTACACCGTAAAGCAGTGGGGACTGAAGCCGGACGAACTCGCTCCTTCGGTGACCGCCCGCGTGCCGGTGCACGTCAGCCGTGACAACCGGTACTTCCAGGACACTTATCAGTCGATGCCGCTCCATGGGTATTCGGCGATGTTCGAGAAGATGCTTGCGCACCGCAACATCCGGTACATGCTCCAAACGGACTTCCGCGCGGTAGAGCATGAGATCTCCTATGACCGGCTGATCTTTTCGGGTCCAATGGACGAATATTTCCAAACCATCCACGGCCCGCTCCCTTACCGCAGCCTCCGCATGGAGTTCCAGACGCACGACACGGAGCTTTACCAGGAAACTGGCACGGTCAATTTCCCTAACGAATACGACATCACGCGTATCACTGAGATGAAGTATCTGACCGGACAGAAGCACGCGCGGACGACCACGGTCCGCGAACATCCGTGCCCGTATGTGCCGGGTGAGACCGTGCCGTATTATCCGATTCCGCGGGCGGAAAACGCCGAGCGGTACGCCAAATACGTCGAGGAAGCCAAGAAGTTGAAAGGCAAAGTCGTCTTCGCAGGCAGGCTCGCCGATTATAAGTACTACAACATGGATCAGGCGGTCGCCCACGCTCTGAAAGTCTTCGAGCAGCAGGTAGCGCCGAGATGAGTGCTGAACCGAAGGTCTGCGCGGCTGTCGTCACCTACAACCGCAAGGACCTGCTGCGAGGATGTCTGAAGAGCCTGCTCGCGCAGACTCGCCTGCCCGATCAGATCATCGTCGTCGACAACCACAGCAGCGACGGGACCATCGAAATGCTGCGCGCGGAGTTCGCGACGCTCGAAGGCGTTCCGCCGTTCACGATTGTTGCCCTCGAGGAAAACAACGGCGGCGCGGCGGGCTTCGCGGCCGGGCTCGACTGGGGCCACAAGCACGGCTTCGATTGGATCTGGGTCATGGACGACGACATCGAAATCCTGCCTGGGGCGCTCGAGATGATGCTGCCATATGGCGGCATCTCGGACTTCATACAGTGCCGCCGCCATACGCCGGGTTCCGATGTGATCCTCGAATGCTTGTTCGACTTGACTGCGTGCTCGGCTTTCAATCCCAGGGCGCCGATCATCAATCTCGACAGTGAAAAAGATCGCCCGTGGATCGCCGTGCAATGGGGGAACTTCGAAGGTCCGCTGATTCACCGCTCGGTCGTCGATCGGATCGGATTGCCGGACGCACGATTCTTCGTGGGCGGCGATGATTCGATCTACGGCCTCGAAGCGTCGTTCCGCACCAACGTCATTTACCTGAGGGACTACGGCATCGACCGCAAGCTCGCGAAGCCGAAACGTCCGACGAAGATGGGATTCTACCTGCTGCTCCGCAACCGGTTCCTGACGCGCGACCATCTCGAAAAACTGGGCTTCACGACGCACACGCTACTGTTCTGGTGCAGCCAGTTGATCGGCCTGCTCGCGGCCATCCGGCAGGTGCTCGGAGACAAAGAGCAGACGAAGAAGCGCGAGATGATCGGCGCCGTGTTCAGCGGACTCGTCGACGGCGCCAACGGGCGCTTCGGACGTCCGCCGTTCATCAAGGCATAAAAACGAAAACGCGAGCCCTTTCGAGGCTCGCGTTTCGAATATACAGACTCGGTCGCCTAGTCGCCCTGCGGAAGCGCGGCCTCCGCCTCGAGCTTGTCTTCGGACGGCGAATAGTAGGAATGGTAGTACGTGTACTTCGAGTACAGCTCTCCACGCCGTGCGCCGTTGACGACGATTCCAATCACGTTGTCCTGGCAGAGTGACTGCATGGCGCGCGTGATCGAATCGATCGTCGTATGGCCGATACGGACGACCAGGATCGTGCCGTGCGACAGCGTCGACAGCAGATTCGCGTCAGCCGCGAACAGCAGCGGCGGACTGTCGAGAACGACCCAGTTGAATACGCTCGGCAGGTCCTCGATCATCTGCTTCACTTCGCGCAGGTTCAAGAGTTCGAGCGGATTGATGACCGCTTCGCCCGCGGGCATGATGCACAGGTTCGTCCCCTGCACGCGGCGCATCGCCTGATGGAGCGGGATTTTTCCCTGTAGATAGTCGGTGATGCCAGGTCCACGCTCGATGTTGAACAAGTTGTGGACGATCGGGCGGCGGAAGTCGAAATCCGCCAGCAGCACCATGTTGCCCGCCAGTTGTGCCTGGGCGAGCGCGAGGTTGGCCGCGGCGAAGGACTTGCCTTCGGCCGGCGACGGGCTGGTTACGACCACCGAGTGGACGGCGCTCTGATTCTGGATGTGATTCAAACGCGTCCGGAGCGTGCGGAACTCCTCGGTCGGCGCATCGTGGTTCCTCATCGGATCGATCAGCAGCGAATCGGCGAGCGGAGCGAACGGAATTTCGGCGACCTGCTCGAGCAGCCCTTGGAGGTTACCCGAACCGGTCTTCGCTTCGGCGACCGCGTAAGCCGCCTGCCGCGCCTCCGGCGTCAGCAGGGTGCGATTGATGTTGTTGGATCCGCCATTCATCGAAGGCGGCGCGACCGCCGTCGATGCGGGATCCTGACCGGCGCGGCGAAGTGCGTCATGGACTCGACTCATAATTTCATTCCTTTTTTCGTGTCTTTTCGAGTGTTTGTAAGAGAGGCTCTACGCCTTCGTCGCGATATAGTAAACCACCGATGCGGTCATGAGAGCGATTCCGACCAGAATCGCCACGGTCCAGCCGAGCCAGGTAATCCGGCGGCGGCGGCGCACGACGAGATCGTTCTCGAGCAGCGGAATGCTGCCCAATACGACCATTTTCGTATACGCGCGCACGTCCTTCAAATTCTTGAGGGAGGTATCCTTCACTTCGCGCGCGCCTGCCAGCACGAGGCCGAGGAACAAGCCGATCACCGTACCGGCCGCGATGATCACGGGCCGCTTCGGCTCGGTCGGCTGCATCGGCAATGTCGGCGAATCGAGCTGCTCGAGCGTCTCGCCGAGCTTCCGCTCTTCCGCCTGTCCGCCGGCCAGCATCTTCTGGAGCTTGATTTCCTGTTCCGCGTACTGATTCTTCTTCAGGTCGCGATCGCGTAGCAATTCCGCGTACTGGCGCTCAGTCGCCGGAATGCTTTGGATCTTGGCGTCCATCGCCTGAATGCTCGTGTGGATCTGCCGGGCTTCCTTATTGAGATCTTCGATCTCGACGGATTTGGCTTCGATTTGGCCTTGGAACCGCTTGATATTGGCATCGAGCTCGGCGCCCATGCGGACGGCTTCGGGATCGACGCGGCGCCGAATACCGGGCGTACCGCCGGCCGCGGCCTTGGCGGTTTCTTCCTTGGTTAGCGCGTCACGTTCCTTCTTCACTGTCGCCAACCGCTGGCGGGCGACCTTCAAATCGGGGAAGTTCTCGGTGTACTGATCCTTGAGGACGCTGATCACGCGCTCGAGACTCTGGATCTCGTGATCGTAGTCGACGAGCTTCTCGTTCTTGGCCTTCTCGCCTTCCGGGATGTCAATGTACTCCTTTAGGCCGCGGCGCTTTTCCTGTTCGACCGACAGGTTGGTCTGCAGCAACATCTGATCCTGGCTGGCGCGTGACATCGAGCTCTGCACCATCTGCAAACGCGTCTGCATCGCGTTCATCATTTGCTGGTCGGCTTCGACCTGATCGGGCAGCCGGCCCTGATATTGCGTGCGGAAGTCGGCCAGTTTGGTTTCGGTGGCCTCGAGATCTTTGCGGGCGTTTTCGGATTGATCCTTGAAGAATTGGATGCCCTGGAAGACGCTGCCCGTTTGTTCCTTCTGATTCTCGCTGGTGAACCGTCCGAGCAGATCCTGCACGACTTTCTGCGCCTTGAAGCGGTCGACATAGTCGAAGGCGATCTGGAAAGCCGCGACGTTCGTCTTGGCGCCGACGTTGACCGATTCGACGTTGCTGATGACGATCGCTTTCTTCATCTTCTCGACGACGTCTTCGATCGGCAGCCGCTTTACGTCGCTCGGGTACAGTTCATACGTGCTGATGATCGTCTGGAGCACCGTGCGGCTCTTGATCGTCGATGCCATCGAATTGATGCGCTCGTTCAAAGTCGAGCTGACCGCGGTCGGCATCACGCTATCGGGCATGACCGGACTCTGGACGCGCAGGGCGGCCGTCGAACGGTACGTGTCAGGCCACAAATAGGCTCCGATGACCGAGACGACCAGCGCGGCGAAGGCGGGACCCATGATCCACCCTCGATGCCGGCGCGCGATGTCTATGTAGTCCTCAATATCGAGGGCTCGGCGGACGACTCCGAAACTTTCAGCTTGTGCTTGCATGTTTGTTGCTAACTCCTCTTACTCCAATTTCCACTTTTTTTCGCCAGATTCTTTATTTGCCGGATGCGAACCATTGCCAGTACGTTGTGTAGTAATAGCCCATCGCCGCCGCCATCGCCGCGACGCCTAAGACGATCGCGACGGACCAGATCAACCAAGTCGACGCCCCGGCGCTTATTGCCGGCGTTCCAGCGAGCGCGGGAGCCGACCGGAGCTCTCGCGCCGCACCGAGAATAAACCCGATCAGCAAACCGATCAGCGTTCCGCCGCCGATCAGAAGCGGACGATTCGGATACATCGGACTCGACGGCATCGACGGCGCATCGATCAGGAGAATAGATTCCCCACGCGCCGGCTGTTGAGCCTGTTGCCCGGCGCGCATCGCCTGGCTCTTGATCTCCGCCTCTTCGAGTTGTGTTTTCTTCAGATCGCGGTCGCGCAGAAGGTCGGCATACTGCTTCTCGCTATCCGGCAGATTCTTGAAACGCGTTTTCATCGCCTGTATATCTTCATCGACCTCAGCGGCCTCTTTGTTCAGATCGCCGGCCTCAACAACTTTCGCCGCGATTTGCGCTTGCGTATTTCGGGCACTCGTGTCGACGTCGGCCGCCACCCTTTGCGCCTCTGGATCCGCTTTTCGCGTCGGGCCCGGAGCACTGGCCGCTTCCTGCTTCGCGAGCGAATCACGCTTTGCGCGGACGTCCGCGAGCTTCTGCCGCGTGTCGATCACATCAGGGAACTTGTCGGTGTACTGTTCCTTCAGCGTCTTGATCCGCTGCTCGAGGGTTTGAATCTGCTTGTCGTAATCCGTGAGCTGCTTGCTCGGAGCTCTGGGAGGAGCGGGAACGTCCACGTATTCCTTGATTCCCCGGCGCTTCTCCTGTTGCGAAGCGAGTTGCGTCTCGAGGTCGGATTGCTCACTCTTGACGCGGGCGAGGTCGGATTGGACGCGCGAGCGATGCGTCTCGAGTTCCGTCATCTTTTGCTGATTCGCCTCTTCCTGTTCGGGAAGAAGTCCAACGTGAGCGGTGCGAAAGTCGTCGAGTTTAGCGTCGGCTGCTTCGAGATCTTTTTTCGCTGTTTCCGTCGGATCGTTGAGATCGGCGGCCGGAGCCATCGCGGCGCTCGTCGAAGCCATTTGCGATGGCAATACCTCGGAAAGGAAACGCGCAGCCAGATCCCGGACGACCTTCTGCGCCTTCACGCGGTCGGAATAATCGAAGGAAATCTGGAACGCCGCCACGCTGGTCCGCTGATCGCGGTTCGCAGTCGCGGCGACCTCAGTCACGTGAGTGCTGCGCTTCATGTTCTCGACGACATCTTCGATCGGCAAGTGCTTCCGCTCGTTCGGATATAGATCGTACATTCCGATCATCGACTCGAGGCCGATGCGGCTCTCAACACTGGGCACCAGTTTCCGGATCCGCTCATCCGCCGCCGCCACGCCACCCGCCGATGACGGTTCATTCAACTGCAGAGTCGCCGATGAGCGGTACGTATCGGGCCACAAATAGGAGCCCACAACCGACAGCACGAGGCCCGCGAACGCGCAGCCGAGAATCCATCCGCGCCGGCGCTTGGCGACGTCGATCCAGCGATCGCCACCAGTGCGGTCTCCGTGGCCGTTCTCCTGTAGTTGCGCGTGCATTGCCCCGGTTGAAACTACTTTACGATGATGTAATCGCCGTTTTCGAGTTGGATGTTCTGCTCGAGGTGCTTGCCGTTGCTGACCTCGTTGAAATTGAATGTGAAGGTCTCTTTTCCGCGCAGAATGCGGATCTTTTTCTTATTGGCGAACGGCGCGAAACCGGTGGCGCTCAGCGCTTCCATGACTGTCGTGGGTCCGATGAGCGGAACTTGGCCAGGCCGCAAAACTTCGCCGATGATGTAGAACTTCTTGCTCCTGACATCCAGCACCATGACGGTCACTTCAGGACTTTGAATGTAGGTCGAAAGCGCCTTCGAAATTTCCTTCTCGAGCGCGCTCGGCGTCTTGCCACCCGCTTGCATTTCCCCTGCGAGGGGCACGTTGATCTTGCCGTCGGGACGGACTACGGTCGTGAACGTGAAGTCGGGTTGCCGCCAGGTCGTGATGTGGATCACGTCCTCGCCGCCGATCAGATACGACAGAGGGTTAACGCCAATGACCCCGACATTCGGATCACTCGACTTATAGGGGGCTTCCGGAGATTGCACCTCGCCGGGCCTTTGCGGCTGTGTGCTAATGTCTCCCTTGCCGACCCGCGGGGCCTGCGCGATGGCTAGGCCGCTCATTACTACCGGTATCAGCACCCAAATCGCTTTCATGCGCATTGTTTAGACCTGTCGCTCTCCTTCAAAAATTCGGGGCAAGACGGGCACGAATAGACACACGCGTTCGCCATCGATAAGACTTGCCGTAGCTACCCACTCTGATTCTAGCAACTTCCCCGGCGTGCCATTCGCGGTGTTCGCTACGAAAGCCGCAATGGATAGCCATGGTAATATCTGGGATCAACGGGTCACTCCATCGGGTATACTTTTCAAGAACTCGACTTTGCGATGAAAAGCACTCTTCTAATATACAGTCGAACGATCCCCCATGCAACGGTTTTCCTGACTCTGATTGTTTTTGTTTTCCTTTCTCAGGCCTGCTTCGCGGGAACACAGCCGATGACGTTCCTCGACGTTCTCAAATTGAGGACCGTCGGCGAGGGAAGTCTCTCAAAAGACGGCCGTATGTTCGCCTATACGACCGGTACCCTCGACTGGAAAAGCGGCAAACGCTTCACCGACATTTGGGTCACTGCCACAGACGGCAGCGCGTCCCGGCAACTTACGTTTACGCCCACCCAAAACGAAGCCGATCCGCAGTTTT
>DASXZC010000471.1:0-28115 GCA_036502165.1 Bryobacteraceae bacterium
GACGAACCGGTACTTCACATCGCTCTTCAGCAGCCGCTCATACGCCTCGTTGATCTGCTGAATCCCGATGAGCTCGATGTCGCTCACGATGCCGTGCTTGCCGCAAAAGTCCAGCATTTCCTGCGTTTCCTGGATCCCGCCGATCCCGGATCCTGCGAACTGCCTGCGCCCCATCAACAGTGTGAACGCGGAGACCGGCAGCGGATTCTCGGGCGCGCCGACCAGGGTCAGCGTGCCGTCCACCTTGAGCATGCTCAGGTAGGCGTTGATGTCGTGCTCGGCGGAAACACAGTCGAGGATGAAGTCGAAACTGCGCGCGTGCTTCTTCATCTCGGCTGGATTCTTCGAGATCACCACCTCGTCCGCGCCAAGCCGGATCGCGTCATCCGTCTTGCCGGGCGACGTCGTGAACAGCACGACCCGCGCACCCAGGGCGTGGGCGAATTTGAGACCCATGTGGCCAAGGCCGCCGAGTCCCACGATGCCGACCTTCTGACCCGCGCCGACCTTCCAATGATGCAGCGGCGAATACGTCGTAATCCCCGCGCACAGCAGCGGAGCCGCGGCCGCCGGATCCAGACTCTTCGGCACCTTAAGCACGTACGCCGCATCGACGACGATGCTTTCCGAGTAACCGCCGAATGTGCGTCCGCCAATATGTTTGTCGACGCTGTTGTAGGTGAAGGTCGCGCCTTTATCGCAATACTGTTCGAGTCCCTTGCGGCAGTTCTCGCAGGTGCGGCACGAGTCGACCATGCATCCGACTGCGGCGAGGTCACCTTCCTTGAAGCTCTTCACCTTCGCGCCAGTCTTCACGAGACGTCCGACAATCTCGTGGCCGGGGACGACCGGATACACGGCACTGCGCCATTCGTTGCGCACTGTGTGCAGATCGGAATGGCACACGCCGCAATACAGGATTTCGATGACAACATCATCAGGCAGCGGCCCGCGGCGGTTGATCGCATAGGGCGCGAGCGGCGAGGTCGCGCTCTCAGCGGCCCATGCTTTAGCCGGTTTGGTTGTGGACGCGGGACCTTCGACAGCAGGCGCGGTGGCAGTAGTTTTGGCAGACATTGATTCAGCTCCTTCCCTTCCATCAAACCGCGAATCGGCGCACCACTCAAGCGGCATTTCTACAGATCGCTTGCCTAAACCTACAATTCTCGCGAGTAGCGAGTTAGGAACGGTACTCGATCTGCTACGTTCCTGTTAATGACGGCAATCGAACGCCGGATGACCGCTTGCCTGAATCGGGTCGCGCATCGCGAAGGCATCCATCCATCCGCGCTTGAAGGCGTGTCGTTGATGCGCGTGAGTTGTCCGATTCCGCGATCGCCAGTTCTGTACGAACCCTCCATCGTCATCGTCGGCCAGGGGCGCAAGCGCGGATTCCTCGGCGATCAGGTGTACGTCTACGACGCTCACAACTACCTCGTCCTCTCGGTTCCTCTTCCGTTTGAGTGCGAGACGGAAGCCACTCTGGGCAAGCCGCTGCTCGCCGTGTCGATCAAAGTCGATCTCGGCATGCTGGCCGAACTTCTGATGAAGATGGAACACAGTCCACAATCGGTCGCCGTTCCGCAAGGAATCTATTCGACTCATCTCGATGAGAAGCTCAGCGAGAATGCTGTGCGTTTGCTCGAGTGCCTGGGCAGTCCGGTCGAGGCGCGGATTCTGGGGCCAGCGATCGTCCGCGAGATCACTTATCGCGTCTTGTGCGGAGAACAAGGCGGAGCGTTGCGCGCCGCGGCCGCGCTGCACAGCCGCTTCGGACAAGTGAACCGCGCGCTGCAACGCATCCACACAGAGTACGCGCAAGATTTGACTGTGGAGGCGCTCGCGGATCGCGCAGGCATGAGCCCGTCGGCCTTCCATCAGAATTTCAAGGCGGTCACTTCGACCTCGCCGCTGCAATACCTGAAGACGATCCGGCTGCACAAAGCGAGGATGCTGATGGTCTACGAAGGGCTGCGCGCGGGAACGGCCGCCGAGCGCGTGGGCTATGAGAGTTCGTCGCAATTCAGCCGTGAATTCAAGCGGCTATTCGGCGCGAGTCCGGTGGAAGAAGTGAGCCGCTTCCGTGGGATCCTCGGGCTTCCGGCGATCGAGGAAGGGCGCGCGGACTTGACGACAGCTCTGCGAATCGCTTGATTGAAGGGCGCTGCGGGAAAGTGATAGGCTCTGTTCATGCCATCGAATCCCGCCTCCGTATCGAGACGCCATTTCTTCTTCGGATCCCTCTTGGCGGGCGCAGTTCCGGCAGCCGGATTCGGCAGCGTGCCATCGCTCCGCGCCCTTGGCTACAAGCCTTTCTACGACAAATTGAACGTCGCCGCGATCGGCTGCGGAGGACGTGGTGGCGCGATCCTCGAGCAGGTCGCGGAGACAGAAAATATCGTCGCCCTGTGCGATGTCGATGAGAAACGCGCCGCGGACAATTTCAAAAGATTCGCAAAACAGCCCAAATATCAGGACTTCCGCGTCATGCTCGACAAGGAAGGCAAGAATATCGACGCCTGCACCATCGGCATCCCCGATCATATGCACGCCACCGTGGCCTTGTATGCGATGCAGCGCGGCAAGCACGTGTATGTCGAAAAACCGCTGACCCGCACGCCTTGGGAGGCGCGGCTGCTGTTGCAGGCGGCCGAAAAATACAAGGTCGCGACGCAGATGGGCAACCAAGGTTATTCGCACGAGAGCATCCGTGTCGCATCGGAAATCGTGTGGTCCGGCGCGATCGGCGAGGTGCGCGAAGTGCACGTGTCAGCTTCGCCGGGCACGCATCCGACGGGACTCGCGGCGCCGCCGCCGGAGTCTGCCGTGCCTTCGAATCTGAATTGGGATCTGTGGCTCGGCAGCGCGTCGATGCGTTCCTATTCGGCCGAGTACACGCCTTACAACTGGCGCGGATTTTTTGATTTCGGAACCGGGCAGCTTGGCAATTGGGGCATCCACACAATGGGTCCCGTGAACCTCGCTTTGCAGCTCAACGCGCCAACGAGCGTCGAGCTGATCAAAATCGAGGGCAAGAGCAAAATCAGCATGCCGGAGCGCGCGGTGCTGTGCTTCGAATTTCCAGCTCGCGGCGGACTGCCGCCGGTGAAAGTGTACTGGCACGACTCCGCGCAACCTGATGATGAAGAGGCGTATCACGTGCCCGGAATGAGCTCGCAGATGGTTCTGCCCAAGGCCGACAATCTATATGAAAAGGGCCGCGGTCCTGCGCCTCCGTCTCCGCGTCAGAACGCTGCCGCGCCCCGTCCTTCGAATGCGCCGCGCGTGGGCGCCGGTGGTCCTGGCGTGCCTGTCTTCGGACCCCCGCGCGTTCCTTCGCGTCCGGGAATCCTGACCGGCAACGGAGCGGTCTTCGTCGGATCGAACGGAATGATGTCGACCTTCGAACGCGGCGAAGGCGTCGAACTGCTGCCGGAGGAGCGCTGGAAGGATTACAAGCTGCCACCGCAGTTGTTGACGCGCTCGCCCGGGCACATGATGGATTGGGTCCGCTACTGCAAGGGCGGCGAGGCGTCATGTTCCAACTTCTCGATCGCGGCGCCGTACGCTGAATGGATGACGCTCGGCGTGATCGCATTCCGCGTGGGCGGCAAGCTCGAATGGGATTCGAAGAATCTGCGCTTCACGAACAGCGCGGAAGCCAACAAATACGTCAAGCCCGAGTTTCGCAAGGGTTGGGAGTTGAAGCTGTGATGCGGCGTTCCGTCGCACTGTTCGCGCTGTGCCTGTCGGCCGCGTTCGCGCAACCGGCGAAGAAGCTGAAAGTGCACATCTCTGTCGACATGGAAGGCGTCGCGGGCGTCGTGTCGACCGACCAACTCGCGCCTGGATCCTTCGAATACGAGCGATTCCGCGGCTTCATGACTCGCGAGGCGAATGCCGCCGTATCGGGAGCGATAGCCGCGGGTGCGACCGAGATCGTCGTCGTCGACTCGCACGGCAACGGCGAGAACCTGCTGATCGAAGCGTTCCCGCCCGAACATGTGCGCCTGATCCGCGGATTTCCGCGGCATCTCGGGATGATGGCCGGCATCGACAGCACATTCGACGCGGCGATCTTTATCGGCTATCACGCGTCGACGAGCAACTCGCGCGGAGTCCGCGCGCATACGTTTTCAAGCGCGCAATTGACGCGCGTTGCGCTCAACGGCACAGAGGTAACCGAAGGAGCGTGGAACGCCGCGATCGCCGGACATTTCGGAGTTCCGGTCGTTTTCGCCTCGGGTGACGATGCTGCGATCGAAGAAATCCGCAAGGGGATCGGCCCGATCGACGCGTTCGTAACGAAGCGGACGTTGAGCTTCCATGCGGCCGACAGCGTCATGCCGCAGGCGTCGGTCGCGGGGATCGAGGCGGGAGTGCAAGCGGCTCTGGGACACTTGAGCACCTTCAAACCGTATCGCGTGAACGGCCCGGTCACGGTCGAGATCAGTTTCAAGCACTATCGCCCGGTTGAGTTGCTCGCGTATCTCAAACGGTTCGAGCGTCCGAATTCGCATACGATCCGATTCACCGCGCAGGACATGGTCGAGGCGAGCGATCTCGAGACCTTCATCACGAGCTATCAGATTGGCCTCGAGCCGTGACGCGGCTCGTGTTCGCGCTCGCTGCTGCCGTCGCTTGTTCGACGGCGTTGCCCGCGCAGACACGAGTCGTCCTGCTCGGGACCGGCACGCCCAATGCGGATCCTGAGAGATCCGGCCCGGCGACTGCGATCGTCGCCGGTGACCGATCCTACCTCTTCGATTTCGGGCCCGGAGTCGTACGTCGAGCCGCCGCGGCTGCGATGAAGTTCAAGATCCCAGCACTCGAAGCCAAGAACCTGCGGATCGCCTTCGTCACCCATCTGCACTCCGATCACACCGCCGGATATCCGGATTTAATTCTGACGCCCGCGGTGCTCGAACGCGACGCTCCGCTCGAGGTGTTCGGGCCATCCGGATTGAAGTCGATGACGTCGCACATTCTCGCCGCTTACAAGCAGGATCTCGACATACGGTTCCATGGCGGCGAGCCTTCGAAGCCGCGCGGCTACGTCGTGAACGTCCACGAGATCAAGCCAGGGGCCGTAGTGTATCGCGATGAGTTCATCACGGTGGCCGCGTTTCGAGTGAAACATGGAGCCTGGCGCGAAGCCTTCGGATATCGCGTCACAGGCACCGCCGATGGCCGCACGATCGTGATTTCCGGCGACACTGCGCCTACGGAAGCGATCGTGGACGAGTGCAACGGATGCGACGTGCTGGTGCACGAGGTGTACTCGAAAGCCGGATTCGACAAGCGCCCGCCGGAGTGGCAGCGGTACCACGCGCGCTATCACACCTCGACAGTCGAATTGGCGGAATTAGCGCGGCGCGCGAAACCGAAGCTGCTCGTGTTGACTCATGAGCTGATCTGGTCCTCGAACCCGGCGGCGATGGTGGCAGAGATCCGTGACGCGGGTTACGAGGGAAAACTCGCGTTCGGAAACGACCTCGAAATCTATTGATCTGCGAGGCTATGAGGGATTTCGGCACAATGGGCCGCGAAACGATCGGCAGTCCGCCTCCACAAGCGGGAACAATGCGACGTGCTGGTGCAGGAGACGTGCTCGAAGGCAGGCTTCGAGGGCGTGCGCCTGAGTGGCACTACCATGCACGCTATCACGCGGATTTAGCGCGGCGCGCGAAAGCAGACATTGCTGGTGCTAACTCATGAACGGATCTGGTCGTCGAATCCGGCGGTAAACTCGCTTTCGGCAACGATCTCGAAATTTACTGACCTGCTGGACCTTGGCGCACTCGGCCGCGAACGATCAGTAGTTCACCTCGCTATTTACAAGCGTGAACGATTCCATGGAGGCGATCGTTGACGAATGCAACGAATGCGACATGCTGGTGAACACTCGACGGCAGGCTTCAAGGAACGTGCGCGGAGGGCAGCGATGGATCACGTTCGCTGGTCCCACGTGCGGCCGTCGAGCGGGCTGAATTGCCGCGGCGAATCCGAAGTCGCCGGTGCTGACACATGAACTGATCTGGTCCTCGAACCGGGCGGCGCTGTGGCGGAGATCCGCGACGCAAACTCGCCTTCGGCAACGACCTCGAAATTTACTGACTTAAGCGCGCCGGCCTTGCATCCCTGGCCGTAGCCGCCTCCGGATCAGCAACGGAATCACAACAAGCCCGATGCCCACCAGCACGAACGACTGGGGTTCCGGCGCGGCCTGGAACAGGCTCACGCCATCGAGCAGCACGACCGGCGGAAGTCCGCTGGGAGTTCCGACCGCGAAGAACGATAGCGTCTCGTTCGCCGCACCCGCCGTGAACGTCATCGTCTGCTGGTTCCACGGAATCACTCCGTGCGACGCGTCGTTCATCAAGGTGGAAAGCTGAGTCTGCCCGCTAAAGGACACCTGCCATTGCTCGGTTGTCGTGCCGTTGTCGCCCTTCTGCTGCGCCGCGCCCTGATAGAACGAGAGCACGTACACCGCGTTTGGCGTCAGTCCGGTGATCGAGGTGGAAATCGTCGACGTATAGTTTGGATCGCCATCGACCGCGACGTAATTCCCGCCATCCGGACTGTCTGCGATCGTTCCCCACAGCCCGATGCCGCCGTTCCACGCGGATCCGTTGGTTCCTGGGAACAGCAGCGCTTCGGGAGTTGTGCCGTTGCCGCACTGGCTGTTGTTGCAGGTCGATGTCCAGTCCGCGACATTCGAAGTCGTGCAGGCCGAGCCGGTGGGACAGAAGTAGCCGCCCGGGCTCGCGAGTGTGGTCGTCTCGAACGATCCGTTCTGAATCAAGCCGCCTGCCTGTACGGGCAATGCATAGACGAACAACAGAAGAATCGCCGAAAGCAGAACCAGAAATCGCAATGTATTCGCTTCTCGAACAGTACTTGACAAGATCGCCTCCTACTGGCGGATCACTCACGTCCGCCCCCGAGGCAATTTTGCGATGAAATTCTGCTCTTTGAGACCGTACCGAGGTTGGGATCCGCAAGCTCCGATTTCCGTAGACAAAACCCGCGGAGGGTCCTTGCGTTAGGTAATTTCCTTAGGTCGCCGCCCGGCTGTTAAGCGGGAATCAGACGCTCGGCGTAATGGGTCGCGAAACGATCGGTCGTCCACGAATGGTGCTTGTCCATGAACGTCCGCACCGAGGCCGCGGCCATCGGCCGGGCAAACAAATACCCCTGAAATTCATGACAGCCGGCGTCCGAGAGGATGCGGTACTGCTCAGGCGTTTCAACTCCTTCAGCGACGACTTCGGCTCCTAAATTCGCCGCCAGCGAGAGGATCGCTCCGATCACCGGCAGACTCGGATCACTGCGGCGCAGAGCCGTCGACGAGGACGACAAAGGATCGTGATCCTCGACGCGAGTTCCCAACCGGCGCACGAAGCTTTGGTCGATCTTGATCTTGTCGGCAGGGAACTGGTTCAGGTAACTGAGCGAAGAATAGCCGATACCGAAGTCGTCGATGGCGATCCTGAAGCCGAACTGCTTGAGCTCCTCGAGCCGGCGCTGCCCGGATTGCGAATCCTCGATCACGGCGGTTTCGGTCAGTTCGAGCTCGATCAGCGCCGGATCGATGCGGTACTTCGAAACACTCGCTGAAAAGGTGTCAAGCAGCGAGAGCTGGCCCAGTTGCCGCGCCGAAAGATTCACTGCCACGCGCGGACACGCGAAGCCCGAGTCGAGCCATTCGCGCATCTGCCGGCAGGTTTCGTTGAACACCCATGTGCCGATCTGAACGATGAGCCCCGTCTCTTCGGCGAACGGCAAGAAGATTCCGGGAGGAACCAGCTCGTCCTTCGGCGCAGGTGTCTCGCCAGTGAGTCCGCGGCGCAAGCGTACCAGTGCTTCATAACCGACGCAACCGCCGCGATTGCGATAGATCGGTTGATAGTGCAGCACGAACCCGTTCGTCGCAAGCGCGCGTTCGAGGTACGACTCCATGTCGATCCCGTCGATCGAGGGCGCGGCGGACTTGCGGTGGAACAGGGCGACTTGACTATGGGCGCTGCGCCGCGCCGCAGCTAGCGCCATTTCCGCTCGCACCAGCATCTCCGAAGGATCGCCCGCCGTGTCTTCGGAATACACGGCGATTCCCGCCGTCACGCTGACGACAATCTGATGCGGATGGATCATGTATGGCTGCGAGAGGGACTCGACCAACCGCAACGCCAACCTCTCGAGCACGGCGCGATCGGGAGCGTCGGGAATGAATACCGCAAACTCGTCGCCGCTGATGCGGGCGACCAAGTCCTGTCCACGCGATTGCTGGCGCAGGCGCGCGGCGAATTCGGCGAGCAGGAAATCGGCGATCTGATAGCCGTAGTTGTCGTTGACGCGCTGGAAGCGGTCGATGTCGAGGCACACCAAAGCGAACGGCGTGCCGGACTCTTCGGCCCGGCGGTACGCCTCCCGCAAATGACGTTCGAATTCCTTGCGATTGGGCAAGCCAGTGACCGAATCGAAATGGGTCTGGCGCGTCAGCTCATCGAAGAGATGCTGCCGTTCCATGAGGACGCCGGCGAGGCGAAACATCGGATCGAGCGCCGCGCGGTTGGCGCCCGTCAACCACAGGTCGGACTCGTGATCGAGGCCCAGGAAAATCTCAAACGCGCCGAGAAGATTGCCTTCCTCGCTGCGGATTGGAACGTGCCACAACCGCCCGGGCTTCTGGTTCACTTTCTGGCTGGCGAAGAACATCAGCAGGCTCGAGCTCAACGAAATCGCCATCTCCTTACGCGCCGGATTGGCGCAAGGGGCGCTATCCTCGAGCAGTTTTCCAATCAGCCGGTCGAGCTCCGGCCATGTGCGCGGACTGAAGCTCATCGCCTGAATCGTTTCGAGACTCTCCGCGCGTGCCAGGCGCGGCACCACAGCGATCGCGCCAACGCCCTCTTCAAGCTGCTTCGCGATCCGCTCGAGGACCGCGGCCACGGGCGTCTTCCTCACGACCAGTTCGAGCAGTTCGGAAGGGAAGTGCTGAAAGGAAGTCCGCGCGGCCATCTCGTTGACCGTTCGAAGCCGTTCAAGGCGTGCCTCGACTGCGTCGAGGAGTTCCTTATCCTCAAAAGGAGCCGCCAGAAAATCGTCCGCGCCGTGCGTCATCGCCGGACGCCAGTCGCGTGGATCGTTGGAGGTCAGCAGGCAGGGCAGCGGCGCCGTTTTCGCATCGCCTCGGATGGACCGCAGGACGTCGTAACCGCTGAGCGTCGAGTCTTGTCCGATCGAGAAAACCACCAGATCCGGTTGACGCGTCTTGGCGAGTTCGAGCAGCACCAGGGCCGTGGGCGCTTCGATTACCCCATGGCCGGCCGCTTCAATCGCGCCCCTCCAACGAGCCCGCTCCCGATCGTCTTCGTTGGCGATCACGACGACGGACTGCCTGCCGCCTGCTGCGCACGGCTTGTTCGGGAAACTGCTCTTCGGGGCAGCCTCGATCTTTGGCGGTTTGGCATCCCGCGGGGCTCGGCGGCCGGAGATGACCTCGAGCGGCTGTCTCATCGGAGCAGCCTCGTCGATAGTGCCTCGGGCAGGAGGCTCGGCGGTATGGTCCGGCTTCGCTTCGTCACCATCTGAAGAGCGTATCGCTCAATTTGGACGGAACCTTAGCGGAATTGTAAGGAATCGGAGGGGGTCTTAAAAGGAAAGCGCCGGGCGGACTGGCTGGACCTTACGTCCACAATGCGGTTTCGGCTTCACTCCACCGCAAAAATCGTCCTTCCCGGCGCCTAAAACTTGTCAAGTCAAAGGTCACGTTGCAAGATCAGCTTACCGGACTTGCCGCCTCGATCCAATAGTAGAAATCGATTAGTAGATTCGACGCGCCTGAGCGCTTACCATTGAATTCAGGTGGAATCGCGGCGTTCACTCGGATTACGACTCTTGGCGGGACTCGCCGTCATTCTGTCCGGCGCGATCGTGTACTCGGCCTACACGGCGTGGCAGATCCGCAACCTGCGGACGATGCAGGCCGAGATGGTCGACCGCAACCGCACGGACTCCTTACTGCTGCTCAGAATTCAGAATGATTTGAACGCGCTCAGTCTGGCCATGCGCGACATGCTCGAGTCGTCGGAACCTTACGGCCTGACCGCCTGGGAGAGCCAGTTCCGCCGCATCCGCTCCGACCTCGAGGACGCCATCGAGCGCGAATCGCACTTCGCCCCTGCGACGCGGACGGCCGATCAGTCGACCTACCTGTCGAACTCCATGGCCCAGTTCTGGGATAGTCTTGACCGCAATTTCGTCCTTGCCCGCACGGATGAAAAGGAAGCACGCGCGCGAGTGCGTCTGTCGCTGCAAGCCCGGCAGGAGGCGCTCAGTAGCGCGGTCTCTCGCCTTCTGATCCAGAACAACGAACGCGAGGAACAGGCCGCCTCCGAGGTGCAACAAATTTATGGGCACGTCGAGCGCAACGTCTACATCTTCTTCGCAGTGCTACTTGTGGTGGTCGTGATCACGAGCGCCTACCTCCTGCAATTCAACCGCAAGGTGTTCGATCAGGTCAGCGACCTCTCGCGCCGCCGCAGCGAGCTCGCTCAGCAGTTGATCACCACGCAGGAGAGCACGTTCCGCTCGATCTCGCGTGAACTGCACGATGATTTCGGCCAGATCCTCACCGCCATCGGACTCATGCTGCAGCGCTCGTTGCGCCTGCCGGGCAGCGATGCTCTGCGCGAGGAACTGCGCGACGTCCACGGGATCGTCCAACAGACGCTCGACAAAGTGCGGGCCCTTTCGCAGGCGCTCCATCCGGTGATGCTCGAGGAGGTCGGCCTCGAAAGCGCGCTCGACGCCTACATCCCGGTATTCGAGAAACGCACGGGGATCCAGGTTGAATACGAGAAAACAGGCCACGCGCCAACCATCGATGGGGATGTCGCGATTCATACCTACCGCGTGCTGCAGGAAGCGCTGAACAACGTCGCGCGGCACGCGAAATCGGCGACGGCGAAAGTCCGGCTGCAACTGTCGCCCACGTCGCTGACGCTCGAGGTCGAGGACTCCGGTCCGGGCTTCGAGCGATCCTCCGATCGCCGCAGTGGCGGAGGAGGCATGGGCCTGGTCTCAATGCGCGAGCGCGCCGGCATCCTGCATGGAGCGATTGAATTCATAAACGCCAGTCCCCAAGGCGGCGGACTGGTGCGGCTGACCGTGCCCCTCGCGCCTGTCGCTGGAAGCAATCGTGAGGAGAGCCATGTCGCCGTCTGAACCGTTGGTCCCTATATGCTGTGCGCCGCCGGACGCGGCTCATAGTGTTGCTCGGCTGATGCTTGTCGAGAGAACCTCCGGCGTCCGAGAGGACGACATATGCCTCGTCTCGATGAACGGCGCGATCGAATTCGTGGATGCCCGTCCGCATGGGAGCAGGTCGCCGGCTGAAAAGTCGATCCGCAAATACCGCGTCTTTCGCAATATTGCTCGGCTGACAGTACTCGAGGGAGCCCGACGGTCTTCACTCTCGTCAACCCCTCTCAAGAGGATCTTCGATCGCCGCTGTGGAGGCATGGGACTCATCTCAATCCACTGCGCGATCGAATTTGTGAACGCCGGTCCGGACGGCGGCGGACTCGCGCCTGTCGCGGGAGTAGTTGTTCGGCGGACGCTATTCGAGGAAGTCCGGCGGTTTACACTCGAGAGAAATTCCGATGTTCGTGGTGACGGCGCCGTGCGTGAACGCGCCGGCATCCAGCACAGCGCGATCGAATTCGTAAACGCTAAATCCTCTGTCGCCGGAAGCAACCGTGGGGAGAATCATGTTGCTGTCTGATCTGCAGATCGATACGTGTCACGTGCTGCTGGAAAAGCTTGAGGAGGTCCGGCGGTTTCCAATCTCGCCCACGCCTCTTAAGGGAACCTTCTATGCCCGCGGGGACAGCATGGGGCTCGTCTCAATGCACGGCGTGATCGAATTGGTAAACGCGGATCCGCAGAGTGGCGCACCGGTGCCACTGACCTTGCCGCTCGCGCGTGTCGCCGGAAGGCAAGTGTGAGGAGAGCCATGTCCCCTTCTGAACTGCCGGTCCGTAGGCGCCACATATTGCCGGAAGCGCACAACGTTGTTCGGTTGACGCTACTCGACAGCGGCGGACGACACGCACACTCGCCTGTGCCTACTGAGAGAACCTCCCATGCTCGAGGGGGCCGCATGGGGATTGTCTCAATGCAGGGCGCGACCGAATTCGTGAACGCAGCTCCGCATGGCGGCGGGCTACTGTCACTGACCGTACGGCTCGCGCCTGTCGCCGCACGCAATCGTGAGGAGCATCATGTCACCATCTGAACCGCCGATCACAGTCCTGCTCGTCGATGATCACATGCTGGTACGCCGCGGATTCCGTAGGTTGCTCGAGGACGATCCGGGGATCCGCGTCGTCGCCGAAGCAGGGGACGGCCAGGAGGCGGTCGACCTCGCGCTCCAGCACAAGCCCGACGTCGTCGTTATGGACTTCGCACTGCCCAGCATGAACGGCGCCCTCGCGACGCAACGCATCGCCGCCGCGCTTCCCGGATCGGCGGTGCTGATCCTCAGCATGCATCCCGAGCCGGTCTACGTCCGCAATTGCATGGAGGCCGGCGCCCGCGGGTATCTGCTCAAGAACGCCATGGATCTCGAACTGGCCGAAGCCGTAAAGACGATTGCGGCAGGCGGCCGCGTGGTCGATCCGAGGATCGCCTGGAATCCGGGGGCTGAAGCAGCACCGGCTCCGCAGTTGACGCCGCGCGAGCTCGAGGTGCTGCAGTTGATCGTGCACGGCAAATCGAATAAGGATATCGCCGTCGTGCTGGGGCTGAGCGCGAATACCATCGCAGTCCACCGCGCGAAAATCATGGAGCGGCTCGAAATGCACAATACGGCCGAGCTAGTCGTATACGCGATCCGCAATGGATTGGTCAGCATCGCATGATCGGCCGTCGCGAATTCCTATTGGGGGCGTCGGGCGCTGCGCTGGCGGGCGCGGCCGAAAGTCCTCCGGGCTTCCATCTGACCGACGTCACCGCCGCTTCAGGCCTGCATTTCACCCACAATACCGGCGCGTATGGCGACAAATTCCTGCCCGAGACGATGGGGCCGGGCTGCGCGTTCATCGATTACGACAATGACGGCTGGCTCGACATCCTGATCGCCAATGGGACAGATTGGCCGGGCCATGTGCGCCAGCACTCGACGCTGCGCCTCTATCGAAATAATCGCAACGGGACGTTCACGGATGTCACCGTCCAGGCCGGGCTGAACGTCGAGATGTACTCGATGGGGTTCGCCGTCGCCGATTACGACAACGACGGTTGGCCGGACATCTACGTCACCTGCGTAGGGCAGAGCCGCCTGTTTCACAACACTGGCAAAGGGCACTTCGTGGACGTCACGGCGCGATCCGGCCTCGGCGCCCGGTCGAGCTTCAGCACATCCGCGCTATGGTTCGACTATGATCGCGACGGACTGCTCGATTTATTTGTCTGCAATTACGTGAATTGGTCGCAGCAGCATGACGTATTTTGCGCGAATGACGGTAAGAATAAATCCTATTGCACGCCGGAAGCCTACCGCGGATCGACGTGCTGGCTGTTCCGCAACAAGGGCGACGGCACCTTCGAGGACGCGACGGCGAAGAGCGGGATCTTCGACTCGACTTCGAAATCGCTCGGTGTGGCGATGTTCGATTACGATCGCGATGGCTGGCTCGACTTGATCGTGGCGAACGACACGCAGCCGAACAAGCTGTATCGCAACAATAAGGACGGCACGTTCCTCGAAATCGGAGTCCGCGCGGGAATCGCGTTCAGTGAGGACGGCAAGGCGCGCGCGGGCATGGGCATCGACGTCGCGGACTTCGAAAATTCCGGCATGGCCGGCATCGCCATCACGAATTTTGACAACGAAATGATGGCGCTGCACCGCGGCGGAACGCTCGCGGACGTTGCCCTGAAGACCGGCGTCGGAGTGGCGTCGCGCAACAGCCTCGGATTCGGATGTCTGTTCGCCGACCTCGACCTCGATGGCTGGCTCGACCTCGTCGCTGTCAACGGGCACATCGACGCGACCGCGCGCAATCTGCGGCCGGGGGCCGTGTACGCGCAAGCTCCGAACCTGTTCCTGAACGAAAGCCGCGGGACGAAATTCCGCGATGTTGCGAAGGAAGTAGGTGCCGGATTCGCCTCGCCGAAAGTCGCCCGCGGACTCGCCTGCGGTGACTTCGACCGCGATGGGGACGTCGATCTGCTGGTTACGACCAATGGCGGTCCGGCGTTGTTGTATCGGAACGATTTGACGAACGGCAATCGGTCGATCCGGCTTCGCTTGCAGGGGACGAAGTCGAATCGGGATGCGATCGGGGCCGTCGTGCGTTTGTTCACTCCGGATGGCGAGCAGATGCGTATGGTGAAGACCGGGTCGAGCTACCTGTCGCAGTCCGAACTCGCGCTGACGTTCGGTTTGGGCCATGGACGCGACACAGCCGATCGGATCGTCGTCGAGTGGCCGAGCGGACGGACGGACGAATTCAAAAAGCTCACCGCAGGACGCTATGAAGTGATCGAAGGGAAAGCGCCGCAGCGAGAATAGAGCCTACTTCAGGAAATCGAACAGCGACGTCGCCGGAGTCGCTGCCTTCTCCTGCAGTGCCGCCTGTTGAGCCGTCTCCCCTTGATTCAGCTCGAGGATCGCCTGCGTCAGATCGGCGTCCTGTATGTTGCTGACCTGGGTTTGGAGAGTCGTCACCAGCGACTGCCCTTGATTCGTGGCATTAGAGACTTTGTCCTGCACGCGGCCATAAAAGGCGAGCTGCCCTTGAAAGTACGTCGAAGCCGTGCCGAGCGTCGTCAAGGCCGACGAAATCCCAGTGGTGTCGTTGTTCTGCAAAGCGGACCGCAAAGCGACCAATGAGGAAAAAACGTTGTTGGCCGTCGTCGGGGAATCGAAAATCTGTTGCGCGCTTTCCGAAACCGCGAACGTCGACCCATCCGGATTCTGCGCGAGCCGCGTCGCCGAGCTTCCCAGATAATTGCTGATCGGATTCGATTGGGTCAGGTCGACGGTGTAGGGCGCCGTCTGATCGCTGTCGCCGCCAAAAATGTAGCGTCCATTGGCCTGCGTGTTGGCGATTCCAACGAGCTGCGTAATGACGTCGCCGATCTGGCCGGCGAGCGTCTGCCGCGTGGCGGCGGTGGCGGTCGTACTGGCGCCTTGACTCCCCAGGACCTGCGCCTGTTGGATGGCATCGCTGGCGTTCGAGAGAGCAGTCTCCGCAGTGTTGACTTCGGCCGTCGTGTTGACCAGATTTTGATTGATCGTCTGCACGGAGGCAAGACTCGCGCGGGTCGCGAGCAGCTGCGAAATCTGATCCGGCGAGTCCGACGGGTTGACGATTTTGAGTCCGCTCGAAAGCTGGTTTTCGGCCGTCGCGAGGCGTGCCTGAATCGCGTTCAAATTGGTCAGAAATGTCGAATTGGCGGAATTGAGCGATGTGATCATGATCGGTTCCCGTACTTATTGCTGCAGCAGATCGATCGTCGTCTGAGTGATTTGATTGAGCACTTGAAACAGGTCGCCCGCCGCTTCGTAGGCTTGCTGAAATTGCGTGAGCTGAACCGCCTGCTGGTCGAGCGACACGCCCGAGATATTCTGCCGATTCGTCTGCGCCTGCGACAACAGCGACTGGCCGGTTGTGACGTTCGCTTGCGCCGTCGAGAGGTCTTGGCCGAACTTCGTCGCGATCGTACTGAAAGCCTGCGTGAAGTTCTGTCCGTTGACCGCCGTCGCGTTCGCCAATTGCGACAGCGTCAGCGCATTCCCGTTTCCACCCGGGGATGACGGATCGGCGGCGGCGATCTGCCCCGCCTGGATGCCGCTCACTTCGAGCGTGCTCGCGGGAAACAGCGGGTTGTATTGGAACAAATCCGTCGTGGGCGCCGCACCCGTCGAGTCGACGCCTTGCCGCAGTTGGCCATTCACGGTATCGGCGAAAGTCTGCGCCAGTTGATCGAGACCGGAAACGTAGCCAGGCAGCAGTTGGTTGCGCTCCGTGAGCAGGCCTCCCAATTGGCCGGCACTCACCTGCGAGGTAATGTCCTGGCCGCTCGCGTTGAGGATCGCCGCCGAATTTTGGCCGGGCGCGGCCGTGAGCGTGTACGCGTGGCCACCCACGACCAGCGGAGTTTGCCCCGCGAGATAAACGTTCACCGTGCCATCCGTCTGAGGGACGGTTTGGATGTTCACGTACTGCGACAGATCCTCGAGCGTCGAGTAGACCTGCGCATCGATTCCTGGATTCTCGGCCGCTCCGCTCGCCCTGCGCTGGACGTTGAGATTCAGCAGCTTGTTGACGTCCGAGTTGATCGCGCCGACACTCTGGGTAATTTGCGAATTGGCGTTCGAAATCGCCGCCCCGAGTTGGCTCGACGAGCTGTTGAACGCCTGCGCCACGTTCGAAGCCGCACTGATCACCTGTTGGCGCGCCGTCGTGTCATTCGGACTGCCGGAGAGCGTCGAGAAACTGTTGAAGAACGCCGACAAGGTCGACGGGATACTCGAGCCCGAGCTCAAGTCGAATGCCGGATTCAGGTTCGTCAGATCGGTCGAGAGCTGCTGATTCTGATTCAGATAGCCCTGCCGCGTCTGCACGGCTTGTTCAGCGTAAGACGATCGCGTATTGATCAGATTGCCGAAGTCGACGCTGCCTCCGGGGAGTCCGTTGCTCGGGTCGAATGGCTGCGTGATGAAGTTCGGATTCTGCGTGGCGTAACCGGGAGTATTGACGTTCGAGACGTTCGCCGACACCAGGTTCAGAGCCTTGACGAAGGTCTGCTGGGCTTGCGCCGTATTCAACAATGCAACGGAAAGCGATCCCATGAAGTGCCTCTATCCTTCCCAACTGGAGCCGGCGGCACTTTCGAGGACCCTCGCGGATGGCCTCGAATACAGCAACTGCCGCGGAGTTCCATCCAGATGAATTCCCAGTTGCGTCGCCCAATCGGAATGGAACTGATAGGCGTTCTCGAACAGACGCGTCGCACTGGCGAGTTCAGATCGGATCGCGTGGACTCCAGCCAGAACGACGCTCGCCGAACCCTTGTCCGCCGCGGCAGGCTGGACCTGACTCTTGAAGACGTCCACGGCCCGCTCGAGGTGGGGAATCGCCGCCCGCACGCCGTCGGCGCTCGGATCCGTAAGATGGCGGCACACGGCTTCGAGTTCCGCGCGCACCTGCCCGATGCCCAGTGAGGGCGCCGGTCGAGGACGAGGATCCGCAGCCACCGTCGCCACTTCGATTTTCTGCTCAGCCTTCGGCATCCACGCCGCAAACCATTGCGCTTCGTCTGTCATCTCTGTTCCTCCTACGGCAAGAACGCGTCGTTGATGATGCCTTGCGACACCGCTTGCGCATCGATCTGGTATCGCCCCGTCTGCACGTCCTGCCCCAACTGCTGCAGCGACGACGCCCGGTCCGGCGATTCCGTCGTGTAAGCCCGCACCGCCGCACTCAAACTCGATAACTGCACGCTGTCGCTCCCGAGGCCATACCCGCGCGAGGAGTACGTCCCCTTCCCTCCGGATATCTGCTGCGCACCGCCGCTCTGCTGCGCTCCACCCGCTCCGCGGTTTTGTTGTACGTTCTGCTGGTCGATTTTCATAGGTGGATGTTAGTCCCTTGATGGGCGTATCGGCGCGAAGGCCGCTGACTTGAGGGACAAACTATCCTCCGGTCGATTTTACAAAACTTTACTATCGTGGACACTCGTTCGGTTAACACTGTTAACTAGATAGTATCTGTTCGCTTCAGCGCCATCCGTAGTCCTAATCCTATGAAAACAAGGTCAGTCGTACTAGGTATGTCTGTCGCCTCTGCCATCTTATTCGCCGCCGGAGCCGCCAAGAATGACCAAATCCAGAAGGTGACGTTCTATAAGGACGCCCTACCGATATTGCAGGAACGCTGCCAATTCTGCCACCGCCCGGGCGAAATCGCGCCCATGTCGCTGATGAGTTACAAGGAGACGCGCCCGTGGGCGAAAGCGATCAAGGACGCCATCGCGACCCGGAAAATGCCGCCCTGGTCGGCCGATCCGCATGTCGGGAAATTCTCGAACGACTGGTCGTTGACCGAGGTCCAACTGCACACGCTAACCTCCTGGGTCGATGGCGGAGCGGTCGAAGGCAACCCCGCGGACGCCCCCGCGCCGAAGACCTTTGTCGAAGGATGGAACATCGGCGAGCCGGACTACAAAGTCGAGATGCCCTCCGCCTTCCCCATCCCAGCGACCGGTACGGTCGACTACCAATACGTCGTGATCCCCAGCGGCTTCACTGAGGACAAATGGGTCCAGGCGGCCGAGATCCGGCCTTCGTTCCGCAAAGCCGTGCATCACGTCGTCGTGTTCGTGCGCGAAAAAGGAAATCCCTGGCTCGCTGAAGCGAAGCCCGGCGTCCCCTACATTCCGCCCAGCAACACAAGATTCATCAACACCCTCGGCGGCGGAGCGAGCGACGTCCTGACGATTTACACGCCGGGGATGGCTCCAGACGTGTGGACGCCCGGCATGGCGAAGATGATCCCCGCCGGTGCGGACTTCGTGTTCCAACTCCATTACACGCCGAACGGCACGGGCGGTGTCGACCAATCAAAACTCGGCCTCAAATTCGCAACCGCGCCCGTCGAGCGCCGGGTCATCACGATGGCGGCCATCGATTTCAGTCTGAAGATTCCGCCGGGCGAGGCGAATTCGCTTTCCCACTCGCGGACGCCTAATCCGTATGACTCGACGCTGATCAGCTTCTTCCCGCACATGCACGTGCGCGGCAAATCATTCGAATATGAAGTGGTGATGCCGAACGGCGACCGTCAGAAGCTGTTGAGCGTCCCCCGCTACGACTTCAATTGGCAGTTCTCCTATCGTCTGGCGACCCCCATCGATCTGCCTCCCGGTGCGAGGATCGAATGTACGGCGGTGTTCGACAACTCGGCCAACAACCCCGCCAATCCTGACCCCACGGCGACGGTAAAATGGGGTGAGCAGACATCGGAAGAAATGATGATCGGGTTCTACGATCTAGCCGTTTCGAAGGAACTGAACCGGCGGCTGTACTCGGCTCCGATGCACAAGACGAAGACCGGCGAGTGAGATGCACAAGATCCTGTGGCTGATGGCGATTTCGGCGGCTCTGCTGCCGGCGCACGATGTCTTCTCGACCAACCTCACATGGTCGCGCGACATCTCGCGGATCGTCGTCAAACGCTGCCTCGGATGCCATCAGGATGGCGGGCAAGCGTTCTCGCTCGCGAACTTTGAAGAAGCACGCCCTTGGGCGAAAGCGATCAAAGAGGAAGTCATCAATCGCCGGATGCCCCCCTGGGGCGCGGTCAAAGGATTCGGGGAATTCAAGGACGATCCGAGTCTCACGCAAGAGGAAATCGGGCTCATTTCGAATTGGGTCGAAGGCGGATCTCCTGAGGGTGAGAAAGCGTTCCTGCCGAGTATGAAGTCGCCCCTCGCGACCGCGCCGATCGTGGCAAAAGGACGCTCACGCGCCGTCGTTTCCGGATCGTTCCTGCTCACCGAGCCCGCGCTGCTTCTCGCGATCGAACCCACTCAATTGGACTCATCGACACAGGTCGTGGCGGAGCTACCGGACGGCAGCGTCGAACCGCTCGTCTGGATCCTCTCTCCCACCCAGTCGATCAAGCGCGAATATCAATACGACTCGGCGATCCCGCTTCCGAAAGGGACGCGCATCGTGGCTCCGCAGGGCCGCTGGCGGATCATTATACGGTAGCCGCCCGGGCGTCTTCGAGTACTCGTTGTCCGCTGCCTTTAATCCTCGATACCAGTTCGATTTGGAATTCCGAGTGCGCCAGGAACTCGACACCTTCGCGGTGCAAAGCCTCGAGCAATTCGCGTCCCGCATGGTCGACTGCAGATGTTGCGGTTAAATCGATCACTACCGTTCGAGAGCCTACGACCGAACTTGCGGTCGCCCAACAGGATGCCAATTGTTTGGCCGCCGGTTCATCCAACTCGCCTAGAACCCGCAGCCGCAATCTCGCAGTTTCATCGTGTATGTAGATCGCCATATTCCTGCTCCGCCCCTTGCTCTTCCCAAAGCGATCATTGTCTTTGTAGATGCGCGCAGCGTGAAAAGGGCTTCATCTAAGTGGCGATCGGCGGCTCGCGATTCTCACTTATCCGATGGATCGAGAGGACGCGAGATGATGCAGGCGTTGATCCCGCCGATCCCCATCGAGATCTTGCCCGCGAGGCCAGGCGGCAACTCGCACGGACTCTCGAAGACCATCTTGTCGTGGACTGCGCTGATCGCGACGTTCAACTCGTCTTTTCTCAATGGAGTCGGAAAGATGTGGCCCTCTTGATAGCCCAGATACTGGGCCGTCAACTCCCAACCGCCGCCGGCGCTCATGCCGTGCCCGAACGTCCCTTTGCGGGCTGAGACGAGCACGTCCTCGCCAAGCACCGACCGCAGAGTCGAGACTTCCATGAAGTCGCCCGGCGTCGCCGTCGCATGCAGATCCCAGGTGCCGATATCGGACGGCTTCGCTCCGGCGCCTTCGATCGCCTGCTGGATCGCAGTGCGCGGACCGTCCGCCGAGGGCGTGATGATATGATCCGCATCGGAACTGACGCCCGCCGAAACCGGCTCCATGCCCAGCGGATGGAATCCCTTCGACTTCATGTAATCCATATCACCGACGATCCAGATAATCGCTCCCCCGGCGACGTGCGTGCCTTTCAATCGGGTTAACGGAACGGATGGATCGTGCCCCGCCGACAGCACGCGCGCAGAATGAAATGCACCCACCGTTAAAGGATTCGGCGGCGAATCGGTCGCACCGACGACGACAGCTTTCGCATCCCCTGAGTGGATCGCGTCCATCGCCAACTTCAGAGCAACCCCGAAAGTCGAACACGCCGCGACTGGCGCGAATGCCAGGCCGGTGATCCTGCCGAGGATCGAGATCTGCGACGCCGGAACGTTCGGGATGTTCCAGATCACGTTCGCCGAAACATGCCACGGGGCGTCGGGCACACCCCACGTTTCCTTCAACTTCGCCCGTCGCTTCTCGCGCTCGCGGATCGTCGACAGCTTGGCGGCTTCAATGTCGCCTTCCTGAATCGACGATCCTTCAATGTCGGCCAACTCCGCCAGATAGTCGCGCAACTGATCGGAACGCTCCGCCCAATAGGCGAACCAGACGTCCTCGGCATCCTCGCGCGCCGATGGATCGCCAGCGAATTTATCAGGACACGGCGGAACGCCATCATTCGGATCTGCGCCGCACTTATATTCACGCAGCGCGGCGTTCCGCTCGGGAGCCGACCAGAATCGGTTCCACGCCCGCTGACGCTTGTAATGCTTGAGGCTCGCGTCGTGGATCTCACCCAGGCTGCCGAGTCCGGTTCCGGCGTAAACATGGGCGTACCGGCCGAGTGAATGCAGTTCCTGCTCGAGCCCCGGATTCTGCCCGAGCGCCTGTATGAACGCGCCGAGAGCATACTGCACCGGCATGTCCATTTTCTCTTCGAGCGTGCGAAAGTGACGGGGAGCGAAACGGGCGTCGATCCATGGTCGGTAGTCTTCGAAATGGAACTCCGGATTACCGACTAGGAAATTATCGGGTCCATATCCGTTGAAGGGCGAGAGCCACGAGGTTCCCGTTGCGAGATTCTTACGGAACGCCTCGATGTTAGGAGATTTCGGCGCTACGATGCCCCATCCGAAAACGCCGATTCTCTTTGCTGACATCTCTTTATCATACAGCCACGCCAATGGTTGCGAGCCTTTTTTTGAGGGCCATCGGTACTACAATTCGAACATCCACGTGGAGTTTCCTGATCGCGCTCGCCGCGTCGCTCCTCGCCGCCCACGAGCAGCCTCCGCCGATCGAAAACGTCGTCTATGGCTCAACGGCGTCGAGCTCCGCCTCGACATCTATCCTGCGCGTGGCGCCACCTCATGCCCGCGCATTAGGCAGGAAAATCGCACATAGACCGGCCGCCGGCAGGAATGAGCAGAGTTGACTCGCCAGCTCGAATCCCATCAGCCGCGCGAACCAACCCATTCCGACGGCTGCCATTGCCGCGATGCCGATTGCGAGCCAGAAGTACAACCCCGAGACCATTCCCGCGCGGCCCGGCAGCAGGTCCTGCGCATAACTGAGGATCGCCGAAAACGCCAACGCAATTACGAATCCGATAACCACGTTGTCGACGCTCGTCCAGAACCGGTCCGCCTGCGGAAGCATCACCGAAAACGGCAATACGCCCAGCACCGAGCACCAGATCACGGCTTTGCGGCCCCACCATTTGCTCAAGGGCGCCCCGATCATAGTGCCCGCGGCAATCGCGATGAGGAACACCAACAGATTGAATTCGGAATCCTCCGCGTCCAGGTGAAAGCGAACGATCATGTAATACCTGTAAAAAGTCGCTAGGCCCGCAAGGTAAAAATACTTCGAAAATATCAAGACGATCAACACCACGATCCCTCGCGTCGCCTGGTTCGGCGGAAAAACGAACGGCGCTCTTGGGGGCTGTGACAAGTATCGTTTGGACCGGCTTCCAATCCATGCCAGCAACGCGAGCGCCATCAGAGCCGCGAGCGAAGTCCAAGCCACCTCGCGCTGTCGCAAGGGCATCACAATCACGATGGCGAGCAAAGGTCCGATAGCCAACGCCAGCAGACCGAACAGCGTCCTCTGCTCGAGTGGCACTGTTAGGGGACGCCCAGGCGGCGGAACATTCGCGTACGCAGGAGGCACCGGAGGCAGCGATGGCTGCATCGCGTACTGCATCGGCTGCGCCGGCTGCGGCTCCATCCTCACCGTCGGAACATAAGGCCGCGGCGGCTCGACGATTGTCGGACTCGCCGTCTGTCTCGGCTCCTCCGGCACACTCGCAAAATTCGGCTGCGGCTGCGGCGGTGGACTCTCGACGCGCGTCTGCATCCCCGCCAACCGTGCCGCCACGACTCCCGCATCGGCCGGCCGCGCCTCGGGCCGGAACGCGAGCATCTCGAGCGTCAGCGCCGACAGCGCGGCGGGTGTCTCCGGCCGCAACAGCACCGGCGCCACTGGTGGCCCGGCATTCACCTGCTCGATCCACCCTCCGACATCGTACGCATCCTCGTAAGGCATGCGTCCCGTCAGCATCTTGTAGATCGTCGCGCCCAAAGAATACAAATCCGCGCGCCCGTCAAGTCCCTTGCCCGCCCGCATCC
Source organism: Bryobacteraceae bacterium (assembly GCA_036502165.1). Taxonomy (GTDB): domain Bacteria; phylum Acidobacteriota; class Terriglobia; order Bryobacterales; family Bryobacteraceae; genus F-183. The sequence goes on from DASXZC010000471.1 coordinate 23,249, forward strand.
ACTGTTCCGGAGCCGCATAGCCAATGGATCCCCGCCGCGCCACGCTCGTCTGCGTCTGACTCACATGATCCGCGGCGATGCCGAAGTCGATCAGCTTCAGCAGCGTTTTGCCCGTCGAATCCTGACTTACCATCACGTTCTGCGGTTTGATATCACGATGAATCAAACCCGCTTGATGAGCCGCCTCGAGTGCGACTGCAATCTGTCTTCCGTATTCGATGACTTCAGGAATGGCAAGCGTACGCCGCTCCATGAGCCCGAACAGATCGCCGCCCGCGATGTGTTCCATGACCATGATCAGATGGCCATCCTCGCTCTGCGTCATATGTTCGACTTCGACGATATTCGGGCAAGCCCGCAACCGCCGCACAGCGCGGCCCTCGTTGACGAACTTGCGCACGTATTCTTCGTCGGATGCGTACTGCTCATGCAGCCGCTTGATCACGTGCAGCGTTGCCAGATAGCGATGCCGCGCAAGATAAACAGTGCCGAATCCGCCGCTGCCCAGGCGCTTCTCAACGATGTAATCGCCTTTGATTACCGTTCCGGGAGGCCAGATCTCCCGAAGCTTGAACGGTCCATCAGCGGGGTTCATGGTCAACTCAGCATATCATCACGTGCGTTTCACTCACGTCCGCGCGATCGCTGGTTTCCTCAAATTCGGCAGCAAACCCGTGCATAAACCGATGGCCGGCAGGAACGCGCAGAGCTGATACACGAAGTCGATGCTGGTTCGATCCGCGAGCCAGCCGAGCACCGCGGCGCCGATGCCGCCCATGCCGAAGGCGAAGCCGAAGAACAGGCCCGAGATCATTCCCACACGGCCTGGCACGAGTTCCTGCGCATACACGAGGATCGCCGAAAACGCCGACGCAATCACGAATCCGATGATCACGCTGAGCACGCCCGTCCAGAACAGATCCGCGCGCGGCAGCATCAGCGAGAACGGCAACACGCCCAGGATCGAGCACCAGATCACGGCCTTGCGCCCAAAGCGGTCGCCCACCGGTCCTCCGATCATCGTCCCCGCGGCGACCGCGCCGAGGAACGCGAACAGATGCAGTTGCGAACTCTTCACCGACACGTGAAAGTGATTGATCAGATAAAACGTGTAGTACGTCGTCAGACTCGCGAGGTAAAAATACTTCGAAAAGATCAGCGCGATCAATACCGCGATCGCCCGCGCTACTTGCTTTGGCGGAAGAACGGCCTGATCCGAATGATCCGACGCCGATCTCGGAGGACGCGACAAGTGCAGCCTGTACCAGCCGCCCACCCAAGTCAGCACGGCAATTCCGAGCAAAGCCGCCAACGAAAACCATGCCGTAGCGATCTGTCCCCGCGGCAGCACGATCGCGACTGCGAGCAAAGGTCCAATCGCCGATCCCGAGTTCCCGCCGACCTGAAAGAATGACTGCGCGAATCCATGTTTTCCGCCCGACGCAAGCCGTGCGACGCGTGATGATTCCGGATGGAAAATCGCCGAGCCGACTCCGATCAAAGAGGACGCCAGAATCAGGATCGAGAACGCCGGCGCGATCGCCAGCACCAGCAGTCCGGCTAACGTGAACGCCATTCCGACCGGCAACGAATACGGCACGGGACGCTTATCAGTGTATTGTCCGATGAAGGGCTGCAATAGCGATGCCGTGATCTGATAAGTGAGCGTCAAAAGCCCGATCTGCCCGAAATTCAAGTGAAACGTGGTCTTGAGGATCGGATAGATCGACGGCAGCAGCGACTGCACCATATCGTTCAGGAAATGGCAGAAGCTGATGGCGGCGAGAACACGGAACAGCGTCTGGTGCTCGAGCGGCTGTGTGGGCACACGCCCGGCCGGATCATTCGTGGAAACGAGAGGTACTGCGGACATCCCTAGGTTTATCGTACTAATTACATCCGGGATCCGTTATGCAGCACCGACGCGCGCGTGAATTTATTGACCGCCGGAACGCCGCAATTCCGCATCGTCATGACGAGCTCCGCGCGCAGCAGTTCGATGACGCGCTCGACTCCCTCCTGACCGAACGCCGCCAAGCCCCAGACGTATGGCCGTCCAATGCCCACCGCCCGCGCGCCGAGTGACAGCGCCTTGAAGACGTCAGTGCCGCGCCGGAATCCGCCATCGACAAACACCGGAAATTGCGGACCCACCGCATCGACCACTTCCGGCAGGATGTCCATCGTGCCTCGTCCGGTCTCGGTCGCGCGTCCGCCGTGGTTCGAAACGACCACGCCGTCCGCGCCATGTTCCCGCGCGAGCACCGCGTCTTCACCGGTATCGATGCCCTTCAAAACGACCTTCATCTTCGTCATCTTCTTGAGCCGGTCCACATACGACCAATCCGCCCACGCAGGATTCATCTCGCCGGAAAGGCCTTTGAACATTGGCTTCGAGAGATTCCTCGAGTTGCCTTGATTGACCGTCGGCGCCGTCTTGTGGCACAGCGAGCAGTTGCGCGTATCGAGCCTCGCGAGCCGCGCGCCCGTCTCGGCGTTACGTCCTCCGAGGGTGTCGATCGTCCACGCGAGCATCTGACATCCCGCCGCTTCGACGCGCCGCACCAGCTTCTCGGTCTCCTCCCAAGTCGTAGGCATGTAGAGCTGATACCACGGCGCCTTACCAAGCGCTTCGGCGACATCTTCGACGCTGGTCGAGGACACCGTTGACAACATTTGTGTCACCTTGCGTGCCTTGGCCGCGCGAGCCGTTGCCAGCTCGCCTTCCGGATGGAACGCCCGCTGCGCGCTTACGGCGCTGAAGTAAATCGGAAGGTCCCAAGTAGATCCGAAGACTTCGATCGAAAGGTCAGGCTTCGCGGCACCCACTAGGCGGCGCGCCCGCAACTGGTAGTGCGTCATCGCATCGCGATTCGCCCGGATCGTCAAATCGTCATCGACCCCCGTCGACATGTAGCCCCAATGGGCCGGAGGCAACGCCTTGCGCGCCAGAGCTTCGAAGTCCAGAACGTCGAGCGCATCCTTGGGCGAAGCAATCGGCGCGGCCTCTTGCCCCATCGCCGCACCTAACAGCGGACTCGCTGCCAGGAAGCGCAAAAACTCACGGCGTGCGGACGAACGATGTTCCATCACACAAGCGTAACCGCATACGCGGCCAGTTCACTCCACGCCGCCTCCGCCGCCCTCACATCACCGGGTGCGAGGATAGGCGCGCCTCCGGATGCTTTCGCGATTTCATCGATCACGTCCTGATACTTGGCGATCAATGTTCCCCACATCACGAGCAGCGCGTCGATCCCCGCGCCCGCGGATTCATTGGTCGCGACGATGGATTCGAGGCTCGACAGAACGGCGTTGAGTCCCGTGGTCATTTGAGAACCGACTTCCGCGATGGTGGCGATCAGTCCGCTGCCTCCCGGTCCGGCGCCTACTGCCTCCGACTCGTCGAGGACCCATTTCTGTACGCCGTCGATCGCACTCGAGATCGGTTGCTCTCCGCCGTTGACATTTTCCTCATCGCCCGAGAGCTGATCGTTGAAGGTCACCAGGGCCGCCTTCGCGGATTGTGCGGAGTCCTGCTGCGTTTGTAGAGCGGCGAGCAGCGTTTGGAGATCCTGCGAAACCTGTTGGTTGCTACCGCCCGACGACACTGTTTCGAGAATTGAAGCGGCGGTCTTTTGAAACGTCGAATTGAAATTAGCGAGTCCGATCAGCGTCATCAACAGCAGGTTCTGGTCGAGGAACGTGTTCGCGTGTTGCCGCGCGGTCTCGATGTTCGCCTTCAGCATCGGGAAAGGCGCGAGAAGATCCACCTGCGTGCCTGCGACGTTGAAGGGGCCGAGTTGAGCGCTAATCAGAGCGATCCCATACGAGGTGGTGGTGTTGAAGGCCGCGGCAAAAGCGGAGATGGCGCTCTTGCCGGAACTGACGTCTGGAGCAAGCATTGGAAAAATCCCCGATCAGGCAGCGGCGGAGGCGACAGCGATTTTGACGGGAGCGAGCGGCACCAGGTTGCCGAGAGCCGTTTGCATATTCGTGGCGAACGCCGTCAATTGTCCCCAAGCCGTGACTGCGGATCGAACATCGCCCGCGTCGAGGATGGTTCCGATATCCGTTTCGGCGGTTTCGACGTCGGTGATGACAGCTTTCATTTTGATGATCAACGTATTCCACGTGGTCAGCACGTCAGTCATTGCCGCGCCTGAACTCACGTTCTGCTTCTCCAAATTGGATACTGTCATCGCCACGCCGTTCAGCACCGCGATTTGCTTGACCTCGGCGCTTGCCTCGTCCTGGTCGTTGAAGAGCTTCGCCTGCGCCGCGACGATCTCCTTTTTGACCGCGACCTCGAGTGCGACCTCAGCTCCGACGCCGGTGAGCGCGACGACGATGATCGCGCCTCCCGTGCCTCCCGAAAAGGCGGCGACTAGGGCGCCGACCAGGCCGAGAAAGATTGTGACGCCCTCTGCGATTTCAAGACTCGTCACTTCCTGCTTCAGATTGAGGATCAAGCCTTGGAGATCTTGAATGTCCTGTAGGATCAACTTCAACTGGTCCTGGTCGGACTTGATGGCTTTTGTAATGGAGTCCGCTCCGCTCGACAGCAGCGCGTAATCCTTGCCGAGCTCGTTGTTGAACTGCACGAGGTTCGCGTTGACCGCGAGGATCTCCTGCTGCCGCTTTTCCAAGGAGTCGTACAGCGACCCGAGCAGGGTCACCAGATCCTGCTTCTGCGTGGGAGTCGGCTTGTTAAATCCGATGGCGTCGAGCAATTCGAGAATCGTAGTCGACTGTCCTTGAAAGTCGTTGTTGAAGCTGATGATCGCTTGCGGAACGGTCGTCATCGACGGTCCGATCGTGTCGAGCCACATCTGCGCGTGCTTCTTGATGTCCGTCAGATTGGCCG
>DASXZC010000472.1:0-2140 GCA_036502165.1 Bryobacteraceae bacterium
TGTTCGCAGGCATTCCTGGATACAAAATCATCGCCGAAGCCGGAGTTGAAAACATCCGCACGAAATCGCAACGCCAGACCGAGCGCCTCATCGCGCTGGCCGATGAAGCGGGATTCAAGGTGCGCAGCCCCCGCGATCCCAATCAGCGCGGCGGCGTTGTCGTCATTGACGTCGACAACGGCTATGAAGTGGTGAAGGAACTGGCGAAGCGCGACATCCTCATGGACTATCGGCCCGGCGCGGGAATCCGCATCGCGCCGCACTTCTACACGAAGGATGAAGAGTTGGACGAGACCATCCAGGCGATCCGCGCCATGAGTCTGCAGACGGCTTAAGCGCGTCTACTGACCGAAGTGGATTCCTGTCACTTTCCAGGTCGAGCCTTCTTTGACCAGCGTCAAGATGAGATCCAGATGCTGGCCATTCACGAAGTTCGCCGACCCTTCGATCTTGCCATCGCCGTTCGAAACCGACTTGTTCGTGAAGGTCCAGTCCTTGGGAGTTCGCGGATCGGTGAACTGCGCCCAGCCTTCCACTCCGCCAATTTCTTTCTGTAGCGGAGCCGCCAGCAGCGCATACGACGCAGCGTTGTCTTTCGATTTCATCGCCTTCATAAATGCTTCGCCTGTATCGGTCATCGGACTCAATTCGGCAATCGCGCTACAGGCAGTCAGGAACAAAGCCATCGACAGCGCGACGACTATTTTGCGGGAGCGAAGTAGCTGTTTCATGTGTGCTGATAATACTTCATTGGCTCGACGCGCGTGGTCAGTACAATGAAGGACAACGCCATACCTGCTTATGAAAAAGACGCTTCACTTTGAGACTCTCGCCGTCCATGCCGGACGCAAGATCGATTCGGCAACAGGTGCCGTCGCACAGCCGATTCATTTGTCGACGACGTTCGAACGTGGTGCGGATGGTGAATATCCGCTCGGGTTCTCGTATACGCGCGAGACCAATCCAAATCGCAAGTCGCTCGAGGAATGTCTGGCCGCACTCGAGGGAGGCAAGGAATCGCTGGCGTATGCGTCGGGCTTGGCGGTGACGACCGCGGTGCTGCAAGGCCTCGAGCCGGGCGATCACGTCATCGCGCCCGATGACGTCTATTACGGATTACGCAAAGTCATTTCGCAGGTTTTCGGGAAATCCCAGATTGAAATCAGCTATGTGGATTTAACCGATCTCGAAGCCGTTCGCGCTGCCGTGCGTCCTGCGACTCGCCTGATCTGGATCGAGACGCCGTCGAATCCTCTGATGAAGGTCACCGACGTCGCCGCCATGGCGGAGATCGCGCGCAAAGCCAACGCGGTTACGATCTGCGACAGTACCTTCGCGACTCCAGTCGCGCAGCGTCCACTCGAATTCGGAATCGACATGGTGATGCATTCGACCACGAAGTATTTCGGCGGCCACAGCGACATTCTCGGCGGAGCGCTCATCACGCATCACGACAACTATCTATTCGAACGCTGCCGTCTCGCACAGGAGTATGGCGGATCGGTTCCCTCGCCATTTGACTGCTGGCTGCTGCTGCGATCGATCGAAACTCTGCCGTGGCGGGTCCGCGGCCAGCAGGAGAATGCCATGCAGATCGCACAGTTCCTTGAAACGCACCCCGCGGTCGAGCGCGTCCATTATCCAGGGCTCGCTTCGCATCCGGCTCACTCGCTTGCTACGCGTCAGATGACCGGCGGCTTCGGGGCAATGCTCTCCGTTCAAGTCCGTGGATGCCGCGCTAAGACGCTCGCCGTCGCCGCGCGGACTGAGATCTTTACACGAGCCACCAGCCTCGGTTCCACGCACTCTTTGATCGAACACCGCGCGTCGGTCGAAGGGCCGTCGACCCGTACTCCGCAGAATCTATTGCGGCTCTCCATCGGGCTTGAACATGTATCCGATTTAATTGCGGATTTACAAAATTCCCTGGCCATTCTTTAGATTTTTGTGTCACTCTGAAGGCGTGAAGTACTGTGCACTTTTGGCGGCATTTCCCCTCCTCGCCCTAGCCGCCCAATCCGACGCCGACGCGATTACCGCTACCCTGATGTTCCGCCACATGCCGTATGGAACGATCATGGATCCGATGTTTACGGCGCCCGACTCGAATGAGATTCAGACCTACACCCGCTGTGGCGAC
>DASXZC010000473.1:0-5497 GCA_036502165.1 Bryobacteraceae bacterium
AGCCCGCACCCGAGGCCCCCGCCGTCCCCATCTCGAAGCAACAACCCAAGCGGATCCTCGGGATCATGCCCAACTACCGCGCAGTCAGCGCCGGAGCCATCCCGCCCCCTCCGACACCGAAGCAGGCCTTCATCATCGCCACCCGCAACAGCTTTGACTATTCGTCGTTTATCTTCGTCGGCATCACGTCGCTGCTTGCCGAAAGCACCAACGCTCACCCCCAACTCGGTCACGGCATCGGTGGCTTTGGAGAATATTACTGGCGCGGATTTCTGGATAAAACGGATGGAAACTACCTGGTCATCTTCGCCCTGCCGACCGTCTTTCATCAGGACGAACGCTACTACGCGAAAGGCCAAGGGAACGTTCTGAAGCGCGCCGTCTACGCCGCCTCCCGCGTCCTCATCACACCCAGTTACAGCGGACATCAAAGCTTCAACGCCTCCGAAGTATTCGGCCGCGGAATGGCCCAAGCCATCTCCCTCGCCTACTACCCCAGCCACGATCGCACCGGCGGAGCCCTCGCCACCAAGTACGGTTTCGCCATCGGACGCGACGCCCTCACGAACGTGTTCCGCGAGTTCTGGCCCGACATCGCGACCCACGTCCTGCACCGCCATCCCTAAAAACAAAACGAGCCGCGGATCAACTCCGCGGCCCGAACTCTCAAGTGAACGATCCTAGACAGTAAGCAGCGTCATCGCCAGCGATGGAATCGCCGCTTCGAGCACCTGCTCTACCCGCTCCGCCAGGACGAACGTCATCTCATTACGGACGTTCTCCGGCAAGTCACGCAAGTCTTTCTGGTTCCCCTTCGGAAGAATGACGCGAGTCAAGCCTGCCCGCCTTGCGGCCAGCACTTTCTCACGCACACCACCGATCGGCAGCACCAATCCAGTCAGCGTCACCTCGCCCGTCATCGCCGTATCGCCACGCATCGGCAGCTTGGTGTAGAGCGACGTCAGCACCGTCACCATCGTCACGCCCGCCGACGGCCCATCTTTCGGAATCGCCCCCGCCGGAACGTGTATGTGCACGCCGCTTCCCTTGAACACTTCCGGATCGATGCCGAGCTCATCCGCCTTTGACCACACGAAACTCTGTGCCGTCTTCGCGGACTCTTGCATCACCTCGCCGAGCTGCCCCGTCAGCGTCAAACCCTTGCCCGATGGCAGCCGCGTCGCCTCTATATAAAGGACGTCTCCGCCCGCCTCCGTCCACGCCAGCCCGTTCGCAACCCCATACGGCGGCTGCTTGCGGAGCTCTTCCTGATGGAATGGCTCCGGCCCCAGCATCTCCTCGATGGTCGCCTTCGTAATGACAACCGGATCAGGTTTGCCCTCGGCGAATTTTAAAGTCACCTTGCGCAACACCCGCCCGATCGCCTGCTCGAGCCGCCGCAAACCAGCCTCACGCGTATAGCCGCTGATCACGAACGACAGCGCCTCATCTTCAAAGTGCGCCTGTTCATCCGTCAACCCCGCGTCCTTTAAACGCCGCGGCACGATGAACTTCTTCGCGATGTGGACCTTCTCCTCCTCGCTGTATCCACTCAGCCGCAGGATCTCCATCCGATCTAAGAGCGGCCGCGGAATCGTATCCAACGAATTCGCCGTCGTGATGAACAATACCTTCGATAAATCGAACGGCAAATCCAGATAATTATCGCGGAACGACTTGTTCTGTTCCGGATCCAACACCTCGAGCAACGCCGCCGCCGGATCTCCCCGGAAGTCGTGCCCAAGCTTATCGACCTCATCCAGCAACAACACCGGATTCTTCGAACCCGCACGTCGGATCGCGGTGATCAAACGGCCCGGCATCGCTCCAATATAGGTCCTTCGATGTCCGCGCAATTCGCTCTCATCATGCATGCCACCAAGGCTCATACGCTCGAACTTACGTCCCAGCGCGCGAGCGATCGATTGACCCAGCGAAGTCTTACCCGTTCCCGGAGGCCCAACGAAGCACAAGATCGGCGACTTCGCACCCGGGTTCATTTTCAACACGCCCAGATGCTCGAGGATTCGATCCTTGACTTCCTTCAGCCCATAGTGATCATCGTCCAACACCTGCCGCGCATTCGCAATTTCCAGATTGTCCGACGACTCCTTCTTCCACGGCAATTCGAGAACATATTCCAAATATGTGCGGATGACATGAAACTCCGGCTGCCCTGCCGACAACCGCTCCAGCCGTCCCAGTTCACGCTTCGCCTCGGTAGCAACCTCCTCCGGAAGATCCGACTTCTCCAACTTCTCGCGCAGTTGTTCGACCTCGGCCTGATCGGAATTCTTCTCACCCAATTCGGATTGAATCGCGCGCAATTGCTGCCGCAGCATGTACTCACGCTGCTCCTTGCCCATCTCGCTCCGCGCATCGGTAGCGATCTTGTTGCGCAATTCTAAAACCTGCACCTCATGCGCCAAGTGCCTGTGGACCAGCCGCAATGCATCGACCGCATTCTGCGCCTCGAGCAGCTCCTGTTCACGCCCCACATCGAGCGAGAACATCGACGCCAACAAGTACGCGAGGCGCAGCGGATCCTCGGCATTCTGCAACATCTGCGCCGCCTCTTGCGGACTCTGTTGCGACTGCGCGAGCCCAATCGCCTTCACGGCCAAATCGAACAGCGCACGCGCCAGCGCCTCGAGTTCGGTCTGATCGCTATCGCCCATCGGTAGCGTCCGGACCTTCGCCTCGAGATAACCTCCATCGGCGGTCAGACGAGTGATTACAACTCGTTCAACGCCATACACCATCAACTCCATGATGCCGTTTTGCGCACGCGACATGCGGCGGATCACGGCCTTCGTACCGATCGTGTAAAGCTGATCCTGATTCGGTTCCTCAGTCGTCGGATCGCGCTGCGCGACCACGACAACTTCCTTTTCCTCGGTTTTCAACGCAGCTTCGATCGCGGCAACCGATCCCGGCCGCCCCGCCGACAACGGCATCAGCAGCCCCGGAAACAGCACCGCGCTCTTCAAATGTAGAACCGGAAGGACTTTCAATTTATCGTTCGTATTGCCATTGGGCATTGGGTGCTCCTCTTCGTCTCTCTTGTTATTACTTGGATGCTGAGGACGTAGTCATAGACTCGCCTAAGGGTTCAAATCGCAGCCCGCTATCGGTTGCATCGATGTACAACCTCTGACCATCCTTCACCTCTCCCGCGATAATCTTTCTCGCCAGCGGAGTCTCAATCTCCTTCTGAATCGCCCGCTTCAACGGACGCGCTCCGTAGGTCGGATCGTAACCGCTCTTCACCAGATGCGTCCGCGCCGCGTCGGACAATTCAAGCTCGATGTGCCGCTCCGCCAATCGCGCACGCAGTCCGTTCAGTTGCACCTCGACGATCTCCTTCAACTGCGCCTCGTTCAGCGAATGGAACACGATCGTCTCATCCACACGATTCAAAAATTCCGGCCGGAAGTGCCGCCGCAGTTCTTCCATCACCTGCGTCCGCATACGCTCGTGATTGCCGCCCTCGAGGATCCGATGACTTCCGATGTTCGACGTCATGATCACGATCGTATTTTTGAAATCGACCGTCCGTCCCTGCCCATCGGTCAACCGCCCATCGTCGAGCACCTGCAGCAGCACATTGAAAACATCCGGATGCGCCTTCTCGATTTCGTCGAACAGCACCACTGAATAAGGCTTCCGCCGCACCGCCTCAGTCAACTGCCCGCCCTCATCGAAGCCGATATATCCAGGAGGCGCGCCGACCAATCGAGCGACCGTATGCTTCTCCTGGTATTCGCTCATATCGATGCGGATCATGTTGTGCTCATCGTCAAACAGGAACTCCGCCAGCGCCCGCGCCAACTCCGTCTTTCCCACTCCCGTCGGACCCAAAAAGATAAAACTTCCAATCGGCCTGCGTGGATCCTTCAATCCGCTCCGCGCCCTTAGAACGGCCTCAGCGACAGCATCGACGGCCTCGTCCTGTCCAATCACCCGCAAGTGCAATTCCTTATCGAGCGAGAGCAGCTTCTGCATTTCTCCCTCGAGTAACTTCGAAACCGGCACGCCAGTCCATCGCGAAACCACCGCCGCGATGTCCTCTTCATCCACTTCATCCTTCAACAGATGAGGACGCCCGGCGTGCTCCGACAACTGATTCAGCTCCGCCTCGAGCGCCGGCAGCTTGCCGTACTTCAACTCCGCAACCCGATTCAAATCGTATTGCCGCTGCGCCGTTTCGATGTCCTGCTTCGTCGATTCGATCTGCTCCCGCAGCGTCCGCAATTTGAGGACGCTCGACTTCTCCGCCTGCCATTGCGCCTGCAGCGAACTCGAGTCGCTCTTCAACTCCGCCAGCTCTTTCTCTAACTTCGCCAGCCGATCCTTCGACGCCGCATCGGTCTCTTTCTTGAGCGCCTCGCGCTCGATCTCGAGCTGCATCGTCCGCCGCAAAATCTCATCGAGCTCCGCCGGCATCGAGTCGATCTCGGTCCTCAGTTTCGCCGCCGCCTCATCCATCAAATCGATCGCTTTATCAGGAAGGAAGCGATCCGTGATGTACCGATTCGACATCACCGCCGCCGCCACCAGACTCGAATCCTTGATCCGCACGCCATGATGCTTCTCGTACCGCTCCCGCAATCCCCGCAGGATCGAAATCGTATCCTCGACCGTCGGCTGATCGACCAGCACCGTCTGGAAACGCCGCTCGAGCGCCGCGTCTTTCTCAATATGTTTGCGATATTCATCGAGCGTCGTCGCGCCGATGCAATGCAACTCGCCGCGCGCCAGCATCGGCTTCAGCAGATTGCCCGCGTCCATCGATCCCTCGGTCTTGCCCGCGCCCACGACCGTGTGCAGCTCATCGATGAACAGAATGATCTGCCCCTCTGACGACTGCACTTCTTTCAGCACCGCCTTCAGCCGCTCCTCGAATTCACCGCGGAACTTCGCCCCGGCGATCAGCGCCCCCATATCGAGCGACACGACCTTCTTGTCTTTCAAACCCTCCGGAACATCGCCCCGCATGATGCGCAACGCGAGCCCTTCGACGATCGCCGTCTTACCCACGCCCGGCTCGCCGATCAGCACCGGATTATTCTTCGTGCGCCGCGACAAGACCTGTATGACCCGCCGGATCTCCTCATCCCGCCCAATCACCGGATCGAGCTTGTTCTGCGCCGCCAGCTTCGTCAGATCGCGCCCATACCGCTCGAGCGCCTCATACGTCTGCTCCGGGTTCGGACTCGTAATCCTCTGCCCGCCCCGCACCTCCTGCAGGATCTTCATCAGCCGATCGCGCGTCAGTCCAAAATCTTTCAGGATCTTCCCTGTCGGCCCCGAATCCTCGACCATCCCGAGCATCACGTGCTCGATCGAAACGTAATCGTCCTTGAGCCGCTTGGCCTCATCTTCGGCCTTGTGCAAAACCTTCTGTAAGCGATTGGTGACGAAAATCTGATCCGGATTGACCCCGGACCCGGTAACTTTGGGCAGCTTATCGAGCTCCTGAGCGAGGCGGCTATGC